>NZ_JBFAHX010000048.1:0-52553 GCF_040654435.1 Streptomyces sp. NPDC050703
CTGCCGGTCATGACCGGCAGGCCCGCTTCCCT
Organism: Streptomyces sp. NPDC050703; assembly: GCF_040654435.1. Lineage (NCBI taxonomy): Bacteria > Bacillati > Actinomycetota > Actinomycetes > Kitasatosporales > Streptomycetaceae > Streptomyces > Streptomyces sp. NPDC050703. The sequence continues at coordinate 33 of NZ_JBFAHX010000048.1, forward strand.
GTATGTCCGCCCCCTCCGGGGTCTTCGCGCGTCCGCTCCGGGCCGCCTCAGGGGTCCGCTCCCGTACCGAGCGGCCGAGCAGCGGCCGAAAGTCACCGGTGTACGTCCGGCTCATTCGGTGATTCGGCGAATGCCGGGGGCGCGTCGGCGCGTCGCACGCCGTCCTGACACGTCATTCGAGAACTTGATGAACAAAATATGGCAAATGGCCAGAAAGAAGACCGAAGACCGGAAGAAAACAGAAGCCCGCATTCGCCGGACGAAACGGCATGCACCGGAAGACGGCATCCGAGCCCACATGGGGAAGCAATGACTGCACAGACAGAGCCGACCACGCTCGTACCGGTAGGAAGGCGCCGCCACCGAGGGCAGGTGATCGTCTCCTGGCTGACCACGACGGATCACAAGAGGATCGGACACCTCTACCTCATCACGTCATTCGCCTTCTTCCTGATCGGCGGAGTACTCGCCATGGCCGTCCGGGCCGAGCTGGCCCGCCCCGGTCTGCAACTGCTCTCCCCCGAGCAGTACAACCAGTCCTTCACCATGCACGGCACGATCATGCTGCTACTCTTCGCCACCCCGACCTTCGCCGGGTTCGCCAACGCCATCATGCCGCTGCAGATCGGCTCGCCCGACGTGGCCTTCCCCCGGCTGAACATGCTGTCGTACTGGCTGTTCCTCTTCGGCGGTCTGATCGTGCTCAGCAGCTTTCTCACCCCACAGGGCGGCGCCGACTTCGGCTGGACGGCCTACACCCCGCTCAGCGGCGGCGAGCGCACCCCCTACATCGGCGGGGACCTGTGGATCATGGGGCTGGCCCTGTCCGGGTTCGGCACCATCCTCGGCTCGGTCAACTTCATCACCACGATCATCTGCATGCGGGCGCCGGGCATGACCATGTTCCGGATGCCGATCTTCACCTGGAACGTGCTGCTCACCTCGGTCCTGGTCCTGCTCGCCTTCCCCGTACTGGCGGCGGCACTGCTCGTCCTGGAGGCCGACCGCCGCTTCGGCGCCCAGGTCTTCGCCCCCGAGAACGGCGGGGCGATCCTGTGGCAGCACCTCTTCTGGTTCTTCGGCCATCCGGAGGTGTACATCCTCGCGCTGCCCTTCTTCGGGGTGATCACCGAGATCCTGCCGGTCTTCTCCCGCAAGCCGATCTTCGGGTACATGGGGCTGGTCGGCGCCACCATCGCCATCACCGGTCTCTCCGTCACCGTGTGGGCCCACCACATGTTCGCCACCGGCGCCGTGCTGCTGCCGTTCTTCTCCTTCATGACGTATCTGATCGCCGTCCCCACGGGCGTGAAGTTCTTCAACTGGATCGGCACGATGTGGAAGGGGTCACTGTCGTTCGAGCCGCCGATGCTCTGGGCGGTGGGCTTCCTGATGACGTTCCTCTTCGGCGGTCTCACCGGGGTGATCCTCGGCTCCCCTCCCCTGGACTGGCACGTCACCGACAGCTACTTCGTCGTCGCCCACTTCCACTACGTGCTCTTCGGCACGATCGTCTTCGCCATGTTCGGTGGCTTCAGCTTCTGGTGGCCGAAGATGACCGGCACGATGCTCGACGCGCGGCTGGAGCGGATTCACTTCTGGACGCTGTTCGTCGGCTTCCACACCACCTTCCTCGTCCAGCACTGGCTCGGCGCCGAAGGCATGCCGCGCCGCTACGCCGACTACCTCGCCGCGGACGGCTTCACCGCGCTCAACACCATCTCCTCCATCGGCGCCTTCCTGCTCGGCCTGTCCACGCTGCCCTTCCTCTACAACGTGTGGAAGACCGCTCACCAGGGCAAACGCGTCAACGTCGACGACCCCTGGGGCTACGGCCGCTCCCTGGAGTGGGCCACCTCCTGCCCGCCGCCCCGCCACAACTTCGTCACCCTGCCCAAGGTCCGCTCCGAATCCCCCGCCTTCGACCTGCACCACCCCGCGATGACGCGACTCGACGAGGCCGAGGTCACCGGTCGGCGCGACGTCCTGGACCCCGGCGACCACAAGGGCGACCGGACGTGACCCGGCGGCCCTGACACCCACCCGACCGGCGCGGACGGGCCGACCGCCGGCCAAGCTGTCTTGTCCGGGATCACCGGGGCATGAGGTCACCAGAGTGAAGGAGGCCACCATGGCACAGAACCGGATCGGACTGGCAGATGTACTCGCGGCAGCGGAGGACGCCGCGCCGGGAGCATCTCTCGACGTGGTCGCGCGCAATCTTCGCGACCGATTCGGCGCACGATACGTCTCATTCCTGTTCGTCGACATCATCGGCCGGCAGATGGTGCGGGTGAGCGAGGAGGGTGAGGTGCTTCACGACGGCCACGCCGAGCAGATCCCGCTCGCCGGCAGCGACTACGACGAGGTCCTGCGCACCCAGAAGCTGGTCCAGACCCCCGCGGGCGACCGAGGCCACCACGTGATCGCCCCGGTGACCAACCGGGGTGACACCATCGGCGTCCTGGAACTCTTCCTTCCGTGCGTCGCGCAGGACGTACTGGAGCAGGTGGCGGAGACCGCGCACGCGCTGGCGTACATCGTCGTCACCGACCGCCGCTTCACCGACCTGTACTTCTGGGGCCAGCGCACCATCCCGGTGAGCCTGGCCGCCGAGATCCAGCGCCAGCTGCTGCCCTCGGCCCCGTCCTGCGAGGCGGCGGAGTTCACCTTCGCCGCGGCGCTGCTGCCCGCCAACCAGATCGCCGGCGACACCTACGACTACGCCCTCGACCGCGACGTGCTGCACCTGTCCATCACCGATGCCATGGGCCACGACGTCGACGCCGCCCTCATGGCCACGCTCCTGGTCAACGCCTCACGCGGCGCCCGCCGCACCGGCCACAGCCTGGTCGAGCAGGCCCGCCAGACCCATCAGGCCCTGCTCGACCACGGCCACAGAACCCTCGCCACCGGCCAACTGCTGCGCATCGCCCTCGACGGCAGCAGCGCCCAGCTCGTGAACGCGGGGCACCCCCGGCCGCTGCGCCTGCGCGACGGTTCGGTGGAGGAGCTGCCCCTGGCCCCCAACCTGCCGTTCGGCGTCCCCTCCCCCACCCCCTACCGCGTCGAGGACCTGGACCTGCGCCCCGGTGACCGCCTGGTCCTGTACACCGACGGCATGCAGGAACGCCGGGCGAACACCGTCGACCTGCCCGCCCTGATCCACGACACCGCCGGTGAGCACCCCCGGGAGACCGTACGGGCCCTGACCGCCGCGGTCGCCGACGCCTGCGACGGCAACCTGGCCGACGACGCCACCCTCATCTGCCTGGACTGGTACGGTCCCCACCCCGAGGGCCGCCACACCGAGGGCCGCCACACCCCCTTCCCGGAGACCGGATGACCACGGTGAAAGGCGTCGACGCCCGCGGTACGCGGCACTGCGAGACGACGGCGCTGGGGGTGCTGCTGCGACACCAGGGACTCGACCTGTCCGAACCCATGCTCTTCGGCCTCGGCTCCGGCCTTTCCTTCATCTACTGGGACAGCAAGAACATGGCTTGCCCCTTCCTCGGGGGCCGGGTGAAGCCGTTCGAACTCACCAGGAACCTGGCCGCCGGACTCGGGCTCGACCTCGTGGTCCGGGAGACCACCTCCGCGCGCAAGGCGTGGGCCGATGTCGTGGCGCCGATCGACGCGGGCCGCCCCGTCGGGCTCCAGCTCGACAGCTGTCACCTGGACTACTTCGGGTCGAAGGTGCACTTCGGCGGTCATGTCGTCGCCATGTACGGCTACGACGACCACCACGCCCACCTGGTGGACACCGACCAGCAGGGCGGAGCGGTGACCACCAGCCTGAGCAGCCTCGCCCTGGCCAGAGCCGCGCGTGGCCCGATGAGCGCCAAGCACCGGTCCTTCACCCTCACCGTTCCGGCGAACCTGCCCTCCCCGGCACGGCAGATCGTGCCCGCCATCACGGCCTGCGCCGCCGCCTTCCTCGACCCGCCCATCGCCAACCTGGGCCACCGCGGCATCGAGAAGGCCGGCAAGCTGGTACGCACATGGCTCCGGCGGGCCGAAGACCCGCGGCGGGACCTGCCGCAGGCCGCCCTCCTCATGGAGCGCGCCGGCACCGGCGGCGCTCTGTTCCGCAACCTCTACCGCGACTTCCTCGCCGAGTGCGCCCAACTGGTCGACAGCGGCCATCTGCGCACCGGCCACGCGCTGTACGCAGAGGCGGCCACCCTGTGGACGGAGACCGCGGCACTGATCACCCGAGCCGGTGAGACGGGCGACGAGCGGCACCTCGTACAGGCAGGCACCGTCCTCGGTGATCTGGCACGCGTCGAGCGCGAGGCCATGCGGGCGCTGAGCCGCCTGGGGAGCGAGCGGGAGGTGTGAGCCGGCCAGGCGTTATCCTGTGGCCGCGGCCGATGACATAGCCCGTGACCGGCGGCTTTTCAGGACGAAAGGGCCGCGCCGTACTTGCAGAAAGCTCAGTTCGTGGACTATCAGGCCGTGCTCGAAGAAGTCGCCGCCTTCGCCCGGCCGCTGGTGGGTCGCGGCCAGGTCGCCCAGTACATCCCGGCACTCGCGGGTGTGGACGCCGAGCGTTTCGGCATCGCGGTCGCCGATGTGAACGGCGAGGTCCACGGGGTGGGCGACTGGCAGGAGCCGTTCTCCGTCCAGTCCATCTCGAAGGCCTTCAGCCTCGCGCTGGTCCTCGCCGAGGGCGGCGAGCGCATCTGGGACCGGGTCGGCACGGAGCCGTCCGGCAACCCCTTCAACTCGCTGGTCCAGCTCGAATACGAGAACGGCATCCCGCGCAACCCCTTCATCAACGCCGGCGCGCTGGTCGTCACGGACCGGCTGCAGAGTCTCACCGGGGACGCGGCGACGACGATGCTGGATTTCCTGCGCGCGGAGAGCGGCAACCCGGATGTCGCCTTCGACCCGGTGGTCGCGGCCTCCGAGGCCGAGCACGGCGACCGCAACGCGGCTCTCGCGCACTTCATGGCGAGCTACGGCAACCTCGACAATCCCGTGAACACGGTGCTCGAACACTACTTCCGGCAGTGCGCGATCCGTATGAGCTGCCGCGACCTCGCGCGCTCGGCGGCGTTCCTGGCCCGGCACGGCCTGCGCGGCGACGGCTCACGCCTGCTGCCCGCGCGCGAGGCGAAGCAGGTCAACGCGGTCATGCTCACCTGCGGCACGTATGACGCGGCGGGCAGCTTCGCGTACCGCGTCGGCCTGCCGGGCAAGAGCGGCGTCGGCGGCGGCATCGTCGCGGTGATCCCGGGGCGCTGCACCCTGTGCGTCTGGAGTCCCGGCCTGGACTCGTACGGCAACTCCGTGGCGGGTGTGGCGGCGCTCGACCACTTCACCACGGTGACGGGCTGGTCCGTGTTCTGAGGGCGCCCCGCTCTGCCGTCTCCTGAGGGCGCCCCACCTGCCGGAGGGGTTCGCGTGGGAGCGGGGTGAGACTGTCGCCATGGACCTTCTCTCGCTGCGCTACTTCCAAGCCGTGGCCCGCCATCAGCACATCAGCCGCGCCGCACAGGAGTTGCGCGTCGCCCAGCCATCGGTGAGCCGCACGATCAGCCGGCTGGAGTCGGAACTCGGAGTCCTGCTGTTCGATCGCCAGGGCCGTCGGATACGCCTCAACGAGCACGGCGCCGCCTTCCTGCGACGGATCGACCGCGCCATGGCCGAACTGGACGACGCGCGGCGCGAGATGGCGGACGCCGCGGGTGCGGGCCCCGGGCGGGTCGCCATCGCGGCGGAGACGCTGCTGCAGCTCGCGGAGGTGCTTGCGGTCTTCCGGACGCACAGCCCCGGCGTCAGCGTGCATCTGCAACAGGCCTCCGTGCAGTCCATGCGGCGCCTTCTGGCCGCCGCCGACGTGGACTACGCCGTCGCCTCGCAGCCGTTGGCCGGAGCGGGGCTCGACGCGGTGGCCCTGGCCCGGGAGGAGGTGTTCCTCGCCGTGCCGCGCGGTCATCGTCTGGCGGACCGGGAGCACGTCGCGGTGTCCGAGCTCGCCGACGAGGAGTTCGTCAGTACGCGTGCCGGGCACTGGCAACGCGTGCTCCTGGAGGCGCTGTTCGCCCGCGAGGGGTTGCAGCCGCGGGTGGTGTGCGAGGGCGACGAGGCCGCGGCGACCCCGGGGCTGATCGGAAGCGGACTGGGCATCGGCCTGATGCCCGCTGTCGCACGACGTGCCCTCGGCGAGCACTGGCCCATCGCCTGGGCACGCCTCGACACCCCGGACGCCCACCGGACCCTCAGCCTCGTGTGGCGCAAGGACGCCTACCTCTCACCGGCGGCCGAGACGTTCCGCCGCATCGCCGTGGACCACTTCATGCCTCACTCGTCATGAGTACATGACAGAACTGGTCGTGGAAGGTATGAGCGGCGGCCTCTAACGTCGGGTACGTCCACCGGACCCGGACCCTCCGATACCCCGGCCCCTTGACCCCCAGATCCCCTGATCCCCGGTCCGCTGTTCCCCGGGCCCCCGGTCCCCTGGTCCCTTGATCCCTTGACCTCCTCGAACGGGAGCGCTGATGTCGCAGCACCATGGAGCACCCGACCCCTTCACCAGTTACGTCGAGGCCGTCCTCGCCACCTTGTCCGCCGACCCCGGGCGCACCGTCATCACGGACGCGGAGGGGAAGACGACGACCGCCGCCGGCTTCCGTGACCAGGTGTACGGCCTCGCGGCGGAACTGCGGGAGCGCGGGGCGGCCGTCGGCACCACGGTCGCCCTGCTCACCGGCAACACTGTGGAGGCCCTGGTGGCCCGCTATGCCGCCAACCTCGCCGGCGCCCGGGTGGTCTGCCTGTACGACGGCATGAGCGCACCGACCATGGCGTCCATCGTGACCAGTGCCGACTGCCGCATGCTCCTGGCGGACGGGCGGCAGCGCCAGCTGGCGGAGGAGCTGCGGCGGGAGTTGCGGCGCGATCTGCCGCCGTCGGCCGAGGAGCTGCCCATGCTGTCGATGGGACCGACCACGAACGGCGAAGACGTCCTGGCCCTGGCCCTGCGGCGTCCGGCGACGCCGCTGCCGTCGCAGGTGGGTCCCGACGACGACTGGCGCATCGGCTACACCGGAGGTACCACCGGCGTGCCCAAGGGCATCCGCATGGCTCACGGCCCCTACCGCGGAGGGCTCGGGGACCGGCTGGCGGGCGCCGGTGACCCGCCGCGCTTCCTGGCCTGCACCGCTCTGGCCCACCTGGCAGGACTGCTGGTCGACCGCACCCTCTACCAGGGTGGATCGGTGGTGCTGCGCCACGGCTTCGAGCCCGCCGACGTACTGGCCACCATCGAGCGCGAACGCATCACCGACACCTGGCTGTTGCCCCCGCTCCTCTACCAGCTCCTCGATCACCCGGCGCTGGCCGGCACCGACCTGTCGAGCCTGAGACGCGTCACCTACGGCGGCACCGCCGCCTCTCCCGCCCGGCTGCGCCAGGCGGCAGCGGCTCTGGGCCCCGTGCTCTACGGCTGGTACGGGCAGGCCGAGGCCCAGCTCATCACCGAAACGGGGCCCGGCGAACAGGAGATGACCGGGCCCGAGGGGCATCTGACGGTCGGCAGGGCCATGCCCGGCGTACACATCGAGATCCGCGACGCCGACGGAGCCACCCTGCCCACGGGGAGCCGGGGCGAAGTCGTGGTCCGCTCCCCGTACGCGATGCAGAGTTACTGGAAGCAGCCCGAACTCACGGCCCAGGTGCTGCGCGACGGCTGGGTCCACACCGGCGACGTCGGCTACCTGGACGAGCGCGGCTACCTCTACATCGTGGACCGCATCAAGGAGATGATCGTGGTCGTCGGCGGCCACGTCTACCCCGCCGAGCTGGAGGAACTGCTCCTGCGCCATCCCTCCGTGGCCCAGTGCACGGTCTTCGGCGCGCGGGACGACGAAGCGGTGGAGCACGTCCACGCCGCCGTGGTGCCCACTGCGGGGCACCGGCCGGACCTGGCGGAGATCCGTGAGTTCGTCACGACCCGCAAAGGCCGGATCTACGCCCCCGAAGCCCTCCACGTGCTGTCCGCCATCCCGCTGACCACGGTGGGCAAGCCCGACCGGCAGCGCCTGCGCGCGCAACTGTCCCGCCCGCGGAGCGAGGCGCGGGAGACGGTCTGAGACGCGGGCATCGCTCCGGAGTGAGCGGGCGGCACGGTCGGCCCGCAGGGTCAGCCGGCGGCGGTGTTGTAGTTCGTGATCGTCTCCACCATGCGGGCGACCGCCCCGGGCAGCGGGCTCTCCGCCCCTGCGCTCACCACGTCGGGCAACCGGTGCGCCTCGTCCTCGGCGGCCACCACCATGCCCCAGAAGGCGTTGAACCCCGAGGGATCCGCCGGCTTCTCGGTGGCCGCCTTGACCGTCGCGAAGTCGCCGTCCTCCACCACGGCAAGGGCGCCCATCTGCCGGAGCCTGACGGGGTCGTGCTCCTCGGCGGCCACCACGCTCCAGCCGTTCTCCCCGGTGCTCCGCAGCGCGGCGAGAAGATGGCCGGTACCGCCCGCGCCGGAGATAACGATGTCAGGCAGCACCAGCGCGACCGGCCCCCGCGTCAGCGGCAGGGCGGACCGGATCGCGCCGTCGAGTCCCGGTCCGTACGACTCGTCCTGGTAGACGAAGACCAGTCGGAAGGTGTCGGCATAGCGCGCGAGGTACCGTATCGTGTCCAGTTTGTGCGGTCTGATCACCACGACGAGACGCACGTCGAGTCCGCTCTCGGCCAGTTCGACGACGGCTTCCAGGCTCCGGTCGAGCACGGTGACCCCGGGAGCCAGGCTGTGCAGCTCCTTCGAGTACGGCGCCTCGAAGCGCGTGCCGAATCCGGCGCAGGGCAGGATGATCGAAGCATCGGGAAGGGGCGCGGACGAGCTGTGCATCGTTGCTTCCAGGTGGTGTCGGCGATCAGAGGCCCGGCGCGCCTCCCCGCATACGGGCGGCGCCCTGGCCGGGGCCGCGACGTCGGACGGGGCACGCCGGCGATCACCGTAGTCACCGGGGTGGCATCACGCGAGAGGGTGTGTTGATCCGCAAGGACCACGGGCAGCCCACGAAGGCCCGGTGGACGGGGCTGCTGCCGTTGTCCCCGAGGCCGCGAGCCCCACGCCCCGTACACTGCTGCCCGCACACCCGCCATGGCCGACGCGTCGCCGACGCCGGGGCACCGCTCTCGGAGCGTGCGGGCGGGCATGGTGCGTCTCGGGGCAGGACTGAGCGGAAGAGGACGCAGGATGCGGGTGCTGTTGTCCACATACGGGACGTGTGGCGATGTCGAACCGCTGGTGGCACTCGCGGTGCGGCTCGGCGCGCTCGGTGTGGAGGTGCGGATGTGCGCCCCGCCGGACGCGGAGTTCGCGCGGCGACTGGCTGGGCTCGGCATCGAGCTGGTGCCGATCGGTCCGCCGGTACGGGAGTTGATGAGCGGGACGGCTCTGCCGTCGGCGGCGGACCTGTCCCGCTACCGGAACGGGCTGGTCGACGCGCAATTCGACATCCTGCCCTCGGCGGCCGAGGGGTGTGACGTCCTGGTGGCGGCAGGGCTGGCGCAGGTCGCCGCGCGCTCGGTGGCCGAGGCCGCGGGCATCCGCTATGTGTACGCGAGCTATGCGGCGGTCCATCTGCCCTCACCGCACCACGCCCCGCCACCGCGGCCTGGCTGGGCGGAGCCGGAGGTGACCGACAACCTGGCCCGATGGGAGCTGGACGCGCGCAACGTGAACGCCCAGTTCGGCGAGGCGCTCAACCGCCACCGGACAGCGCTCGGCCTGCCACCGGTGGACAACGTCCGCGACCACGTCTTCACCGACCGGCCGTGGCTGGCGGCGGACCCGGTCCTGGGTCCGTGGCGGCAGGTCCAGGGCACGGACGTCGTACAGACGGGAGCATGGAGCCTGCGGGACGAACGCCCGCTCCCCGACGACCTGTTGGCGTTCCTCGACGCGGGTGCCCCGCCGGTCTACGTGGGCTTCGGCAGCATGCACGCGTCGAAGGACATGGCCCGTGACGCCGTCGAGGCGATCCGCGCGCAGGGGCTTCGCGCACTCGTCTCCCGAGGCTGGGCAGAACTCGGCCTGACCGACGACCGGGACGACTGCTTCGCCATCGGCGAGGTCAACCACCAGCGCCTGTTCGGCGAAGTGGCCGCCGTGCTGCACCACGGTGGCGCGGGTACGACGATGACGGCCGCCCGTGCGGGCGCGCCGCAGGTCGTGGTGGGACTGCAGATGTCGGACAATCCGTACTGGGCCGGCCGCGTGGCGGACCTGGGCATCGGCGCGGCACACGATGACACGCCCCCGACCGCCGAGTCCCTGGGCCTGGCGGTCAAGACGGCTCTCTCCCCCGAGACCCGCGCCCGGGCACGGGCCCTCTCCGCCCAGGTCCGCGACGACGGAGCGGAGGTGGCCGCGCACCTGCTGCTCGACGGCCGCGGCTGAACAGGTTCGGCCCGGCATGCCCGGAACCCCGTCGGCCGGGCCGCCGGCGGTAAACCGCCGCACGGGTGGGGCGTGTTTCGGCCAAGAAGACCAGTACCTTGCGACAGTGGCCGTCCTTGTGCACGACGGTTTGGGATCGAGGGACTGCAACAGGCCCTGCCGATAGGTATGTTGGTCCTCCTACCGGCACGGCCCTCTCTTGCGGGACGGCCGGTCGCGGTGCCCAGCCGGGGGCGCCCGGGCGACGGGAGAGCAGGACATGAGCCAGGACGCGCGACCACAGCCCACCACCGTTGACGTCAGCGTCCCCAGCGTGGCGCGCATGTACGACTATTACCTCGGCGGCAAGGACAACTACGCCGTGGACCGTGATGCCTGCGAGGAACTGAACAAGGTCGTGCCCAGCACGCAGGTCCTGGCCATCAACAATCGCCGCTTCCTGCGGCGGGTGGTCCGCTGGCTGGCGGAGGAGCAAGGCATCCGGCAGTTCATCGACCACGGCTCAGGTCTGCCGACGCAGGACAACGTCCACCAGGTCGCCCAGCGGGTCGACCCGGACTCACGCGTGGTCTACGTGGACAGCGACCCCATCGTGCTGGCCCACGGCCGCGCGCTTCTGGAGGAGAACCAGAACACGGCGGTCATCCAGGCCGACATGCGTGACACCGCGGGCATCATGGGCCACCCCGAGGTGGAGCGGCTGATCGATTTCGAGAAGCCGGTCGCCGCGCTGTTCGTGTCCGTACTGCACTGCATCCCGGACGCCGACGACCCCGCCGGTCTGATCAAGCGCGTCGCGGACCGCCTGGTCGACGGCAGTTTCCTCGTCGTGTGCCAGCTCGTCAGCGAGGACCAGGCGACCCGCGACTTCGTCACCGAGTTCATGCGGGTCAGCACCCACGGCCAATGGGGCCGGGTCCGTACGGCCGCCGAGCTCGGCTCGTTCCTGGACGGCCTGGAGATCCTCGAACCCGGCCTGGTCGAGGTGTCGACCTGGAAGCCGGACGCGGACATCGGCCCCAAGCAGCTGACCATGGAGTGGATCGAGTACGGCGGAGTCGCCCGCAAGGGCTAGCCCGGTGCGCGGTGGCCGGCCCCTTGCGCACGTAGGCAGGCCGCACCCGGACGACTACCTCTTCTCCATCGTCCTGATCATGTCCTCCAGGATGGCCTGTGAGTCGCGCGGGGACGCGGCCTGGGCGCTGAGCTGGTCGGTCACGGCGAGGTAGTGGTCGACGTCGTCGCGCTTGTCCAGGTAGAGCGCGCTGGTCAGTTGCTCCAGGTAGACGATGTCGGGCAGGTCCGGCTCAAGGAAGCGCAGGATCGTGATCGGCCCGCCGGCCGCCGCATGCCCGCCGAGGTCGAACGGGGCGATCTGCACGGTGACGTTGGGCAGGCGTGTCATCTCCAGCAGGTGCCGCAACTGGGCCGCCATGACATCGGCGCCGCCGAGCGGACGCCGCAGACACGCCTCGTCGAGCACGGCCCAGAGCCGGGGCGCGTTGGGCGCGGTGAGCAGGACTTGGCGCTGCATGCGCAGTTCCACCCGGCGATCGATCTCCTTGCCGGACGCCTGCGGGTTGCCCAGTCGGCATACGGCGAGGGCGTACTCCTCCGTCTGCAGGAGCCCCGGCACGAACTGCACTTCGTAGGTGCGGATGACGGAGGCCGCTTCCTCCAGGCCGAGGAGCGTCTCGAACCAGCCGGGCAGTACGTCGTTGTACCGGTGCCACCACCCCGGCTCGCTGGTCCCGCGGGCCAGCGCCAGGAACTCAGCGCGCTCCTTCTCGTCCGTGACCCGATAGAGCGTCAGCAAATCGGCCACGTCACGCTCTTTGCAGCCGACGCGGCCCAGTTCCAGACGGCTGATCTTGGCGTGTGAACCGCGGATGGCGTCACCGGCGGCCTCCCGGGTGATCCCGGCGGCCTCCCGCAGCCGACGCAGCTGCGTCCCCAGAACGATCCGGAGAACCGTCGGCCCACCCCGGGGGTGCTCGATGTGACGGCGCATAGGCGGGACTCGCCCCGGCTGGGCGGCAACCATGCTGACTCCCCTGTCCGTCGACTAACGGTTCATTCTCCCACCGGCCCTACTGTTCGTACAGCCGTGGTGACTATTCGGCCGACATATGCGTCAGGCGAGCCCCGCCAGGTCGTCGAAGTCGCCGTCCTTGGCTCCCTGGACGAAGGCCGCGATCTCGTCGCGGGTGTAGACCAGCGCGGGGCCGCCCGTGTCCCGGGAGTTGCGCACCGCTACCCCGCCGTCGGCGAGAGCGGCCAGCTCAACGCAGTTGCCATTCGGGTTGCTCCGGCGGCTCTTGCGCCACGCCGCGCCCTCGATGGCGCTGGCGCATATGCCGTTGGGCAGTGACTGCACCTGTCTGTCTCCTCGCTGTGCGAACTGTCTCGGTCCAGGTCGGGCCTCGTGCGTACGGTGGCGTGAATCGAGCCCCGCACGACCGTTCTTGCGGATGCAATTGCAGATGTACTTGCAGCGAAAGGCGGCCGACGAGGATATTAGCCCTTCCGAACTGCGCGGCCCAGACCCCGAGATGTCCCATGGGGAGATCGTGATGACCACACCTTTGGCACTTTCCGCATACGACGTCTCCGAGGAGACGTTGCCGCTCGACCGTGAGCTGTACCTGTCGCTCGCCCCGGCCGTACTGTCCTTGTCCGCACACGAGACGTCGCTCCAGCCGCGCGACTACGAACGTCTCGCGCGGCAACTGGCGGCCCAGGCCCGCGTCCTTGCCGAGAACCTGCGGCGCCTCTGCATCCAGCTGCCCGAGGACAGCATGACGCGTGACCTCAGCGAGATCCTGCTCGGCGAAACCGAGCGACGCCTGTCAGCGCCGCCCCGCGCCACGATGGCCCGAGTGCAGAACCTCGCCCGCCTCGTCCGCGCCCTCTACGAACGCCTCGACTGCCTCCACCGCACTGCGGGCCTCAGGGGCGCCGTCTTCTCGTCCTGATCCACACCGCGGCCGACCTTCCGCCGGGCGCCCGCCGCATGCCCGGCGGGTTGCGGCCCCCACCCCGCGGGTCGGTGGACGATGACGCGTCGCGAGGGGGCCACGCCGGTCCGGCACCGGTCATCTGCTGGGCCACGCCGGTCCGGTGCCGGTCATCTGCTGCGCCCTGCCGGGCCCTGGGACGGGCCCCGAGCAAGGACGAGGCGGAGCCAGTCCAGCCCGAAGCAGGGAGGACGTGGGGCCGATCCAGACCGGAGCAAGACCGCCGTGGGGCCGGTCAGGCCGGATGGTGGTCTGCTACCGCACCCAGTTCGATGCCGTGTTCCAACAGTGCCTTCAGCGCGCACAGCGCCGTGGTGAAACCGCCGACCGTGTCGTTGACCCAGCGCAGTGTCGCGTCCCCCGAGCCCTGGAAGCCCGTCTCCGTGACCTCTACGAGCGTGGCGTTCGCAGGCCGCGGCGTGAAGACCACCTCGACCTGGGTCGGCTGCTCGTAGTTGCCCCACTCGAAGCGGATCAGGCGCCCCTCCTCCACGACCTTCACCCACACCTGTACCGATGCGCCATAGGCCTCCCACTCCCAGCGCAGCTCCGCCCCCTCGACCATGCGGCCGCTGCTCCGGCTGAACCAGAACCGGGTCGTGACCGACGGATCCGTGAACGCTTCGCACACCTCCACCGCGGGCCTGCGCACGATCATGGAAGCCGAGGCGGCCGGAGCCCGGGTGATGTCGAGTCTCTGCATGAACACGAGCATGCACCTGCGGACACCGCTCACTGCCACGCCGCGCCAACGGTCGGCCGGCCACGCACCACCATCGCAGCAGCGACAGCCCTCCGCTGTTCCGGCACTCAGCCCCGCCGGTGTTCACCAGTTGATCCTGGCCGCCACCGGCAGATGATCGCTGCCCGTGGCCGGCAGTGACCAGGAACTCGTCGGCTGCACGCCGCGGACCAGTATCTGGTCGATCCGCACCACTGGGAACGTGGCCGGCCAGCTGAAGCCGAACCCACTCCCGGCCACCTCCTGCGTCGAACGCAACCGCGAGGTGATGTCGGCGAACGCGCGGTCGTCCATGGTGCCGTTCAGATCGCCGAGCAGCACCACCCGCTCATTCTGTTCCGCGGCGATGGCCTTGCCGAGCGCCTGGGCATTTCTGTCCCGCGAGTCTGCCGAGAAGCCCGTCCTGGGATTCACCCGTGCCGATCCCATATGAGCCACGTACACCGCCAGCCGTCCCTGCTTCGTGGTCACAGTGGTACGCAACGCCCGGTTGTACGTCATCTTGACGTGGGCCGGCTTCGTGTCCGCCAGGGGTCCGTAATCCATCATGGTGTCGACCGGCCGGGTGTCCGTAAGCGGCAGCTTGCTCCACAACCCGACCGTGCCCTGCACCGTGTGGTGCGGGTACTCCTTCGCCAGTTCCTTCTCGTACAGCGGCCTCGCCTGAGCAGTGATCTCCTCCAGGGCCAGCACGTCAGCGCCGGAGGCGGCCAGGTCGCGGGCGGTGGCCACCGGGTCGGGGTTGTCCGCGCGGACGTTGTGGCTGACGAGCATGAGGTCGCCGCCCTGGTGCGACTTGTCGCTGAGAAGCCCACCGAAGAGGTGCAGCCATGCGGCCACCGGCAGCAGCAGCGCGGTCATCGCGGAGGCCGAGCGGCGCCACAGCGCGCCGGCCAGCAGCGCCGGGATGAACAGGCCGAACCACGGCAGGGTCGTCTCCATCAGGCTGCCGAGATTCCCGATCCGGTTCGGAATCCTGGCGTGCAGCAGCATGCACAGGCCCAGCAGCACCGCCAGTGCCGCGAGGACCAGGCCGCGCTTCCAGGGACCCGGCCGGAGGCCGATGCGGATGGCTCGGCGCATAGCTTCGCCACGTCTCCGTGGGCCGGCCCCCCGGAGGCCGGCACCGCCCTGCTCGGTCTCCGCCGCTTCTACCGTCTCCCCCATCTCCGCCGCCTCCGCCGCTTGTGCCGTCTCCGCCGTCTTCGCCGTCTCCACCTGCGTCATCGTCCGTCCTCGCTCACTGCCGGTCACTGCCGCATCCTCGGATCCCGGGTGGGGTCGGCGTACATGCGCGGGCACCCGTGATCGGGCGCATCGGTGCGCAGTTCGTAGTGCCAGGGTTCGTTCTCGTAGATCTGACACAGTCCGTACTCGACACCGTGCTCGGACAACCACGCCGTCGCGTCCGCAGGTCCGAGGTCGACCGCGTCCCCCGAAACGTGCGGTGATGTCGCCGCGGTGGCCACCCAGCGGGCGGCCTGGTCCTCAGACCCGTACTTGGAGACCGCCTCGCGGAAAAGCTGATCCTGATACCCCTCGGAACGCCAGCCGCTGTTGACGCGGAAATCGGCTCCGCTCTCCGCGGCGTCCGTCGCGGCCCGGCGGAGAGCCTTGAGCAAATCCGGATCGAGTTTGACCACGGCCGGTATCTCGTCGTCGAGGACCGTCACGCCGTCGGGAACGGCACCTGCGGCCTCCCCGGACGCGTCACGCCGCTCCCCGCGATGCGCGTTCGGCGATGGGACAGAGGGGCCAGAGGGGACTTTCGAGGGCGGTGCGACCGACGAGGTCTTCCCGGGCGGTGCGGCCGAAGAGCCTGACGAGTGCGGAGAGCCTGCTGAGCGTGACGAGTGCGAGGAGTGTGAGAGGTGGGAGGAGCCCGGGGAGTTTTGCCACTGATATCCCAGGGCTGCGATCAACGCTGCGATGACGATTGTCGCGCCGATGACAGGGAGCCGGTGATTCCGGCGGAGCATCGTGCGTGTTGATGACGGTGGTGTTTGATTCATGCCGCCAGTCAACGCAGCGCGGCGTTGCCGGCACGTATGTGGTTTTCGATACGCCGACGATATGCACCGGCTCGTAGCATCGAAGCATGCGCGTGTTGATCGTCGAGGACGAACCTTATCTGGCAGAAGCAATCCGCGATGGCCTACGCCTTGAGGCCATCGCGGCCGACATAGCGGGCGACGGTGACATCGCTCTGGAACTGCTGGGCGTCAACGCCTACGACATCGCCGTCCTCGACCGGGACATTCCCGGGCCGTCCGGTGACGAGATCGCCAAACGCATCGTCGCCTCCGGCAGCGGCATGCCGATCCTCATGCTCACCGCGGCCGACCGTCTCGACGACAAGGCCTCCGGGTTCGAGCTGGGCGCCGACGACTACCTCACAAAGCCCTTCGAGCTCCGAGAACTGGCACTGAGGCTGCGAGCGCTCGACCGCAGACGTGCCCACAGCAGGCCGCCCGTGCGGGAGATCTCGGGACTTCGGCTGGACCCCTTCCGCAGAGAGGTCTACCGTGACGGCCGTTATGTGGCGTTGACGAGGAAGCAGTTCGCCGTGCTCGAAGTCCTCGTCGCTGCCGAAGGCGGTGTCGTCAGCGCCGAGCGTCTTCTGGAACGCGCGTGGGACGAGAACGCCGACCCGTTCACCAACGCCGTGCGCATCACCGTCTCAGCTCTGCGCAAGCGTCTCGGCGAGCCATGGATCATCGCCACCGTGCCGGGCGTGGGCTACCGCATCGACACGCAACCGCAGGCCGGACGCGAAGGGATCGAGCCTTGCGGGGCCGACCAAGGAGGGGTCGAATTCAGCGGGGCCGAGCAGGGCAAGGCCGAGCAGGGAGGGGTCGAGCATGGATAGAGCACCGGGGATGAGCGTTCGGCTCAAACTCACCCTCAGCTATGCCGGATTCGTCATGCTCGCCGGGGCCCTGCTGCTCACCGCCGTATGGGTGTTCCTGCTGAAATACGTGCCCGACGACTGGGACCGCCGAATGCTCTACGAGAATCCCAATCGCCAGCTCCTCGTACACACCTTCGCGCCGGCGGCAGCCGCGGTCATGGTCTTCCTGTTGGTGTTCGGCCTCCTGGGAGGATGGTTCCTCGCCGGCCGCATGCTCGCCCCCCTGAGCCAGATCACCAATGCCACACGCATGGCCACCAATGGGTCCCTCTCCCACCGGACCCAACTGCCCGGACGCAAGGACGAGTTCCGCGATCTCGCCGACGCCTTCGACATGATGCTGGCACGGCTTGAAGCGTACATGGCCGAGCAGAAGAGATTCGCGGCCAACGCCTCACACGAGTTACGCACTCCGCTGGCCATTTCGAAAGCGCTGCTCGACGTGGCCCGCACCGATCCGGACCACGACACCGGTGAACTCATCGAGCGCCTGCACGCCGTCAACACCCGTGCGATCAACCTCACCGAAGCACTGCTTCTGCTCAGCCGTGCCAACCAAGGAGCCTTCATACGAGAGCCTGTCGACCTGTCACTCCTCGTGGAAGAGACGATCGAAACGCTCCTGCCCCTCGCGGAAAAGCACGGCGTCACCCTGGTGACCTCCGGTGACATCACTCCCACGACCGGCTCGCAAGCACTCCTGCTGCAACTCATCACCAACCTCGTGCACAACGCCATCGTCCATAACTTGCCCGAGAAAGGCACCGTCTGGATCAATAGCAGCGTCCATCCCCATGCCGTGATGCTCACTGTCGAGAACACCGGGGAGAAGCTCGCGCCGGAGCTGGTCTCCGCGCTCACCGAACCATTCCAGCGCGGCACCGAGCGCATACACGCCGACCATGCGGGCGTCGGCCTCGGCCTGGCGATCGTCAAGACCATCACCGAGGCTCACGAGGGAATACTCACTCTCACTCCACGCCCCGACGGCGGGATGCGTATCACAGTGGGACTTCCCACGGGAGACACCACCCTCATGGGGATGGGCGCAGAAATTGGCATAACCGTGGACGCCAGTGGGCCATACCTGTGGTGAGCGGGCGCAGGGGCTCAGGAGGCGGACGGCTCGATGTCGCCCGCGAACACGATGACTTGGTCGATGAGGCTCCGCCGGAAGTGGACGACATCCGTTCCCGTCAGGCGGGGGCCGCCGTCCGGCGTGGTGAAGACCCATTGGTAGCGGGCCCACTCGTCGGGCATGTCCACCCCTGAGGCACGGACCATCGTGCCGATCCCCGCCGGGTGGCGCCGGATGTCCAGCACGAACCGCTCGACCGCCTCGATCCCCTCGCTGCGGCCCAACGGCCCCCAGAAGATGACGTCCGAGGTCAGCGACTGGGACAGCAGCGGCGTCACATAGCTGTCGTCCAAGGCGTTGAACGCGGAGAGGAACGTGTCGATCGCGGACCGCGCGGTATCTTCCTGCATACACCAGTAATACCAGTCGTTCCTCGCAGTGCGCTCACCGCGCGAGCCGTCCTCCGATTACCGCGAGCCGCCTTTCGGTTACGGTGGACCAGCCCGGCCTCGATCCCGGTCCGGCGGCTCCCCCGCTCGGCGGATGCGCCCCCGACCTGCGGATGATTCCGGGGCGTCCGACCGGTTGCGACGATCGGGTCCAGGGCCTCACGCACCTCAGACGCCCTCACGCGACCGCGTCTCTCATCCGCAGAAACTGGAGCCTCACCGTGCCCAAGTCGACCCTACGCGCCCTCGCCATCCTCGCCATCGCCGCCGCGATCGCCAGCCCCGTCGCCGTGCCCGCATCCGAGGTGGTTCTCCCCGCATCCGGCGGCATACATAGCATCGCCGCAACAGCTCCCGCCTCCGCGCCCGGCCTCACGAGCCCCGTTGCCGCCGACGCTTCCCACCCTGTCCCACCGTCGAGCTGACCGCTGCCGGGGCAAGCCAAGGCTTGCCCCACGCCCTGCCCCGATGCCCCGAATACCCGATATCGCCGCACTCTCATTTCGGTGTGGCGTAGATCACCATTGACCTTCAAGCTGACTGCATGTCATTAATATGATCAGAAAGAAACTCAAAGAAATATTCTGCAACAAAGCCCCAGATAGCGCGCGATGGCGCGATGCGCGGACCATTGAGTATTTCCGAAATCCGGTGACCTCGGCCCCTTTCCCTCCCGGCGTTCCACACTTCCCGCACCGAACTCAGAGGGAGAACGCAGAGTTCAGAGTTTCAGCACATGTACAACCTTGCGTACGCCCATCACTGCGTACGGCCTGGCGTTTATTCTTGTGAAGGGTAATACGTGTCCTCCCCCCGCAACGCCGCAACACCTCAGCCCTCCCCCCATGAGGAAATACCCTTCGCTCCCCTGTCGCTGGGGCAAGAGCGGTTGTGGGTTCTGGCACGTATGGATGGTGACGCCAGCGCTGCTTACAACGAGGCCATGCCCTTCGATCTGCGGGGGCCGTTGGACCGGGAGTTGCTCGTTCGAGCGCTGCATCTGCTCGCGGACAGGCACGAGGCGCTGCGTACCCGGCTGGTGCCGACGGATGGTTCGGCGATGCAGGTCGTCGACCCGCCCGGCGATGGCTTTCCGATTGCCTGTGAGGATCTGAGCGGCGAGCCGGACGCGGCCGATCGACTGGCGGCGATACGGCGGGAGGTGGAAGGCGCTCCGTTCCGTCTCGGGGAGGAGCCGATGGTGCGCGGGTGCCTCGTGGCGCTCGCGGTGGACCACCACGTACTGATTCTGGTCGCCCATCACATCGTCTTCGACGGCTGGTCCCGTTCTCTGCTGCTGCGCGAACTGGGGTTGGTGTATACGGCGCTTCAGCGGGGAGAGGACGCCTCGCTCCCCGAACTGACCTGGCAGTACAGCGACTACGCGCGTTGGCAGTGGGAGTGGATGTCGGGGGCGGAGCCCGCTGGACACGCCGAGTACTGGACCGCCGCGTTGGCCGATGCCCCGGCCGTGCTGTCCCTGCCGACCGATCGGCCCCGTCCGCCCCAGCAGGACTTCCGTGGCGCCCGGGTGCCAGTCGTCGTCGACGAGGAACTGACGCGGGCCCTGCGTGAGGTGGCCGAGCGCAACGGGGTCTCGCTGTACGCGACGGTTCTGACCGGTTGGTCGGTACTGCTCTCCCTGCTCTCAGGCCAAGACGACATCGTTGTCGGCGCCCCGACGTCCAACCGCCGTCGCGGTGACGTCGAGTCCCTGATCGGCTTCTTCGTCAACACTCTGGCCCTGCGCGCGGACCTCTCCGACTCCCCCACCGTCAGCGACGCGCTGCGCCGCGTGAACCAGCGCATCCGTGACGCCCTCACACACGTCGACCTGCCCTTCGAGCGCGTCGTGGAGCTGGTCAACCCGCCGCGGAGCCCCGCCTATACGGCGCTCTTCCAGACCATGTTCGCCTGGGTCCCCTCCATGCGGCAGGAACTCGACCTGCCCGGTCTCCAGGTGGAGTTGCGGGAGGACGCCGCCCACGTCCCGGCCAAGTTCGACCTGGTCCTGGCGCTGGCCGACGAGGGCGCACGCCTCACCGGTGAGATCGACTACGCGGTGGCGCTCTTCGACCGTGCGACGGTCGAACGGTACGTACGCCAGTTTCTGCGCGTGCTTCGTCTGATGGCCGAGCGGCCGGAAGCCGGGATCGCCGACCTGACGCTGCTGGACGAGGACGAGCAGCGGGCCCTTGTCGCGGCCTACAGCATCGGGCCCGTACCGGAGGTGCGCGACGCGTCGCCGGTGCCGGGGCTGCTTGAGCGGTTCGCGGCGCGGGTGCGGGAGCGGCCGACGCGGGCGGCGGTCGTCGCCGGGGGCTCCTCGCTGGACTATGTGACGCTGGACCGCCGCGCCAACCGGCTCGCCCACGCGCTGATCGCCCGTGGTGTCCTGCCCGATGACGTCGTGGGCCTGCACGCCGGGCGTACGGTCGACCTCGTCGTGGGTGTGCTCGGCATCCTCAAGGCCGGGGCCGCCTACCTGCCGCTCGACCCCGAGCAGCCCTCCGAACGGCTCGCCGCCATGGTGGGTGACGCCGTACCGGCTCTCGTACTCACCGACCGGGCCGACCCCGCGGGCGACGTACCGCAGACGTGGGAGGACCTCGCGAAGGTGGAGGCCGAGGGTGCCCGTGACGATGCGCCCGGTATCGAAGCCGACGAGGCGCGACTGGCGTACGTCATCTACACCTCGGGATCGACCGGCCGTCCCAAGGGCGTGGCGGTGACGCACGGCAGTGTCGTCAACCTCTTCGAGCACTGGCGTGAGCTGATGGGCGACGCGCCGGGCGAGGCGGCGTCGGCCTGGTCGAGCATCGGCTTCGACGCGTCGGTGCACGAACTGCTGATGCCGTTGACCACCGGCGCGGTGCTCCATGTGGTTCCCGATGAGCTGCGGGGCGACCCCGGGGCGCTGATGGGCTGGCTGCGTGAGCACCGGGTGACGCAGGCGTTCCTGCCGCCGTCGTTCGTCCTGTGGATCGACGAGGACCCGGCCGCGCGGCTCGCGGGGCTGAGTCTGCGCCAACTCCTGACGGGAGTGGAGTCGCTGCCGGAGGGCGCGCTGCACCGGATGCGTGAGGCGCTGCCCGGACTGCGCGTCTGCTTCGGGTACGGTCCCACGGAGGCGACGCTGTACTCCGTCGCCTACACCGACCCGCGCCCCGCCGAGCGGTCCTGCCCCATCGGAAGGCCGCTGCGCGGCACCCGCCTGTATCTGCTCGACGAGCGCATGCGCCCGGTGCCCGTGGGCGTCTCCGGCGAGGTCTACCTCGGTGGGGCGGGTCTGGCCCGCGGGTACCTCAACCGGCCGGACCTCACCGACGAACGCTTTCTCCCGGACCCGTTCCAGCCCGGCGGGCGCGTCTACCGCACCGGTGACCTGGCGCGCTGGCTGCCGGACGGCAACGCCGAGTACGTGGGCCGCCGCGACGACCAGCTCAAGCTGCGGGGTTTCCGCATAGAGCCCGGCGAGGTCGAGGCGGCGCTGCTCGCGGTGCCGGGGGTGCGGGAAGCCGTGGCCCTGGCCGACCGCGACGCGCCCGGTGGGCCGCAGCTCGTCGCCGGAGTGGGCTGTGACGCCGAGGCGGCGCGGACACCGTACGAGTGGCGGGCGGCCCTCAAGGACCGCCTGCCCGACTACATGATCCCGGCCGTGGTGGCCGAGTTCGCGCGGCTGCCGTTGAATCGCAGCGGCAAGGTCGACCGTGCGGCCGTGCTCGGCGCCGCGGCGGGGGCCCGCGCCGGACGGGTCAACACGGCCGCGCCCCGCGACCACGTCGAGATGGCGCTCTACCGGATCTGGCGGCGTGTGCTGCTGCACCCGGAGGTGGGCATCGGCGACAACTTCTTCGAGCTGGGCGGCACGTCGATCTCCGCGATCAAGATGGCGTCCGCCGTACAGGAGGAGCTGGGTGTGACATTGCCGGTCCGGGACGTCATGCTGCATCCCACCATCGAGGCGCTCGCCGAGCGGGTGCGCGGTGCCGGAACCTCCCGCGGTGCCGAAGCCTCGCCGGGCGCCGAGCACACGCAGGGCGGACCCGCGCGAGGCGTCGAGCACAGCAGTCTCGTGGAGTTCCGCGCCGGGACCGGCCGGCAGCGCGTGGTGTGCGTCCACCCCGCGGGCGGTACCGCGTTCTGCTACCTGCAGCTGTCCACGGCGCTCGCCGACGACGTCGGCGTCGTGGGGCTGCAGGCCCCCGGAATCAACCCCGGGGAGCCGGTGCTGCCCGGCGTGGAGGCGATGGCCGCCGCGTATCTGCGGCTGATCGCTCCCCGCCCGGACGAGGCACTGGTGCTGTGCGGGCTGTCCTACGGCGGTCTCATCGCGTACGAGATGGGCCGGCTGCTGGTGGCTGCCGGGCACGAGAGGGTCAGCGTGGTCCTGCTGGACACCCATGGCGCGGAGGGCGAGGAGCAGCGCGCCGCGATCACTCCGGTGGGCATGGCGGAGTTCCGGGACAAGCTCGTCCGCTTCAACGGCATGTACCCGGGCATCGACGACGCCCAGGTGGCCCGGTACCTCACCGTGTACAACCACCACCGCGAGACGGCTCGTGACTACGTGGTGCCCGTGTCGCCCGCCCGTGTCGTGCTGATGCAGGCGACGGACGTGGAGGAGGACGACGACGGCGCCGGGCTGCGGGCGTTCTGGGAGCGCCGGGTCAGTGGGGCGTTCGAGGTCGTGCCGGTCGCCTGTGGCCACTGGGACATGTTGGAGAGCGACGAGCTGCCGCGTGTCGCCTCCGTTCTCACCGGCGAGCTCGAACGGTTGGGGGCCGGTCCTGCTGCCGGCGCCGCTGAGCGTTCGGCCCTTCTCGGCACGTCGGAGGCGTGATGGAACCGCACATCGAGAACACCCCCGCCGACGCGGCCCCGCCCACCGATGCGCCTGGCGGCCTCGCCCTCGCGGTGCACCGCCAGGCCCTGCGGACACCGGACGCCGAAGCGGTCGTCGACGGTGACGTCCGGCTCGCCTACGCGGAACTCGACACCGCTGCCGCCGCCGTGGCGGAGGCGCTGAGCGGCCGGGGCGTGGCGCCCGGGGAGGCCGTCGCGGTGGCGCTGCCGCGCTCCTGGCGGCTGGTCTGCGTGATGCTGGGCGTCCTGCGGCTGGGAGCCACGGTGGTGCCCGTGGACACCCAGAGCCCCGCGGAGCGCCGCCGCTTCATCCTCACGGACTCCGGAGCGACCACCCTCGTCCACGCGAGGGCCGACATCGCCACCGGGCTGCCTCAAGGCGTGGTGCCGCTCGCCGTGGACACCCTGCTCGCCGGGCCACCGGAAGCCGCGGCCCCGCGGACCGGGCCCCCGCGCGTCGAGACGGCGCCGGGCCCGCTCCCCGCCGATCAGGTGTCCTTCGTCTTCTACACCTCCGGAACGACCGGGCGGCCCAAGGGCGTCGAGGTGTGCGACGCCGGGATCATGCGGTTGGCGCGCCCCGGTTACCTGCGCGTCGAGGCCGGTATGCGCTACGCCTGCCTCGCCAACCCGGCGTTCGACGCGCTGAGCTTCGAGGTGTGGACGCCCCTGGTGACCGGCGGCTGCTGCGTGGTGCTCGGTGACGAGGACGCGCAGACGCCCGAGCGGCTCGCGGCGGCGCTGCGGCGCGAGCGTGTGGACACCTGCTTCGTCACGACCGCCCTGTTCAACGCGGTGGTCACGGCCGTGCCCGACTGTTTCGCCGCGGCCGAGCAGGTGCTGGTGGGCGGCGAACAGCTCAACGCCGCCATCATGCGCCGCTGGTACCGGGACAACGCCGGGAGCCGTACCCGCCTGTTCAACGTCTACGGGCCGACGGAGTCCACGACCTTCGCCCTGTGCCACCCCATCCCGCGTGACTTCAGTGGTGATGTGGTGCCGATCGGCCGTCCGCTGCCGCTGACCGGTGCCGTTCTGGTCGTGCCGGGTCAGGAGCGGGTCGCCGCCCCGGGTGAGGTCGCCGAGCTCCTGCTGAGCGGCGCCGGTCTCGCCCGCGCCTATCGCAACCTGCCCGAGGAGACCGAGCGGCGCTTCGTGCGGCCGGCCTGGCTCGACGGCGGCCGGGAGCGCCACTACCGCACCGGTGACCTGGTGCGGGCCGACGACCAGGGGCGGGTGGAGTACGTCGGACGCACCGACCGCCAGGTCAAGGTGCGCGGCTTCCGGATCGAGCCCGGCGAGGTGGAGCGGCAGGTCCTCACGCACCCGGCCGTCCGCCAGGCGTACGTGTGCACGCACCGCTTCGACCAGGCCGGACCCAACGAACTGCTGGCGTTCGTCGTCACGCGCCAGGAGCTGTCGTACGAGGAGTTCGACCGCCATCTGGGCGCCCGCCTGCCCGGCTACATGCGCCCGCACCGCATCCACCGCGTCGAGGAGTTGCCGCTCAACGCCAACGGCAAGGTCGACCAGTCGGCGCTGCTTCGGCGGGCCGGCCGGCCCTGGCGCCCGTCCGCCTCCGCCGGGGCCGCCGTGACGGGGAGGGAGCGTGAGGTCCTCGATCTGGCCGAGGAGGTCCTGGGTGCGACCGGGCTCGGCCTCGGTGACCGGTGGATCGCGAGCGGAGGGGACTCGTTGAAGGCGCTGCGGCTCTGTTTCGCGGTGCGGCGGCGGTGGGGTGTCGACGTGTCTCCCGCGGAGGTCCTGCGCGGTGATCTGGCGGGCGTCGCGCGTGCCGTCGCCGCGGCCGGTACCGGTGGGCGGGCCGCCTGTCCGGTGCCGGTCGTCGCCGGGGCCCGTTCGGCGCCCGCCACCAGTGAGCAGCAGCGGCTGTGGCTGTTGCAGCGCAGGCTGCCCGGCTCCCGGGCGTACTCCGTCCATCAGGCCTTCCGCGTGGACGGTCCTGTCGATGTCGCCGCCCTGCGCCACGCGCTGCGGTCCCTGGTGGAGCGCCATGTGGCGCTGCGGACCGGTTTCGGCACCGGTCCGGAGGGGCTTCGCCAGACCGTGGGCGAGGTCTACGACCCCTGGTGCGAGGCCGAGGCAGGGCGCGTGGGGGACGAGGCGGGGGCGCGTGCGTTCGCCGATGCCTTCTTCGCCGAGCCGTTCGACCTCGCCGTTCCCCGTATGCTGCGGGCCTGCTGGCTGCCGGAGGCCGAGGGCGGGACGCTGCTGCTGCACCTGCACCACATCGCCGTCGACGGCTGGTCGCTGAGTGTCCTGCTGCGCGACCTCTCGGCCGCCTACGCCGCCGAGACCTCCGGTGCCGGCACCGATGCGGGACTCGTACCGGCGCCGACGCCCGATCCGCTGGACCTCGCGGCGTGGCAGAGCGACTGGTTCGCGACGGCGGCCTACGGGGCGCAGCGCGACGAGCTGTTGGCGTACTACCAGGGCTCGACCGGGTTCCAGGAGCCGCTGCCGGCCACGAGTTCGCAGCGGGCTCCCCGGGCGCGGCTGCTGCACACCTCTCTCGACGCGGTGGGCCGGTCGGCGGTGGACCGGGTCTGCGCCGAGCTGGGGCTCACTCGTTTCCAGGTGCTGCTCGGCGTGTTCGCCTGGAGTCTGTACGGCGTGACGGGCCTGGTCAGCCCCCGTATCGCGGCCCCTGTCGCCAACCGTCCCGTGCGCGAGTTCGAGGACAGCGTGGGCATGTGGGCCAACACCGTGCTGCTGCCCGTGACCGTGGTGCCGGGTGCGGAACTGCGTGCTCAGCTCGCCCGGGTCGCGGCCGACACGGCGCGGGTGCTGCGGCACCAGGACGTGGCCCTCACCGACGTACTGACGGGCTGGGAGGCCGTCGGGGACGGCACCCCGTTCGATGTGCTGTTCGTCCTGGAGAACACCGACTTCGACGCGCTGCGCCTGCCGGGCTGCGACGGGCGGCCCCTGTGGTGGGCGGCACCGGAGGCCAAGTGCCCGCTGACGGTCTCCGTGATCGAGCGGGCCGAAGGGCTCGACGTGCTGTGGGAGTACGCCGATGACCGCTTCACCGCAGAGGCGGTCGAGGCGATGGCAGGACTCTTCCGGCGCGGCGTGGACGCGCTCGCCTCCGCGGAGCGCTCCACCGCGCGGGAACTGGTCGCGCCCTACCGGCGTTCCCTGCCCGCCCATGGACGGGGTCCCGAGCCCCGCGCCGGTTTCACCACGATCGCCGAGGGCTTCGCCCGACAGGTCGCCCGTACGCCGGACGCGCCCGCCGTCCTCACGGCGGACGGCGACACGTTCGGCTACGCGTCGCTGGACGCCCTGGCCGATGGCCTCGCCGCCGAGCTGGCCACGGGGTACGTGGTTCCGGCGGACGGGAGTCCCTGCCGGGCCGCCCTGTACCTGGAGCCGTCCGTCGAGCACGTGGTGGCCCTGCTGGCGCTGGCCCGCCTGAACATCACCGCCGTTCCCCTCGACCCCTCCTACCCGGACGAGGTGCTGCGGCGCGTCCTGGAGCGCGTCGACCCGCTGTGCGTGCTGGTCCCGCCCGACGGCGCTCCTGCGCTGGACGCGCTGTGCCCGCCGGGCGTGGCGCGTCATCCCGTGGCCCTGTCGGGCGCGGGGCGGCGATCGGCAGGTGGCGCGCCCGCCTCGTACGGGGGACGCGTCCACGACGGTGCCCGGCCGCTGTACACCTTGTTCACCTCCGGCTCCACCGGTGTGCCCAAGGGTGTGCAGATCTCCGACCGCACACTGTGCGACCTGATCCAGTGGCAGTCCGGTCCCGGTGGTCTCGGCGCCCCCGCGGCCACCCAGCAGTTCTCGATGCTGTCGTTCGACGTGTCGTTCCAGGAGGTCTTCGCGACGCTGTGCGGCGGCGGCACGCTCCAGCTCATCCGCCCCGGGTGGCGCCAGGACGTCCCCGGGCTGCTCGAACGGCTGGAGGCGGCGGGCACCGAGCGGATCTTCATGCCGTACGTGGCGCTGCACCTGCTCGCCGAGTACGGGGTGCGGCTCGGCAGGTTCCCCTCGCGGCTGCGCGACGTGGTCACCGCGGGCGAGCAGTTGGTGTGCACCGACGCCATCCGCCGCTGGTTCTCTGGCCTGCCGGGTGCCCGGCTGTTCAACCACTACGGGCCGACCGAGACGCATGTGGTCAGCGCCCTGTGCCTGACGGGTGACCCGTATCGGTGGCCCGAGCGGCCCGCCGTCGGGCGTCCGGTGGCCGGCGCCGACCTGCGCGTGGTGGACGCGTCGGGCGACCCGGTCCCGCCCGGGTGCACCGGCGAGCTGCTCATCGGCGGCACGATGACCACGCGCTGCTATCTCGACGAACCCGATCTCGACGCCACCCGCTTCGTGGAGGTGCCCGGGGAGGGGCTGTTCTACCGCAGCGGTGACCGGGCCTTCTTCGACAGCGAGGGTGCGCTGCACTACGCGGGCCGCGACGACCAGCAGATCAAGTTCAGCGGGCACCGCCTCGAACTCGGTTCCGTCGAGGCGGCCCTGCTGCGCCATCCCGAGGTGGTCAACGCCGTCGTGGCACGGGACGGTGACGGCCTGGCGGCCTGCCTGGAGTTCCGGGGCGAGACCCCGTCCGCCGACGGCCTGGCCGCCCATCTCGCCGCGCTGCTGCCCTCCTACGTACGTGTGGACCGCTTCCGGCGGCTGCGGACGCTGCCGCGCACCCCCAGCGGGAAGCTGGACCGCACGGCGGCGCTGCGGGCGCCCGGCGAGGAGATACGGCGTTCGCCGGCCACCCGCACCGGCCTCTCCGTCGCCGAGGAACGCCTCACCGCCGCCTTCGAAGCCGTCACCGGATCGGTGATCGCACCGGAGCAGACCTTCTTCGACGCGGGCGCCTCCAGCCTTACCTTGATGCGCTTCCACCTGCGCTGCACCACGGAACTCGGCCTGCGCTTCAGCATCGCGGATCTGTTCGAGCACGTGACCGTCCGCGCCCTGGCCCACCACCTGGCCGCCGCGGACGATCCCGCGCCGCGCCCGCGGGCCGCCGGCCCCGCCGACCGCCGTCCCGAGCCGGGTGAACCGATCGCCGTCATCGGCATGGCGGTCCGGGTGCCCGGCGCCCCCGACCTGGCCGCCTTCTGGGACCTGGTGGTCTCGGGCGGCACCGGCATCCGCCGTGTCGACGCCCCGGAGGGCGTCGTCGGCGCCCACAGCACCCTCGACGGGCTGCTCGACTTCGATCCGGGCCACTTCGGCATCAGCCCCCATGAGGCCCGCCTCATGGACCCGCAGCAGCGCCATCTGCTGATGGCCTGCGTACAGGCCCTGGCACACGCCGGCATCGCGGACACCTCGGACACCTGCGTGGGCCTGGTGGCCGGTGCCGGGGAGAACACCTACTTCCAGTCCCTGCTGCGCGAGGCGGACCCCGCCCGGCTGCCCGACGGCTTCCAGCTCGCCCTGCACCACGAGAAGGACTTCCTGGCCACCAAGGCGGCCTACCACCTGGGGCTGACGGGTCCCGCCTTCAACGCCCAGACGGCGTGCTCCAGTTCCCTGGTCGGCGTCCACCTCGCGGCCGGCCTGCTCCGGCAGGGCGAGGCCGACGTGATGCTCGCCGCGGGGGTCCTCGCCGACCCCGGCCTCACCGGCGGCTACCGCTACCGCCCGCAGCACATCTTCTCCGCCGACGGCGACTGCCGCCCCTTCAGCGACGACGCGAGCGGCACGGTCGGCGCGAGCGGGGTCGGCGTCGTGGTCCTCAAGCCCCTGCGGCAGGCGCGGCGGGACGGCGACACGGTGTACGCGGTGCTCACGGGCTCCGCCGTCAACAACGACGGCGCGGCCAAGATGACGTACACCGCGCCGTCCCTGGCCGGGCAGCGCGAGGTGATCAGGGCCGCCCTGGCCCGCGCCGGAAGGACCGGCGCCGACCTCGGCTACGTCGAGGCGCACGGGACCGGCACCCGCCTCGGCGACCCGATCGAGGTGAGCGCGCTGCGGCAGGCGTTCGACGTGGACCGGCCGGGCCGCTGCGCCCTCAGCTCCGTCAAGAGCCAGCTCGGTCACATGGGGGCGGCCGCCGGTGTGGTGGGCCTCGTACGCGCCGTCCTCGCCCTGCACCACGCCACCGTGCCGCCGAACATCAACTTCCGTGCCCTCAACCCGGAGATCGACCCGGACCCCACCCCCTTCTACATACCGACGCGCGCCACGCCCTGGCCCGAAGGGCGCGAGCGGGTGGCCGCGGTCAGCAGCTTCGGCATC
Source organism: Streptomyces sp. NPDC050703 (assembly GCF_040654435.1). NCBI lineage: Bacteria > Bacillati > Actinomycetota > Actinomycetes > Kitasatosporales > Streptomycetaceae > Streptomyces > Streptomyces sp. NPDC050703. The sequence continues at coordinate 29,738 of NZ_JBFAHX010000048.1, forward strand.
GGCGGCACCAACGCCCACGTCATCGTGGAGAAGGGCGGTGCGGACACCCCGTACGAGGACACCCCGAGCGAAGACGCCGCTGATGAGGGCAGGCGTGCCGCCAGCGGTGCGACGCCCGCGTGTCTGGTGCTCTCGGCCTCCGGCGCTCGGGCCCTCGCCCTGGACGCCGGGCGCGTCGCCGACTACCTCGACCTGCGCCCCGAACGCTTCGAGTCCGTGCTGCGCCATCTGCAGGCCGGGCGTCCGGCCCGCCGCCTGCGGGCGGCGGCAGCCGTCACGGACGCCGCCTCCGCCGTGCGCTGGCTGCGCGCGGTGGCGGCGGGGACGGTGCCGTACGGCACCGCGGCCGTGGACGCGGCGCCGGTCGACGCGGCCGGGCGCACGGCTGACGACCTGGCGGAGGAGTGGGCCGCCGGACGGCCGGTCATCTGGGCGAGTGGTCCCGCCGCGGCGCCGTGGGACTTCCCGCCGCCGTCGTTCGCGCTCGCGGAGTACGACTTCGAGAGGGCGGGCGGGGGTGCTGCCGGTGTGCCCGGCCGGTTGCCGCGGTCGCGGTGGCTGCACCAGCCGCACTGGGTTCGGCTGCGCCACGCCGCGCCCGTGCGAGCCGCCGCGGACGAGGGCCGGGCCGCCGTCGTGGTCGTGGTGGCCTCCGAGGCGGTGCCGGAGGCGGCGTTCACGCCCTTCGCGCACCTCGCGGCGCGCGTGGTGCGGGTGCGCCCCGCCGAGTCCTTCGCCCGCCGGGGGGCCGACGTCTTCGAGGCCGATCCGGCCGATCCGGCGTCCCTGCGCCCGCTGCTCGACGCACTCGCGGCGGACGGCGTCGCCGACAGCCCGGCCGCGGTGGAGTGGGTGCACGCGCTGCCGCTGGAGGTGACGGGGCCGGTCGGTCCCGCGACGCTGGAGCGCGCCCGGCACGCCTGCCTCGACACCGCCGCCGCGCTGGCGAAGGCGTGGTCAGGACGGGCCGGCTCCCCGCGCGTGTGGTGGCTCTCGCACGGCGCCCGGCCCGTGGCCGGGCCGGTCCACCGCCCCGAACTGGCGCTCCTCGCCGGTCCCGTCGTGGTGGGCCCGCAGGAAGGCGCCCTGGAGGGGCACTGGCTGGACCTTCCCGACGGTGACCTCGCCCGCTGGGCGGGTCATGTCGCCTCGGCCCTCGCCGAGGCCCGTCGCGCCGCCCGGGACCCCGAGGCCGCGCCGGTGCCCCGGCAGCTCGCCCTCCGCCAGGGGTTCTGGTGGCAGCCGGGCACCACGGCCGTGCCCGGACCATCCGGCGCGGAGGCCCCGGGGGCCGCCGTACCGGCGGGGGCCGACGCGGTCCACCTGGTGCTGGGCGGCACGGGCGGCATCGGCGGTGCCGTCGCCGCCTGGCTCCTCGAACACACGGAGGGGCGGGTCCTGCTCCTGTCGCGGACTCCGCGCCTGCCCGCCGGACTGACCCGCTGGGCCGACCGCGTCGGCCTCGTCGCCGCGGATCTCGCGGCCTCGCCCGCCGACGAGGTGGCGGCTGCCGTCGCCGGTCACACCTCGCGCCTCGACAGCGTGGTGCACGCGGCCGGGATCGGTTTCGGCGGGCTGCTCGTCCGCCGCGACGCCACGGCGATGCGCGACGCCGCCGCGGCCAGGGAGAACGGCGCACTCGTCGTGGAGCACCTGATCCGGGTCCACCGCCCGGAGCTCGCCGTCTACTGCTCGTCCATGTCCGCGCTGCTCGGCGGGATCGGCCAGAGCGACTACGCCGCCGGCGCGAGCCTGCTCGACGGCTTCGCCCACCACCGCGCCGACGAGAACGAGACGACCACCCGGGTCGGCATCGGCTGGGACATCTGGCGCGACACCGGGATGGCGACCCGGGTCCCGAACCCGGACAGCCGCCACCGGGCGCACCTCGCGGTCGGCCTGACGGCCGAGGAGGGCAAGCGGATCTTCGCCCACGCCCTGTCCTTGCGCCTGCCGCAGCTCCTCGTCTCCACGACCGACCTCGACGCGTCCCACGTCTTCTACGCGCCCGCCGCCGAAGGCCGTGCGGAACCGGAGACGGCCACCGTGGGCGGCGCGGCGGCGCTCGACGCGGCGGGTTCGGCGGCCTCGGGCAGCGCGGTGGACCGGACCGGGTCCCTGACCCGCGTACTCCAGGACCTCCTCGGCGTGGACGGCCTCGACCCGCACGACTCGCTGTACGACCTGGGCGCCGATTCCCTGACGCTGCTCGATCTGATCGCCCGGATCGAGGACGAGTACGGGGTCACCTGCGACCTGGCCTCCTTCAGCCACCGGGTCAGCCTCACCGAGATCCTCAAGCACGTCGAGACGGCCCTCTCCCCGGCGGACCCGACGGACCCGACCGAACATGCCGGGCCCGCCCTCTCCGTCGCTGCGAACACCGCGTCCCCCGTGGCCCTCGACGTCTGGCAGGAAGGGACCGGCTCCGCCGTCCTGTGCCTGGTGCATCCCGTGGGCGGCGACATCCACGCCTACCGGGCGCTGGTGGCGGCGCTCGGGCCCGCACCGACCGTGTGTCTCATCGCCGACCCCGCCCTGCGCGACGCCGACGCGCCCGCCTGGCCGCTGGCCGAACGCGCACGTCACTACGACGCCGCGCTGCGGGGGCGCTTCGGCGGTGACGGCCACCGGCTGCACCTGGCCGGCTGGTCCTTCGGCGCCCGCGTGGCGATGGAGATGGCCGCCCTCGCGGAGGCGGCACGGCGTCCCGTGGACGGGCTCCACCTCGTCGACCCGCCGCCACCGCACGCGAAGGCGCTGGTCGCCGCCTACGACAGGACCCGCATCGAAGCGGTGTTCACCGCCGAACTCGGCACCGCGGCATCGGCCCGGTCGGCGGGGCACGCGCAGGCGTACGCCGAGCGGCTGGCCCGCTGCTGCCGGGGGAACCTGAGCAGTCTGGCCGAGCACGAGGTGCGCCCGCTCGCCGCCACCTCCACCCACCTGTGGCTGGCCGACCGGCCCACACCCGGCATGCCGTCTCCTGGCGATCCCCGGGAGAGGGCGCGGCAGTGGGACGCCTGCCTGCCCCCTTCCGCCGTACGCAGGTCCCTGCCCACCGACCACTACGGCATCGTCGCGCCACCCCATGTGCACACCGTCGCCGAGACCATCAGGGCCACGCTGACGGAGCCCGCCGGGCACTGAACCGCGTCGGCCGCTGCCCACCACCCCGCCACGCCTACCGCGAAGGACGTCATGGAGCCCTACGAACTCGCAGCACTGGAAGCGGTGACCACACGTCCCGCGCGGTCCTACCGGACGCTCACGGCCGAACGGATCACTCCCGTTCTCGGCGCCGAGATCTCCGGCGTCGACCTGTCCGAGGAGTTGTCCGCGGAGCAGCTGGAGGAGATAGCCACCGCGTTCCACGACCACCACGTCCTGGTCTTCCGCGACCAGACGATCACGGTCGAGGACCACAAGCGGTTCGCCGCCTCGTTCGGTGAACCGCGTCCGGTGAACCCGCCGCCGCCCGAGGGCGACCCGTGCGTCCTGGAGATCCGCACGACGTCCGCCGCGGCGAACGTGGCGGGCAACGGCTGGCACGCCGACGGCACGGCCGACGCCGAACCCTCACTGGGCTCGATGCTGTACATCACCGAGATCCCGGAGCCGGGCTGCGGCGGCGACACCCTCTTCGCCAACATGCACCTGGCCTACGAGATGCTGTCCCCGGCCATGCGTTCCCTGCTCGACCCGCTCACCGCCGTCCACGACGGGGCCCAGGCCCTCCAGGGCTACGTACCGCCCCCGGACTACGTCATCCCGAAGAGCGAGCACCCGCTGGTCGCCCGCCACCCCGTCACGGACCGCAGGCTGCTCTACGTCAACAAGGCGTACACCAGCCGCATCCCCCAGCTGTCCGCCCAGGAGAGCGATGCCGTCCTCGCCATGCTCTTCGACACCGTCGCGAGCCGGCCGGTGCTGCACTGCCGCGTCCGCTGGACGCCGAACACCCTGGTCTTCTGGGACAACCGCTGCGTCCAGCACCACGCGACGTACGACTACTACCCCTATGCCCGGTACGGCCGGCGCGTCGCCATCAACGGCGGCCCCGTCAAGGGCTGACGTCAGGAGCCGTGCGCGCTCGTCGGCATGGACCGGCCGAAGTAGGTGTACGGCTCCTTGGAGAGGCCGGCGGTCGCCGCGGAGAAGCTGACCGCGTGGGAGGAGATCACGCCGTCGGCGGAGCCGCGCAGGCTCCACAGCGCTCCGTTGCTCGTGTTCTCCATGGGGGCGGCGGCCGCCAGGTCGGCGTGGCCGTCACGGTCGGTGTCGGTGAGGCGGACGGCGGACCCGAAGCGGTCGTAGGGCTCGTTCGCGCCCGGGACGCCTTCGGTGCCCTGGTGCACCACCTGGGAACCGGTGCCGGTGAGGCCGTCGGCGGAGCCGCGCAGGACGACGACCTCGCCGGTGTTCGGGACCGAGCCGACGGTCTCGAACTCCACGCCCACGGCGACGTCGTCGTAGCCGTCGCCGTCGACGTCGCCCGCCGCGACCGCCTCGCCGAAGGCGTCCTCGGGCTCGTCGGTGCCGGGGACGCCCGGGCTGTCCTGGGTGAGGGTGCGGCGGGTGGACGCCGTCAGGCCCTCGGCGCCGCCGGTGTACGCGGTGACCGCGTTGTCGTCGGGCGAGCCGAGGACCAGGTCGTCGCGGCCGTCGCCGTCGAAGTCGCCCGTGGCGGCCGTGTGCGCCTCGTCGGGGAGGGCGGTGTACGTGGTCGTGGCGCCCGGGTAGACGAGCGTGGCGCCGTCGAAGCTGCCGTCCTTGTCGTATCTGCCGCCTACGACCAGGTCGTCCCTGCCGTCGCCGTCGAAGTCCCCGGCCGCGAGGGAGCGGTAGTACTCGGAGCTGTCCGCGACGATGTCCGTCTGCAGACCGCGGTGTCCCGCGGCACCCGATTCGCTGACCCCCTCGAAGATCCACACGTCGTCGCTGCCGGTGCCGACGGCCAGTTCGGGGCGGTCGTCTCCGTCGAAGTCGCCGACGGCGAGACGGTTGCCGAAGAGGTCGTGGGCGCCGGGGGCGGGATCGGGCAGGGTGGTTCCTCCGTCGACGCCTGACTTCGAGCCCCACAGCACGGCGACGGTGCCGCCGTCCACGTCGTCGCCGACCTTCTCGTGCGGGGTGCCTGCGACGATGTCGGTGTAGCCGTCGCCGTTCAGGTCACCGGTCGCGAGGGCCGACCCGAAGCGGTCGTTCGCCTCGGAGGCGCCGGGGACGCCGGGCGAGTCCTGAGTGACGATCTCGGACCGGTCGGCCGATATCCCGCTGGACGAGCCGGTGTTGACGACGATCGCACCGGCTCCCGAGGCGCCCGCCACGGCGACTTCGGACGCGGTGACGAGGTCACCGTAGCCGTCCCCGTTCACATCACTCCGCCCGTTGTTCTGCCCGCCGGAAGCGGGGGCGGGCGCGGCGTGCGCCGGAGTGACGGCGAGAAGACCGGCCGCGAGAGCGACGGCAACGGCGGAAGCGGTGCGGTGGAGGGGGCGGTGTGGCTGTGGCATGGAACCTTCTCTGTCGTTCATGGGCGGGCCGGTCGGTCCTCGCGGTCAAGGCCGCCGGGGGCGCTCACGTCGGGTGGGCGGCGCCTTGTGCACGGCGGCGGAGTTGCAGGAGGCGCGGTCGATGCTCGCCTGGTCACGGCGGCGCTGCTCCCAGCGCCCCGAAGACCGTGAGAATCGTCGCCATGCCGCCTCCGCCGTAGACCTCGGTGAACCGGGCGTCAGGTTATGGCTCGGTCCGCGAGGGGAGGCAGGTCGTGGCGGCGGCAGAGTCCGGGGGCCTTCGTTGCCGATGTCCGGCAACGTGGTCGCGGCGCGCGCCCGCAGCGCTCAACGGCGCGCGTCGTCGCGTGGCCACAGCCGCAGCTTCTCCGGGTTGCGGACCGCCCAGACCCGGGTGACGCGGCCGTCGCTGACGTCGAAGGAGGCCACCGTCATGACGACGCCGTCGCGCCGTGCCACCAGGCCGGGCGCGCCGTTGACCGTTCGTTCCAGGAGTTCGAGTCCGGGCGCCTTGTCGGCGATGGCGACCATGTACTGGGCGATGCGGGCCCCGCCTTCGACCGGGCGGAGGGCCGCGCCGACCATGCCGCCGCCGTCCGCCGTCATCACGGCGGCGGGGTCGAGGAGGTCGACGAGGGCCGCGATGTCCTTGGCCTCCCACGCCTCCTTCACGTGACGCACCGCGCCGGCCTGCCCGGCGGCCGATGCCGGGGCACTCCCCGCCCGCACCCGCCGCCGGGCGGAGGCCGCCAGCTGCTTGCAGGCCGCCGGGGTCCGGTCGAGGACGTCGGCGATCTCGGCGAAGGGGTAGCGGAAGACGTCGTGCAGGACGAACGCCACGCGCTCGGCAGGCGTCATGGACTCCAGGACGATGAGGAAGGCCATGGTCACCGACTCGTCCAGGATCATCTGATCGGCTAGGTCGGTGCCGTGGGCATGGCCCCACTCGGCATGGTCGGGCAGCGGGTCGGGGAGCCACGCCCCGACGTAGCGTTCGCGCCGGGCACGCGCCGAGCCGAGCATGTCCAGGCAGATGCGGCCGGTCACCGTCGTCAGCCAGGCGCCGGGTGACGCGATCTCGTCCTGCCGGCTCCCCGGCAGCGCGTACCAGCGGGCGTACGCCTCCTGCACGGCGTCCTCGGACTCGGCCAGCGAGCCGAGCAACCGGTAGGCGATGTTGATCAGTTGACGCCGCTCGGCGGCCATCTCCTCGGCACTCGCCCCAGCCCCCATGCCCCGGCCGCCTCCCCCTCGCCTTACCTTTCACGGGCCCGTGTCGTCGGGCAGGTGAGACCTTATCGATCTACCGCCCCCGGGCGGAAAGAGGGGACCCCGACATGTCGACCCAGGCGACGGCACAGCACCGCTTCTCGTTCCTGCACATCGCGGTCGCTCTGCAGACCCTGACCATCTTCCTCCAGGCGGTCTCCGCCGGACTGCTGCTGACGTCCTCCTACGGTGAGGCACTGCACAGCGTCGGAGCCCGGGTGATGTACGGGGCGTCGATGCTGTACGTCCTCGCGGCCGTGCTGGCGTGGAAGCCGGGCGGCGGCTCGCCCCGGCCGATCTGGTACGCGTCCGGCTTCCTCGCCCTCGCCTCGGCCCAGGTCGTGCTCGGCGTCGCGCACGTGCCGTCCGTCCATCTCCCCCTGGGGGTCCTGATGTTCGGGCTGAGCCTGCTGGCGCTGGCACGGCGCTGAGTGCCTGCCCGCCTACCGCGTGGCCGGGGCCGTGTCCGTCCACGCGGCGCGCAGCGCCTTCTTGTCGACCTTGCCGACCTTGGTCGTCGGCAGGCTGTCGAGCAGGACCGTTCTGCGGGGCGTGTACAGATCGCCCAGTTCGGCGGTGACCGCCGCGCCGACCGCGTCGGGATCGACGTCGGCGTCCCGGGCCGTGGCCAGGAAGATCTGTACGGCCTCTCCGTACTCCTCGTCCGGCACGCCGAGCGCCGCCGCGTTGCGGACGCCGGGCAGCGTCAGGAGGAAGTCCTCAAGGACGCGGGAGTAGACGTTGTCGCTGGTGCTGCCGGTGACGATGATGTCCTTGGCCCGGTCGACGAGATAGAGGTGGCCCTCGGCGTCGAGGTAGCCCATGTCGCCGGTGCGCAGCCAGCCGCCGTGCAGTGCCTCCGCGGTGCGTTCGGGGTCCTCGTAGTAGCCGAGCATCACCGTCCTGCCCCGGACACACACCTCGCCGACCTGCCTGGCGGGCAGCGCCCCCGCGCCGTCCTCGCCGCGGACCTCGATCTCGGTGCCGGCTATCGCGCGGCCGCAGCTGCCCCACAGCTCGGGCCGCCGGGCTCCCTCCGAGGCGAGGTCCTCGGCGGCGAACGCGGCGATGCCGAGTGCTTCGGACTGCCCGTAGCCCTGGCCGATGACGGGTCCGAGGACGTCTACCGCCTGCCGCAGCCTGCTGGGCGACGAGGCCGCGCCGCCGACGACGACGCGCCGCAGCGCGGGGAGCGCGCCCGGCACGCACTCCGGGTGGTCGAGGAGCGCGTAAAGCATCGGCGGTACGAACATCGTGGCGGTGATCCGCTCCTCGCGCAGCACCTCCAGCGCCGCGCCCGCCTCGAACTCGGGCAGCACGACGAGCACGGACCCCGTCACCAGTGCCTGCACCGTCATGAGGTGGCCGCTGCCGTGGGTGAGCAGCGTGGCGGCGAGCACCCGCTCGGTGCCCGGGCTCGTGACGGGGAAGGCCGCGGGCCTGGCGTCGTCGGGGTCGCCCTGCACCAGGTCGAGCAGGGCGTCGTAGAGGCGGTGGCTGTGTGCGGCGAGCTTGGGGCGGCCCAGGGTGCCACCGGTGTAGAGAACCGTGACGGCCTCGTCCTCCCCCGGCGCGGGCACGCCTTCGGGGCGCTCCTCCGGGCACTCGGCCGCCAGGGCGAGCAGGTCGGTGCACCGCTGCTCGCAGGGCCCGAGGCTGAGCAGTGCGGGGGTGTGGACGCTGCGGCCGGCCGCGTCGGCGGCCCGTTCGGCGAAGAGCGGGTCGGTGACCACGGCGCGCGCCCGGGACTGCTCGACGAGTGCGGCGAGTTCGCCGGGGCCCGGCTCCGGTGGCAGGAACACGACGCGGCAGCCGATGAGGTGGACCGCGAGCTGCGCGAGGACGGATTCCACGCGATTGGCCAGGAAGAGGCCCACTCCGTCGCCGGGTTCGAGGCCCTGCCCGCGCAGGGCGTGGCCCAGCCGGAACAGCTGCCTCCGGGCCTGGCCCCGGGTCAGCCGCCGCTCGCCCTGGACGAGCGCCTCGGCGTCCTCGTCCTGGTACCAGTGGTCCAGGACCCGGTCGACGTAGGTCTGCGGCCCGGCTGTTTGCTGTGCGTTAATGATCATGGGCATATGCAAACATGCCGCGGGGATTCCCCGGGTTCAGAGGGGGGCCTCTTCGGCCATCGGCTCGCGGCGTATCATGCCCCGGCCGGACCCGGCGTCGGCTGCATGAGGCGCAGTTGCAGCATGAGGGCGAACCGTACCGAGGGGTCCTGGAGGTCGACCCGCGCCACTTCGGCGACCCGGCGGACGCGGTAGCGGAAGGTGTTGGGGTGGACGAACCCGCTCGCCGCCGCGGCGGCGGTGTCGCCGAAGGCGTCCAGCCAGGCGCGCAACGTCTCGACCAGGTGTGACCGGTGCCTGGCGTCGTACTCCACCAGCCGGGCCACCGGGCCGAGCAGCTCATCGCCCCGGGCGGCGGCGAGGTCCCGCATCTCCAGCAGGAGCGCGTCGACGGAGACGTCGGCGATCGACGCCACCCGTCTGCCGCCCGGCTCGCTCATGAGGACCCGCAGGGCACGGTCCGCCCGGGTCCGTGAGGGGCCGAGCGCCGACGGGTGGGCCGCCACCGACCCGATGCCGATGACCACCGGGGAGCGCTTGCCCGCGCGCTCCACGAAGTCGGTGGCGATCCGCACCGCCCGCTCCCCCCCGTCCGCCGGGTCCGCGGGCACCGGGACGACGGCGTACGTCACATCGCCCAGCAGGGCGAGTGCCGACCGCGGCTGCACCGCGTTGAGGTGGATGCCCAGGGCGCTGGTCAGCCGCTGGCGTTCCGCCGCGAGCCGGGCGTGGTCGCCCCCCTCTCCGGTGAGGCCCATGGCCATCACCACCGTGGACGCCTTCACGAGCCCCAGCCGGTGCAGGGCGTCCACCGCCCCCGCGCCGCCTTCGAGGACCGTGCCGACGAGGTCGGCCCGCAGCCGGTTCCGCGCGTCGGCGCCCGCCCGGTGGCGCAGCAGGTGCAGCGCGACGAGTTTCGCCGCGTCCTGGAAGGCCCGCTCGCGGTCGGGGGTCAGCGGCTCCTCCACGGCGGCCCACACCGAGCCGAGGAACTCGTCGCCGGCGCGCACCGCGACGGCGATCCGCGGAATGGCCGTCTCGCCCTCCGCGAGGGCCGCGGGGGCGATGTGTACGGGCCGGTCGCTGCGGTACAGCTCGCTGAAGACGCCGCGGCCTTCGAGAATCCGCAGGTAGGCGTCCGGCACCCGGCGGGCCAGGATCGTGGCGACGCGCGCCTCGTCCGCCTCGTCCTGGCGGCCGGAGAAGGCCAGGATGCGCTGGCGGCGGTCCTCGATCGTGACCGGCGCGTCGAGGAGCGTCGCGACGGCGTTGGCCAGTGCGAACAGATCGCCGCTGGGGACTCCCCCGAGCGACTCCGCGCCCGCGTCGCCGACGTCCCCCTCGGTGAGCAGTGTCCGCAGGAGCTGCGTCAGCTGCGACCACGACGCGCCCTGGGTCAGGCTGAGCAGGGCCACCCCCGAGGCCGCCGACGCCGCGGCCAGCGCCTCGTCGCGCTCGACCGGGCCGCGCACGACGAGTGCCGCCGCGCCGTGCCCGCCGGCCTCGCGCAGGAGCCGGGCGATGCCCTCCGTGCCGTAGACGCCGACGCCCAGCACGATGGCGCGCGCCGGGTAGGCGACCTCGTCCCCCGGATCGTGGATGACGACGCCGCCGACCTCGTCGGCCGGTTCGGGCTCTCCCGCCACGAGGTCGAGCAGGGCGGGACTGAAGTCCGCGAGCACCCGGGCGAGGCTGGTGCGACGGTTCGTCGGCTGGTCACTGATCACCGTGCAAGGCTAGGCGGGCCGTACCCCGGCGGTTCCGGGACGCTCGCGCCCCCACTCGGGTGAGCCCCGCGGGAAGCGGCGAGTCCATGTGCCCGGCGCGGGTACCCGTGACGGCATGATCAAGCGCGCACTGTGGCAGGGACTGATCGCCGGCACCGCCGGAGGCGTCGTGATGACCCTCGGCGAGAAACTCGAACAGGCCCTCACCCGACGGCCCGACTCCCACGTCCCCGCACGGGTGCTCCAGCGCCTGGCCGGACTGCCCGAACACCCCGGGAAGCAGCCCGTGCCGGTGAACTGGGCCATGCACTTCGGTCAGGCCGCCCTGCTCGGCGTGGTGCGCTCGCTGATGGCCCAGTCCGGCCCGCGCGGCCCGCTGGCCTCGGCGAAGTTCACCGTCGTGCGTCTCACCAACGACCAGATCCTGGAGAACGCCACCGGCGTCGGCGCCCCGCCGTCCACCTGGCCCCGCAAGGAGCTCGTCGTCGACGTGCTGCACAAGGCCGTCTACGCCTTCGCGACCGGTGCCGTCGCCGACGCGCTCGCCGCCCGCAACGGACCGGGCCCCGGGCAGCGGCACGCCGCCCTGCGCCCCGGCCGCCACGCCGACGTCGGCCCCCTGCCGCGCCGGAAGGCGTACGGCGGGTAGGCCGACGTCGTGTGGGGGACGGGAGTCAGCCGAACGGGATCGTCAGGGTGGAGTCGGCCGATCCGGTCCTGAGCTTCGCCGGGGCGTTGCCGATGGCCGACCAGACCTCCAGGCGCACCGTGCCGCCCTTCAGGTCACCGAGGGAGCCGGTGGACGACTTGAGGCCGCTGCCGTCGCCGTAGGTCTCCCAGCCGTTCACCGGGTCGGTGGCGAAGTAGCGGTACGTCTCCGTCCGGTCGAAGGTGCCGTCGCCGGTGAGGTCGTAGCTGATCCTGGCCTGCTGGCCGAGGCCCACCGCGGTGCCCGCGTCCACCTGGAGGCGGAAGGCCGTGGACTTGCCGGAGGCGAGGGTGCCGTTGACGTTCTTCGCCTCGTAGACCAGTGGCTGGTGCGGTGTGCCGTCGTGGTTGGTGCCGCCCGCCGACGCGATGGTGTCGCTGCCGGGTGTGGCGCCGGTCGCCGTGGTGAGCGTGCCTCCGCCGCGGAGCTGGAAGACGTTCCCCGTGGGCGGGTCGGGGTCGGGGTCGCCGCCGCCCGTCCCGGTGCCCGTGGCCGTGGAGCGGGCGGGGACCGTGAGGGTCGCGCCGTCGGAGAAGGTGACCGTGCGGGGCGAGGCGCCGAAGTTGTGCGCCGCGTAGGTGCGCGTCGTCCCCTTGCTGAAGACCGCCGACGTCGGGATGTCGCCCGTGATCGTCGTGTCGGGGGCGCCCAGGGCGTCGAGGGTGTTGATCCAGTGGTACGTGTGCGCCTTGGACTCCCCCTGCTCGGGCGTGTAACCGGCGTTGCCCACGTCCCACTTGCCCTTGGCGGCGGCCGGATCGGCGAGCGACTCGAACTCCCAGAGGATGTCGCGCCATTCGACGGCGGGGCCGCCGTTCTCCCGCACCATCTCGGCGAGGTTGCGCCGGATCGCGGCCTTGTCTCCGGCCAGGTGCAGCGAGCCACCGGTGACCGGGAGGACGTTGATGCCGTGGATCTCCTCCGGGTTCGCCGTCCACCACGTGGAGTACGCCGCTCCGCTCCCCCACACCATCCCGGCCGTGTCGTGGCCGAAGGCGGAGGGGAAGACCTGCTGGTCGGCGTCGAACCAGTACTGGGCGATCGCCTCCGACTCGGTGGTCAGGAGGTAGGCGCCGAGATCGCGGAGTTCGGCGTCGTCGGTGGCCGAGCCCCAGAGCACCAGGGCCGCGCTGAGGTTGGTCGACTCCGACGAGGACTCCTGGTTGTTGCCCGCGGCGAAGCCCTGGTGCCCGGAGGCCCAGCTGTGGCCCGCGTAGACGTCGAAGCCGCGCAGGAAGGGGAAGGCGGAGTCGCCGCGGGCGGGGTTGGCGGCGTCCTTGATGAGGGTCTTGACCATGCCGCCCCAGGCGGAGTCGGCGGCCCACGCGCGGTCGTACTGGGCGACGATCGCCGCCGCGTAGACGTAGTAGCTGTAGTGGAAGTGGTGGTCGTTGAGTTCCGTGTCGCTGCCGTACGACGCCGGGTAGCCGATCAGCGTCTTCCAGTCCTTGTCGTAGGAGAACTCGCTCGCGCCGCCCGCGGTGAACCACTCCTGGAGGCGGCCCTTGAGCAGCCCGAGCAGCTTGTCGCGGGTGGCGCTCTCGCCGATCTGGTCGGCGACGGGGACGAGCTGGGCGAGCCTGCCGAGCGCCTTGCCCGTCCAGTACGTGTCGGTGGCGCCGGAGAACGGGTCGGCCGCGTTCGCCACGTCGTCGAGGTGGTTCTTCAGGCGCGTCCGGTCGACGCCGGACGACTTCGGCAGGGCGGGCAGGACGGCCGAGGACTTCTGCGTGGTGGTGAAGGACTTCCCCTCGCGGACCTTCATCGTGCCGCGCGGCGACGGGTAGGTGTAGGAGGTCAGCGGGTCGTCGGTGTGCAGCCACTGGTGGCGGTAGAGGGCCTGGAGCGTGCCGGTCTCGCTGCCCTCCTGCGCCTGCGTGGTGAGGGTGTAGGTCGCCTTCACCGAGCCCGCCGAGGAGGACCAGCTCGCCTTGGAGCCGGTGACGAAGCTGTAGGCGTACTTCTTGTACGTGGCGAGCGCGGCGGTCGACGGGAGGACGGCCACGGAGAAGTAGTCCTTGCCGCCCAGACCGGCGCTGAGCGTGGAGCCCGAGACGGTCCAGTCGCTGCCGCTCGGGGCGAAGAGGGCGTAGTGGTGGCCGCCGACCGTGATGCCGAGGACGTTGCCCTGGTCCGCGAAGACGGCCGGCGCGGCGGCGGTGGTGATCCGGGCGTCGCCGCCGGAGCCCTTGGCGTAGACGAAGGGCAGGCCGTGGCCGATGGTGGTGCGCAGGGTGCGGGTGCCGTCGGACCAGTAGGGCGTGACGGTCCAGTCGGACCACGCGTCGGCCCTGGTGTCCGGGGAGTTGAGCCCGGTCAGGCCGAGGGTGAGGTCGCGCTTGTGCGCGTACTCGTACTGGCGGCCCTCGCCGACGACCGCGGGGCTCGTGGGGTGGCCGACCTCCAGGCCGCCGGCGGTGGCCTGGTAGGTGAGCGGGTGTCCGTACATCGGGGTGGAGTACGGGTTGTCGCCGTAGCGCTGGTAGGCGAGGGACGACCACCAGTCGTTGGTGGGGACCGGCTTGCCCTTGGCGGCCGCGGTGACCTTGGGGGTCACGGGGGCGCCGGTGTTGGTGGTCGGCCCGGAGGTTCCCGCGGGGCGGGTGTCGGAGTAGCTGCCGGAACCTACGGGGACGTTGGCGGCGGCCGCCGGAGTGGCGGCGGGGCCGAGGCCGATGGCGGCCAGCGCGGCGGCCAGCACCAGGGCGGCGGCCCGTCTGCCGTGCGGGGCGGGTCGTCTGCCCTGCGGGGCGGGTTCGGATCGTCTGCCGTGCGGGGCGGGTCGTGCGAGGGAGTCTGGCATGGACGGCACCTCGTCATGAAGGAAAGGCTCTCTGAGAGCGCTCTCATGTGTCGAGGAACGTAAAACTCTTGAACACAAGCGTCAATAGCTGGGGCAGGCGTGAAGGGGGCCCCGCCGGCGCGGCGGCCCCCGCCCGGCGGCGACACGTCGTGCGCGCGTGGCGTCCTGACCCCGGGCCCGGACGCCCGACCGCGATCACCTCCTCGGGGCGAAAACGGTCATTGCGCGCTCGCGGCCGGCCTCACCACGATCTCGTTGACGTCGACCTCCGCGGGCTGGGAGAGGGCGTAGGCGATGGCGTCCGCGATGGCCGAGGCGGGCAGGGCCACGGCGCGGTAGGCCCTCATGGCCTCCCTGGCGACGGGGTCGGAGATGCCGTCGGCGAGTTCGGACTCGGTCACGCCCGGGGAGACGAGGGTGACCCGGATGTCCCCGCCGGACTCCTGGCGCAGTCCCTCCGAGATCGCGCGGACGGCGAACTTGGTGGCGCAGTAGACCGCGGCGGTCGGCGAGATCTCGTACGCGCCGACCGAGGCGACGTTGACGAAGTGGCCGCCGCCCCGGGCGCGCATCACGGGCAGCGCGGCGGCGATCCCGTGCAGGACTCCCCGCACGTTCACGTCGATCATGCGGTCCCACTCGTCGGTCTTCAGCGCCTCCAGCGGCGAGAGCGGCATCACCCCGGCGTTGTTGACGACCGCGTCGAGACGGCCGTACCTCTCACGGGCCGCGGTCACGAAGGCCCGGACGTCGGCGGCGTCCGTGACGTCGAGCCGCTGGAACTCCGCGGTGCCCCCGGCCGCGGCGATCTCCTTCACCAGTGCTTCGAGACGGTCGGTGCGCCGCGCCCCGAGGAGCAGGCGGTGACCGTCGGCGGCGAGCCTGCGGGCGGTCGCCTCGCCGATCCCGCTGCTCGCTCCGGTGACCGCCACGACCTTGCTGTCCGTGTTCGTCATGTTCGCTGTTCCTCTCGGCGTCGATCTGTCCTGCCCGACCGAGTCTGGGCGGGCCGAAGACCCCCGACCAGGACGTTCGCCGCCTGGGTGCGCCACACCCAGGCAGCACCCCGCTCCTCCCGTCTAGCCTGGTCGGCATGACCGACAACCACCTGGGAGAGTTCCTGCGCGCACGCAGGGCCGCCGTGCGACCGCAGGACGTCGGCATGGCCAGTTACGGAGTGCGCAGGGTCGCCGGGCTGCGCCGTGAGGAGGTCGCCGTCCTCGCCGGGATGAACGTGGACTACTACACCCGGCTGGAACAGGGCCGCGAACGCCACCCGTCGGCCCAGGTCCTCGACGCGCTCGGCCGCGCCCTGCACATGGACGCCGACGCCCACGCGCACCTGCACCGACTGGCCGGGACAGTGCCGGGCATCCCCTTCGGCCACACCACGGACCAGGTCGGCCCGGCCCTCCGCCAGCTGATGGACGGCTACCCGGGCGCCCCGGCGTTCGTCATCAACAGGACCCTGGACATCCTCGCGGCCAACGCCCTGGCCGAGGCGCTGCACTCCCCCTTCGAACCGGCGGACAACCTGGCCCGCATGGCCTTCCTCGACCCGGCGGGCCGGCACTTCTACACCCGGTGGAGCGGCACGGCACAAGCCCTGGTGGGCCATCTGCGGCAGGCGGCCGGCGTCGACCCGGACAGCCCGCGGCTGCGCGAACTCGTCGGCGCGCTCAGCGAGCACAGCACGGACTTCAGCCGCCTGTGGAGCACCCACGCCGTGCGGGGCAAGACCCAGGACGCCAAGCACCTCCTCCACCCGGACGTCGGCGCCCTGTCCCTCACCTACCAGTCCTTCGACGTACGGGACGCCCCAGGCCAGCAACTGATCATCTACCAGGCCGAACCCGGCAGCCCCAGCGCCCAGGCCCTCGGCCTGCTCGGCTCGATCCACGCCACCGCGCACCGGATCTCCCCGTGAGGAACGGATCACCTCTGCGGTGAACGGCACCTCCACCGTCCGCACCGCCACGTATCGTGCTCGTGCATGCCGCCACCTCGTGCATGCGGAGACGGCGTACGCGAACCACAGCGTGGAGGGGAGCACCATGAGCACCACGATCGGTGTCGAGGAGTTGGAGGCGGCGGCGGCACGCATCGCCGGGCACGTGGTGCGCACCCCCACGCTGCCGAGTCCGGGGCTGAGCGCGCTGCTCGGCGTCCCGGTCACGGTCAAGCTCGAACTGCTGCAGCGCACCGGCTCGTTCAAGGTGCGCGGTGCCGCCCTGAAGCTGCTCTCGCTCACCGGTGAGCAGCGCGCGGCCGGGGTGGTCGCGGTGTCCGGGGGCAACCACGGCGTCGCCGTGGCGGAGATGTCCGCCTCCCTCGGGGTGCGCGCCACGGTGGTGATGCCGCGGACCGCCCCGGCGCGCTCGGTGGCGGCCGCTCGTGCCGCAGGCGCCGACGTCCGGCTGACCGCGACCATGGCCGAGGCCTTCGCCCTCATGGAGCGGCTGGAGGCCGAAGGGCTCACGCTGCTGCATCCGTTCGCCGACCCGGTGGTGATCGCGGGCCAGGGCACCGTCGGTCTCGAACTCGCCACGGACTCGGGCGAGTTGACGGACGTCCTCGTGTCCATCGGCGGTGGTGGTCTCATCGCCGGTGTGGCGGCGGCGCTGCGGGTGCTGCGGCCGGGCGTGCGGGTGTGGGGTGTGGAGACCAGCGGCGCCGACGCGATGTCGCAGGCTCTGGCCCATGGTGGGCCGGTGCAGGTGAGCGTGGACTCCCGCATCTCCACGCTGAGCGCGCCCACCGTGTCCCCGCTGACGTACGCCATGGTGCGCGACCTGGTCGACGAGGTGCTGGTCGTGCCCGAGGCGGAGGCCTTCGCCGGCGTGCGGGAGCTGGCCGAGCACGCCAAGGTGTGGGCCGAGCCCGCGGCGGGGTGCCTCCTCCCGGCCGCGCGCCGGGTCCTGGCCAAGACCGGCGAGGAGACGCGGCTCGGCCTGGTGGTCTGCGGCGGCAACGTCTCGGTGGACGACGTGACCGGCTACGCGGGATGACGGAGGACATCAACTCCGCAGGTGGCGGGCCGGACATCAGCGGAACATCAGCGGGACGTGAGCGGCCGGGCCCACGCTGGTGGTCCGGAATCTGGTGATCAGGAACACACGGCGCCTCCTGGGTCCCGACCGCGGCAGCTGATTATGTGGTCGACGAGGGGCAGCGGTGCACACCCGTGTCTGCCGTGCTCGGCCCTGGCCTTCGTGGAAGCGCAAAGGAGCTACAGCCCGTGCGGCAGACCGTCGAGAGTGACCCTACGACTGAGCGGGTGCGGTTGTCCGTTCACACATCGGACCCCCTCTCCCGGGCCGGCGTCCTGAGCCAGCTCCGCGGGTACCCCGAGATCGAGTGGGTGGACACGGGCACCGCCGAGCGGGAGAGCGGCCACGTCGCCCTGCTCGTCGTCGGGTCCGTGGACGAGACGACTCTGCTGCGCCTGCGCAACCTCGTCCACGGCGAGGGCGCCCGGCCGGTCCTGGTGGTCGAACGCATGCGGGAGGCCGACCTGTTGAACGTCGCCGGATGCGGCGTCACCTCGATCGTCTGGCGCAGAGAGGCGACGCCCGCGCGATTACTCCGCGCCATCCTCGCCGCCCACCGCGGCGAGGGCGACCTGCCCGCCGATCTCCTCGGCACCTTCCTCACCCGGATGGGGCAGCTCAAGAGCGGCGCACCGGGACCGGCGGGGCTCCCCACGATGGGCCTGACGCCCCGTGAGGTCGAGGTCCTCCAGCTGGTGGCGGAGGGTCTCGACACCGCGCAGATCGCGGACAAGCTCGCCTACTCCGAGCGGACGGTGAAGAACGTCCTGCAGAACCTGACCTCCCGCCTGCACCTGCGCAACCGCACCCACGCCGTGGCCTACGCGGTGCGCGCGGGCTACATCTGAGCGCCGACCGCGGCGCGGCGCACACGTCCGACGCGGCGGGGGCCGGACCGCCTTCTCGTCCGGCCCCCGGCCGCACACCCGGCTAGCCGACGGCCACCGCGCCGCGCAGCGCCTCACGCGTCAGCGCGATCACCTCCGCCGCCCGCGGGCTGAGGTAGAAGTGGCCGCCGCGGAACGTCCGGATGTCGAACGCAGCCGTCGTGTGGGCGCGCCACGCGTCGGCCTCCGCCACCGTCGTCTTGGGGTCGTCGTCGCCCACCAGGGCGGTGATCGGGCAGTCGACGGTCGCGTCGACGGGCCCGTACGTCTCGATGGCCCGGTAGTCGCTGCGGATGGCGGGCAGCACCATGCGCAGCAGCTCCTCGTCGCCGAGGACCTGGGCGTCGGTGCCGCTCATGGCCTTCATCTCGGCGACGATCCCGTCGTCGTCGCGCTGGTGGACGTTCTCCTCGCGCCGTGTCGAGGGCGCGCGCCTGCCGGAGGCGAACAGCATCGCCGGCGTGTGCCCCTGCTCCTGGAGCCTGCGCGCGACCTCGAAGGCGATGATCGCGCCCATGCTGTGCCCGAAGAACACCACGGGGCGGTCGAACAGCGGCGCCACCACGGGCGCGATGCGGTCGGCCAGTACGCCGATGTCGTCGACGTTCGGCTCGGAGCGCCGGTCCTGGCGGCCGGGGTACTGCAGGGCCGTCACGTCGCTGTCGCTCTGGAGCGCCGCCGAGACGGGGAAGTAGAAGGTCGCCGAGCCGCCCGCGTGCGGGAAGCACACCAGCCGTACCGGGGCGTCCGGTGCGGGGTGGAACCGGCGGAGCCAGAGGTCGCTGCCGTCGGTAGCAGTCATGTTGGTCGTCCGTTCTGCTGTGGTTGTCGGTACTGGTTCGGTTTGGGGTGCTCAGGCGGAGTTCTCGCTGATCGGGGCTTCCGCCAGCCAGGTCCGTACGGCGTGCGCGGTCGACTCCGAGTGGTCGTCCATGAGGGTGAAGTGGTCGCCGGGGACGTCGGTTCCCTCGTGCGGCAGGGGCCACTGGGGCTGCCAGTCGTCCTCGGTCGGCAGCGCCCGCGACTCCCCGGGCGGGAAGGTGGCGTGCACGTACAGTGTCGGCGTGTCGAGCGGTTCGGGCTTCCAGTCGTCGAAGATCCGCAGGTAGCCGCCCTGTCCGGTCAGCTGGGCCCCGGTCATCAGCTCGAACGCGTCGCTGTTGGCCGCGCGCTTGCGCAGTGCCTCCTCCAGGCGGTCCTCGAACGAGGACGTGGCTGTGTACGTGTCGAGGAGTACCACCGCCTGCGCCGCACTGCCCCGCCGTTCGAGCAGCGCGGCGACCGCGTTGGCCATCCAGCCGCCCGAGGAGTAGCCGAGGAGGACGAAGGGGCGGCCCCCTGCCTGCCGCTGGACGGCGTCGGCCTGGAAGCCGACGACCGCCTCCCTGGTCGCGGGCAGCTTCTCCCCCGGTGCGAAGCCGGGGTGGGGCAGCACGGTCACGTCGCGTTCGCCCGCGAACACGGGGGCGAAGCGGCCGAAGTAGTGCGGTCCCGAGGGCGCCATCGACGGCGGGAAGCAGAGCAGCGGGGTCGCCGGGCCCGTCGCCAGCGTGACCGGCGGCAGGGCGGGCACCTCGTCCGGCGTCTCGAAGACCGGCCGCACCAGCGCGGCGGCGTTCACCATCTGCCACCCCTCCTCGTACCGGCCGAGTTCGCAGGCCTGCCGGTAGAGGCCGGTGAGCGTGTCCTCCACCGCGAGGGCGGCGGCGGACGCGGGGGCGTCGTCCCGCGGCCCGGTCGCCGTGGCGAGTTCGCGCCGCAGGTACGCGGCGAGCGCCGGCCCCGTGGGCTGGTCGAAGACGACCGTGGTGGGCAGCCGGAGGCCGGTCACGCCGGCGAGGCGGTTGCGCAGTTGCAGCGCGGTCAGGGAGTCGAGGCCGAGCTGGGCCAGGGAGCCCGAGACGTCCAGCTCCTCGGGTGCGTAGCCGAGCACCGCGGCCGTCTGGTCCCTGACGAGCAGCTGGAGTTCCCGCACCTGCTCCTCCTCCGTGAGTCCGGCGAGCCGCTGCGCCAGCGGCTCCTCGCTCGCCGCCGCGGTCGCCCTGGCGGCCCGCGGGCGCACCAGGCCGCGCAGCAGCGGTGGTACCTCGTCGGGGCCGCCGCGCAGGGCGGCGATGTCGAGCCGCATCGGCACCACGACCGCCTCGTCCGCCGCGCACCCGAGATCGAACAGCGCCAGGCCCTGCTCCTGGGTCAGGCCCGCGAACCCGGAGCGCGACATCCGCGCCACGTCGTTCTCCGCCATGCCGCCGGTCATCGCGCTCGCCGTCTCCCACAGGCCCCAGGCCAGCGAGGTCGCGGGCAGTCCCGCGGCCCTGCGGTGGTGGGTGAGGGCGTCGACGAAGGCGTTGGCCGCCGCGTAGTTGCCCTGCCCCGGGCTGCCGAGGATGCCCGCGGCGGAGGAGAACAGGACGAACGCGGAGAGGCCGAGGCCGCGGGTCAGCTCGTGCAGGTGCCAGGCCGCGTCGACCTTGGGCCGGAACACCGTGTCGAGCCGCTCCGGGGTCAGCGAGCTGATCGTCGCGTCGTCGAGGACGCCCGCCGAGTGCACCACACCGGTCAGGGGGTGGTCGGCGGGCACATCGGCCAGGAGTGCCGCCAGGGCGGCGGGGTCGGTGACGTCGCAGGCGGCGAGCGTGACGTGCGCGCCGAGGCCGGTCAGTTCGGCGCGCAGGTCCTCCGCGCCGGGGGCGGCGGCGCCGCTGCGGCTGGCGAGGACGAGGTGCCGTACGCCGTGTCCGGCCACCAGGTGGCGGGTGACGAGGCCGCCGATCATGCCGGTGGCGCCGGTCACCAGGACGGTGCCGCCGGGCGCGAACGTGAGCCCGCTCTCCGCGTCGGAGGGCCGGGACCGGGCGATGCGCGGCACCAGTACGTCGCCGCCGCGCACGGCCGACTGCGGCTCGGACGCGGTGAGTGCGGTGGACAGCACGGGCCAGGAGGTGTCGTGTCCGTCCACGTCGACCAGCGTGAACCGGTCGGGGTTCTCAGACTGCGCCGAGCGGATCAGACCCCACACCGTCGCGTCGGCGAGGTCGGGCACGTCCTCGTCGGGGCCGGCGGCGACGGCGCCGCTGGTGACGAAGACGAGGCGGGAGTCGAGGAACCGGTCGTCGGCCAGCCACTCCTGGGCGAGGCGCAGCGCGCGCAGGGCGGCGGTACGGGCCGCGTCGACCGGCGCCGCGCCGTTCCCTTCGGCACCGTCCGCCGCGAGGCACGGGACGACGACGAGACCCGGCACCCCGGCCTCGGCGAGGGCCGCGAGGCTGTCGTGCTCCTGGACGGCGATACCGGCCGCGGCGAGGCCCGCGCCCACCTTCAGCTCGTCCGGGCCGACGACCGCGCAGCCGCCGACGGGAGCGGGGGCGGCCCCACGGGCCGGTGCGGCCACCCACTCCAGCCGGAACAGCGCGTCGCGGTGGCGTGCGCCCCACTGGTCGGCGGCGACCGGCCGCAGCACCAGGGACGCGACCTTCGCCAGGGGGTTGCCCCGCACGTCGGTCAGTTCCAGGGTGACGGCGTCGGGTCCGGCGGTGGTGAGCCGTACCCGTGCCGCCGTCGCGCCGGTCGCGTGCCACCGGATGCCGCTGAAGGAGAACGGGAGCCGGGGGCGCCCCGCGTCTTCGACGAGGCCGCCGAGCATGCAGGCGTGCAGCGCGGCGTCGAGCAGCGCCGGGTGCAGACCGAACGACGCGGCGTCCCGGTGCTGGTCCTCGGCGAGCGCGACGTCGGCGTACACGGCGCCGTCGCCGCGCCATGCCGCCCGCAGGCCCTGGAAGGCGGGTCCGTAGCCGAAGCCGGCCTCCTCCAGGGTGTCGTAGAGGCCGTCGAGGTCGACGGGCTCGGCTCCGGCGGGCGGCCACTGCGTGGGGGCGGCCGGTCCGGCGGGCTCGGTGGGCTCGGCGGTGGTGAGGAAGCCGGTGGCGTGCCGCGTCCAGTCGGCGCCGGTGGCCGCGTCTTCGGGGCTGGAGTCGATGTTCAGCGCCCGCCGGCCGGTGCCGTCGTCGCCGCCGACGGTGACTCGCAGTCGTACGCCGCCGCGTTCCGGCAGTACCAGCGGCGCGGCCAGCGTCAGTTCCTCCACCTCGTCGAGGCCGAGCCCGCTGCCCGCCGCGAGTGCGATCTCCGCGAAGGCCGTGCCGGGCAGGAGCGTCGTCCGCGCGACGGCGTGGTCGGCGAGCCACGGATGGGTGTCCGTGCCCAGCCTGCCGGTGTACACCAGGCCCTGCTCGTCGGCGAGGTCCACGACGGCACCGAGCAGCGGGTGCTCGGCGTCCGCCAGGCCGAGACCGCCGGCGGCGTGCGCGAAGCGCAGGTCCAGGGGAGCGTCCAGCCAGTACTGCTTGTGCTGGAAGGGGTAGGTGGGCAGGTCGGCGGGCCGCCCCGCGGGCACGACGGCCCGCCAGTCGAACGGCATGCCCTCCACGTACGCCTCGGCGGCCGAGAGCAGGAACCGGTCGAGGCCGCCCTCGTCGCGGCGCAGCGTGCCCACCATGACGGCGTCGCCCCCGGTGGCGTCCACCGTCTCGCGCACGCCGATGGTGAGGACGGGGTGGGGGCTGCACTCCACGAACACGCCGACGCCGTGGTCGAGGAGACCACGCGTGGCGTCCTCGAAGCGCACGGTGTTGCGCAGGTTCTGATACCAGTACTCCGCGCCGACCTCGCTCCCGGCCAGCCACTCCCCCGTCACCGTGGAGAGCATCGGCACCGTCGCGGGCAGGGGCTCGATTCCGGCCAGGACCTCGGCCAACGCCTCCTGGATACGCTCCACGTGCGGCGAGTG
>NZ_JBFAHX010000049.1:0-51105 GCF_040654435.1 Streptomyces sp. NPDC050703
ATCTCACTGCTGAGCAGTGGACCCGGCCCTCTTTGCTGCGCTTGAAACGTGGTGCGGTCGTGCGCCGCGTCCGTCGTCAGGCGGACTTGCGGCTGTCCCGCGGATGCACCGCGATGTTCATGGCGCCGGACCGGAGAACCGCGAGGCGCTCCTCCAGGACCTCCTCGAGTTCTTCTCGAGTACGCCGCTCCATGAGCATGTCCCAGTGCGTACGCGCCGGCTTGCCCTTCTTCTCCTCAGGTCCGTCGCCGTCCACCAGGAGTGCCTGGGCCCCGCAGACCTTGCACTCCCACTCCGGCGGGATCTCCGCCTCGACCGAGAACGGCATCTCGAAACGATGTCCGTTCTGGCATGCGTACTCCACGGCCTGGCGTGGAGCCAGGTCGATGCCGCGGTCGGTCTCGTAGCTTGTCACCACGAGGCGCGTGCCGCGAAGAGCTCGCTCACTCATGAATCGTGCCTCCCGGGCTTGTCGCCCACAGGACAGGTGTCGCTGTCGTCGTCATCCGGTCAACGTCCGGTCGGCGGTAAAGATTCCCGTTCAGGGTCATGCGTCGCCGTCGTATGCCGCCCCTTGTTGTACCCACCAGCGCCCGGTTTGTCACATCTGGTAGTAGATGTCACCCAGCGTTCCAGACACTTCAGCTCGCAGTAACGGTCCGCCTGGCAGGCCAAACGCGTACACTACCGGCCTTTGGCTCCAGTTGCTAAATCCGCTCGGGTACCGGATTCCCCGCGTCGCGCACCGCATGCCGTACCGGCACCCGCGCGAGCAGCGCGAAACCCAGCAGGAAGAAGGCCACGAGGGAGACGATCGCGTCCCGGTAGCTCCCCGTGAGCTGGTAGGTGAGCCCGAAGATCAGGGGCCCGAGCCAGGCCATGCCGCGGTCGCTGATCTCGTACGCCGAGAAGTACTCGGCCTCCTTGCCGCGCGGGACGAGATGCGAGAAGAGCGCGCGGGACAGCGCCTGCGTGCCGCCGAGCACGAGACCGATCCCGGCGGCGAGGACGAAGAACCAGACGGGCGCGCCCGCCGGCAGGAAGTACCCGGCCCCGATGGTCGCCGTCCAGGTGAGCAGGGAGCCGAGGATGGTCTTCTTGGCCCCGTGGGTCCGCGCGAGCCTGCCCATGCCGAGCGCCCCGGCGACGGCGAGCACCTGCACCAGCAGCACCGCGACGATCAGCGTGGACTGGCCGAGCCCCAGCTCCTCCGAGCCGTAGACGGACGCCTGCGAGATCACCGTCTGCACGCCGTCGTTGTAGACCAGGTAGGCCAGCAGGAACGCCAGCGTGTGCGGATGGCGGCGCATGTCCCGCACCGTCGACACCACCTGCCGCAGCCCTCCGCGCCCGGCGGGCCCCGCGGGCGCCACACGCCGGTCCCGCAGCCGCTTCAGGGGTACGAGGGTGAAGGCGCCCCACCACACACCGGCCGTGGCCAGGCAGATGCGGACCGCCGTCCCCTCCGAGACGCCGAAGCTGTCGTGCGCCAGGAACAGCACCAGGTCCGCCACCAGGACGAGGGCGCCGGAGGCGTAGCCGAAGGCCCAGCCGCGCGAGGAGACCGCGTCCCGCTCGTGGGGGAGGGCGATCTGCGGCAGATAGGAGTTGTAGAGGACCATCGAGACCGCGAGCGAGGCGTTGGCGACGATCAGCAGGATGCCGCCCAGGAGATAGCGGTCGCCGTCGAGGAAGAACATGCCCGTCGTCGCGGCGGCACCCAGGTAGGCGGCCACCGCGAGGAGGGGCTTCTTGCGGCCCGAGCGGTCGGCGGACGCGGCCGCCGGCGGCATCACGAAGACGGACAGGAGCACGGACGCGGAGACGGCGTACGCGAAGAACGATCCGGCGCTGACCGGTATGCCCAGTGGGTGGACGTAGCCGTCGGAGTCGGCGGCGGCCCTGGCGACCTCCGTCAGATAAGGCCCGAGGAACACCGTCAGGACGCTCGTGGAGTACACCGAGCACGCCCAGTCGTACACGTACCAGCCGTGCTGCTCGCGGCGCCGTACGGCGCTCTCGGCAGCCGTCTCCCGCACGCTGTCGGTGCTCACGCGTGACCCGCCGTTCCCCGTGGTGTGCCGCCCTTGCGGCGGTCAGACCCAGGTCCCCCGGCCCTTCAGCACCTCGCGCAGCGTCTCGATGTGATCGGAAACTATGCCATCCACCCCCAGGTCGAGAAGGGCGGCCATCCGGTCGGCGTCGTTCACCGTCCACACGTGCACCTGCAGCCCGCGCGCGTGGGCCGCCCGGACGAAGCGGCGGTCGACCACGCGGACGCCGGCGTGTGTCTCGGGCACCTGGGCGCAGACCGCGGAGCGGCGCGGGGCGGCGGGCACGCCGTACGAGAGCAGGCGCAGCGCCGCCACGCCGCGCGTGCCGAGGGAGGTGGCGAGGCGCGGGCCCGCGACGCGCCGCGCCCTGGCCACCCGGGTCTCGGAGAACGAGCCGACGCAGACGCGGTCCCAGCTGCCGGTGCGGCGCATCAGATCGAGCAGCGGCAGGAGCGCCGGCTCCGCCTTCATGTCGACGTTCCAGCGCACCTCGGGGAACTCTTCGAGCAGGTCCTCGAAGAGGGGCACCGGTTCGCGGCCGGCCACGCGCGCGTGGCGCACCTCGCTCCAGGGGAGGTCGATGATGCGTCCCGCCGTGTCCGTCACGCGCTCCAGCGTCGCGTCGTGGAAGGCCACGAGGCGGCCGTCGGCCGTGGCGTGCACGTCCGTCTCGATGTAGCGGTAGCCGAGCCCGACCGCCCGCCGGAAGGCGGCCGCGGTGTTCTCCAGGCCGTCCGCGGCGCCCCCGCGGTGGGCGAGGGCGAGGGGGCCGGGGTGGTCGAGGTAGGGATGGCGTACGCGCGAGGTCACGGTTGCAGTATCGCCCGCTCCGGAGGGCCGCCCGTGGCCGCCACGTGTCCCGCGGCGGGCGACGGCAGGGCGAACAGGCGCAGGAAGTACTGGGCGAGCGGGCCGATCGACAGGGCGTAGAGGACCGTGCCGACGCCGACGGTGCCGCCCAGCGCGAAGCCGGTGGCGACGACCGCCACCTCGATCGAGGTCCTGATCAGCCGCACCGAGCGGCCGGTCCGCGCGTGCAGGCCCGTCATGAGGCCGTCCCTCGGCCCCGGGCCGAAGGCGGCGGAGATGTAGAGCCCGGTGGCCACCCCGTTCAGGAGGATGCCGGCGGCCAGCAGGGGCACGCGGAGGGCCGGCCCGTGGACGTCCGGCAGCAGCGCGAGGACGGCGTCCATCGCCAGGCCGCAGACGACGACGTTCGACACCGTGCCGAGGCCCGGCCGCTGGCGCAGCGGTATCCACAGCAGGAGCACGGCGGCGCCCACCACGATCGACACGGCGCCGATGGAACGGCCCGTCAGCTCGGACAGGCCCTGGTTGAGGACGTTCCACGGCTCGGGGCCGAAGCCGGCCTCGATCATCAGTCCGGAACTCACGCCGTACAGGACGAGGCCTCCGTAGAGCTGGCCCAGGCGTCTGGGAAGGAGGGACCGCGGGTGCGGCGCCCTGCCGGGCTTCGGACCAGGCGTCGTGCCGGGCTGCGCCCCGGGCTTCGTACCGGACAAGGAAAAGCTCCCCCTGTAGTGCTGTCGGTGGACACATGACACCCTGTGGCGTGGAAGCAGGCCAAAACCACGGCCAATTCGGGGAAGGTGGACCGGTCATCATGGCTCAGTGGACGTCGGCGATGGGCTCGGCCCAGCTCGCCAGGCTCCTCGCCTCCCAGCAGGCCAGGCCGAGCGGCACGGGGGCCCGCAAGCCGCCCGCCTACCGGGCCCTGGCCGACGGCATCCGGCTGCTCGTGCTCGAAGGCCGTGTCCCGGTCGCCGCCCGCCTGCCCGCCGAGCGGGAGCTCGCCGTGGCGCTCGCCGTCAGCCGCACCACCGTCGCCGCCGCCTACGAGGCGCTGCGCACCGAGGGGTTCCTCGAATCCCGCAGGGGTGCGGGGAGCTGGACGGCCGCCCCCGCGGGCAACCCGCTGCCCGCGCGCGGTCTCGAACCGCTGCCGCCCGAGGCGCTCGGCTCCATGATCGACCTGGGCTGCGCCGCCCTGCCCGCGCCCGAGCCCTGGCTCACCCGCTCCGTGCAGGGCGCCCTCGAAGCGCTGCCGCCGTACGCGCACACGCACGGCGACTACCCCGCCGGGCTGCCCGCGCTGCGCGAGATGCTCGCCGAGCGCTACACCGCGCGCGGCATCCCGACCATGCCCGAGCAGATCATGGTGACCACGGGCGCGATGGGCGCCATCGACGCCATCTGCCACCTGTTCGCGGGGCGCGGCGAACGCATCGCCGTCGAGTCCCCCTCGTACGCCAACATCCTCCAGCTCATGCGCGAGGCGGGGGCGCGGCTCGTCCCCGTGGC
Source organism: Streptomyces sp. NPDC050703 (assembly GCF_040654435.1). Lineage (NCBI taxonomy): Bacteria > Bacillati > Actinomycetota > Actinomycetes > Kitasatosporales > Streptomycetaceae > Streptomyces > Streptomyces sp. NPDC050703. The sequence continues at coordinate 4,377 of NZ_JBFAHX010000049.1, forward strand.
CATGGCCGAGGGGCTCACGGGCTGGGACATGGACCGCTGGCGGCAGGTCCTGCGCGACGCCGCGCCCCGGCTCGCCTACGTCGTCGCCGACTTCCACAACCCCACCGGCGCGCTCGCCGACGAGGACAGGCGCAGGCAGCTCGTCGACGCCGCGCGCTCGGCGGGCACGGTCCTCGTGGTCGACGAGACGATGAGCGAACTGGGGTTCGACGCGGACCCGGACATGCCGCGCCCCGTCTGCGGGTTCGACCCGGCGGGCTCCACGGTCATCACGGTCGGCTCGGCGAGCAAGGCGTTCTGGGCGGGCATGCGCATCGGCTGGGTGCGGGCCGCCCCCGACGTGATCCGCAGCCTCGTCGCCGCCCGCGCCTACGCCGACCTCGGCACCCCGGTGCTCGAACAGCTCGCCGTGAACTGGCTCCTGAACACCGGCGGCTGGCAGGCCGCCGTCGACCTGCGCAGGGAGCAGGCGAGGGAGAACCGTGACGCGCTGGTCGCCGCCGTCCGCCGCGAGCTGCCCGACTGGGAGTTCGAGGTGCCGCGCGGCGGCCTGACGCTCTGGGTGCGCACCGGGGGGCTCTCCGGGTCACGCCTCGCCGAGGTCGGCGAGCGCGTCGGCGTACGGGTGCCCTCGGGGCCGCGCTTCGGGGTCGACGGCGCCTTCGAGGGGTACGTGCGGCTGCCGTTCACCGTGGGCGGCGCGGTGGCCGAGGAGGCCGCGGTGCGGCTCGCCGCGGCGGCCCGCCTGGTGGAGACGGGGGCCGGCGCGGGCGCCGAGGTCACGCACCCCTTCGTCGCCTGACGCCCCCGGTGCTCAGCCCTCCGCGGTGGCCGGCTGCTCCGTGGGGTCCGCGGCCCTGGCGGCGGGGGCGCTCCCGGCCGGGCCGCTCCGCGGCGGCAGCAGGTCCATGACCGCCTGCCGGTGCGTCTCGCTGGTGGCGTCGTCGTAGGGGTCCGGCGTCGCGGGCACCTGGAGGCGGTGCACCGGTCCCGTGCCGAGCCGCGCGTAGCCCCGGCCCGGCGGGACGTCCTGGGTGGGTGTCGTGTGCGGCGGCGTGCCGAGGACTTCGGCGAGCTGGTAGGGGACGGCGGGCCCGAGCACGACACGCGCGCGTGTGTGCTGCCGTACGGCGTCGCTCAGGGCGTCGAGGCAGTCGAGCTGGTCGGCCACCACGACCGTCACGTTGGCCGCCCTGCCGTGCCGCAGAGGTACCTCAAGGAGCGACTGGGGGTCCTCGCGGCCGTCGGCGGCGGCCAGGTGGCCGAGCGCGCTCGGGCGGTCGACGAGCAGCCACAGGGGGCGCCTGACGTCCTCGGGCGGGGAGTGGCCCGCCTGCCGGGCGCGGTTGGCGGCGATGAGCCTGCGCTCGGTCTCGTGCGCCGCCCATTCGAGGCTCGCCCGCGCCCCGGCGAGACCGCACTCGACGGCGAGCACTCCGTCGCGGCCCGCCAGGCACGCGTAGTCGCCGGTGCCGCTGCCCTCGACGACCAGGACGTCGCCGTGCCGCAGCGCCTGGAGGGCGAGGGAGCGCAGCAGTGTCGTGGCGCCGCTGCCGGGCCTGCCCACGACCAGCAGGTGGGGCTCGGTGGACCGGACGCCGGTGCGCCACACGACGGGGGACGCGTCGCGCGTGTCGTCGCCGTCGGTCACCGGCAGGGTGCGCTGCACGCCGGTCTCGTCGGTGAAGCCGAGGACCGTCTCGCCGGGGGCGGTGACGAAGCGCTGGGCCGCGATGTCGGTGGGCAGGGGGGCCAGCACAGTGAGCGTCAGTTCGTTGGCCTCCTCGTCCCAGGCGAAGTGGTACTCCCGGCCGCGGCCCGCCTTCGCGTGCAGCAAGGCCTCCACGCGCGCGCGGGACTCCGGGTCGCCGTCGGCGAAGTACGCGGGATAGCTCACCGCGAGGCAGCGGACGCGGCCGGTGTCGTCGAAGGCGTAGGAGGTGAGGGCCGCCGTCCAGTCGCCGCCGTGGGCGTAGAGCGGGGCGGGGTCGTCGGGGACGGAGAAGTGGGGCACGAGCGCTTCGTAGAGGGTCCGCAGCCGCTGTGTCTGTGCCTCGTCGGGGCCCTCGGGGACGGGTTCGGCGCGCTCGCGGCCCGCCCAGGCCGCCGCTCCCATCAGGCAGATCAGGGCCAGCATGCCCCCGAAGGGCACGAGGGCCACCACGAGGACCACGGACGCGGCCATGAACAGCAGGGGCCCGCGCCTGTCCTTGGGCGTGTCCGACCACTTGCGCCGCCCGGCCCCCGCGAGGCGGCGCAGTCCGCGGGTGATCGTGATGAGCGGGTGGAGGACGTCGGTGGCGCTGTCGACGGCCGACCGTGCCAGCTCCCGGCCCCGCGCGAGGGACGCGGTGCCGTTGCTCGTGATGCGGGGGAGTGGGCGCCTGGCCACGTCTGTCTCCTGGGGGTGCGTACGAGGGGCGGCGGGCAGGTCAGAACTTGATCCCGCCCAGGAGGCTCGCCAGGCTCGCGCCGCTCGCCTTGATGCTCGGCGCCAGGGCGGTGCCCGCGAGGTAGAAGCCGAAGAGGGCGCAGACGAGGGCGTGGGAGGCCTTGAGTCCGTCCTTGCGGAAGAAGAGGAAGACGATGATTCCGAGCAGCACGACACCTGAGATGGACAGGATCATGGGGTTCTCCTGGTTCGCGGGGGACAGTCACCATGAGGTGTTCCAGGCTCACAGCATGTATCCATACGACAAAAGGTGCAAAAGAGTGAAATCGTTACGATTTCCCTCGAATGGCGGAGGGCGCCAGGGCCACTCGTGAGCAGGTCAGGGCGTGGACGGCGGTCGGGAGGGCCTCCGCCTCGGTCGGGCCGCGCCATGTGCCCGTCAGGGCAGTACCCTGTCGATTCACTCGTACGGCTGCACACGCAGCGCACCCAGAAAGGCGGACGCCCCCATGAGCGAAGCCCATGACCCGGAGGTCGTGGAGCTGGCGACCAAGATCTTCGATCTGGCCCGCCAGGGCGACACCGCGGCGCTCGCGGCCTACGTCGACGCCGGTGTCCCCGCGAACCTCACGAACGACAGCGGCGACTCCCTGGTGATGCTCGCCGCCTACCACGGACACGCCGAGGCGGTCCGGGCCCTGCTGGAGCGCGGCGGCGACGCCAACCGCGCCAACGACCGGGGCCAGACACCGCTCGCCGGAGCCGTCTTCAAGGGCGAGAACGAGGTGATCCGCGCCCTCCTCGACGGCGGCGCCGATCCCGCGGCGGGCACCCCGTCGGCGATCGACACGGCCAGGATGTTCGCGAAGACGGAGCTGATCGAGCTGTTCGGGGCCGCCTGAGGGGGTACGCGACCAGCAACGACGGGGGCGCTGGAAATGTGGTCGCGGCGGGCACGACCGCCGGGTCATCATGACGACGTGATTCACGGACGCGACGGCGGGGCAGGTTCTGCCGCACCGCGTGGGCCGTGAGCGGCCCGCCCCCGGACCTCCGTCCGGGACCCGCGGGGCCACTGACGAGAGGCAGAGGAAAATGGTCTTCGACAAGCAAGAGACGGCGGGCGGCCCGACCTGTTGGCGCGCGGCCAGGTAATGCGTGATTCCCGGTTGCGTCGACGCTTGATGTGAGGCTGTTTCCCATGTTCGATCCGGTCATAGCGCCCAGCGGTACGCTGCTCGGCCTGCTGCAGCGGGGCCGCGGCGACGGCACCCTGCACGCCCTCACGGCACCCCGGCACGAGGCGCTCGCCGCCCTCGACCACTGCGTGCTGAACGACCCACGCCACGACTGGCAGGTGGAGAACCGCTCGCTGTACTACGCCCGGCTCTACCTCGACCTGAACGGCGGGCTCGGCGAGATCGAGCGGCACCTCTTCGACGCCGAGGACGTCCTGGACACCGAGGACTCACGGACCGGGCTCGCCCTCGCGGTCCTCGGTCACCTCGCCTCCTACGGCCGCGACGACGCCCTGGAGCTCCTGCGCGGATACGCGCGAACCGGGGCGAACTGGGCCTGGGCCCTCGACGAACTCGCGCTGCGGGACGACGACGCGGGCCTGCGCGCCCTCGCCGCCTCCGTGCTCGCCAGGTTCCCCGCCGACGCCCAGGGCGAGGCCGACCTCGCCGCCGCCGTCCGGGACGCCTACGAACCGCGCCCCTGGCGGCTCTGGGAGGAGGACCCGCGCCCCGGCATCGGCGCCCGCGTGCGAGCCGCGCGCGAGCAGGGCTCCTTCGACCGCTGGCAGCGCCAGATGCGGCCGTCGGGGCCGCGGCCGGGCTGGAGCGTCCAGGCCGTCCTCGACTGGGCCCAGGAGGGCCTTGAGCGCGGCGCCGTGCTGCACGTGCCCGCCGCCCGCTGCCTGTCCGCCGTCGCCGGCCCCGAGGACCGGCCCGAGATCATCGAGGCCGCCCGCAGCGGCTCCGACGGGGCACGCGGCACCGCCCTGCGCTATCTCGCGGACGCCCAGGACCCGGCCGTCCTCGACCTCATCGAGCACGCCGTGGAGAGCCCCTCACGGTCCGTGGTGGACGCCGCCATCGAGGCCTTCGAACGCATGCGGAGCGTCGCCGCCGTCGAGCGCGCCCGGCGCTGGGCCTACCGCCCCGACGCCCTCGGGGCCGCCGCCGGGCGTGTGCTCGCCTGCCGGGGCGGTGCGCAGGACAGCAAGCCGGTCCTCGCCGCGCTGCGCGAGGCCGTCAGGGGCGAGGGCCCCGACGCGCCGACGCTGTGGAGCCTCGTCGACGGCGCGGGGCGCCTCGGCATCGCCTGCGCGGCCCCCGTGCTGCGCCACGTCTACCGCGAGACCGCCTCGTCGCAGCTCCGCGGCCGGGCCGCCCGCGCGCTCGCCGCCACCGACCCCTCCTTCGCCGTCGGATTCGCCGTCGAATGCCTCTGGGACTGCGAGGAGTCCACCCGCGAGGTCGCCGCCCGGCACGCCGAGACCGGCGACGCCCGCGTCGTCAACCGCCTCCGCAGGCTCGCCGCCGACCCCGCCGAGGAGGACGAGGTGCAGACCGCCGTCCGCAGCCGGATCGGCCCCGACGCGCCCGCGGTGTAGCCGACGCGCCCGCGGTGTAGCCGGCGCGGATGGGCCCCGGGCCGCCGCGGGTCAGCGCCGGCCGACGCGGACGAAGCGCACCGGCGTCCCCGGCGGGGCCTGGGCCGCCGCCGCGAGGCCGGCCTCGCGGACGACCGCGATCACCGGGTAGCCCCCGGTGGTGGGGTGGTCGGCGAGGAAGACCACCGGCCTGCCGTCGGGCGGCACCTGGACCGCGCCGAGGACCATGCCCTCGCTCGGCAGCTCGCCGTCGAAGGCACGTTCCAGGGCGGGCCCCTCGGTGCGCAGGCCGATGCGGTTGCTCGCCGACGACACGCGGTACGCACGCGTGGTCAGCGTCGCCAGGGCCGCCGCCGTGAACCAGTCCGCCCGCGGCCCGAGCGTCACGTCGAGCACCAGCTCTGCCGGGGGCGAGGGCTGCGGAACGGCGTCCACGCGTGCGTGCGTGCCGCTCGGGTCGCCGAGCGGCAGTACGGCGCCCGTCGTGAGCGGCGGCGGCCCGAGCCCGGAGAGCAGATCCGTCGAACGGCTGCCGAGCACCGGGTCGACGGCCACGCCGCCGTCGAACGCGACGTAGCACCGCACTCCGGAGACGACGGACCCGACGTCGACGAGCGCCCCCGCGGGTACGCGCACCGGCGCCCCCCAGGGGGCGGGGCGGCCGTCCACGGTCACCGGGCAGGGGGCGCCGCCGACCGCGACCGTCACGGGTCCGCGAGGGCGTACGGCACAGCCGTCGAGGGTGGTCTCCAGGACCGCCGCGCCGGGGGCGTTGCCCACCAGGCGGTTCACCAGGCGTGCCGCGGGCGGGTCGAGCGCCCCCGAGCGGGGCACCCCGAGATGGGCGTGGCCGGGGCGGCCCAGGTCCTGCACGGTGGTCAGGGCCCCGGGCCGCACGACGTGGAGGGCGCGGTCGGTCATGGGGCCTCCGGCGCGTCGGCCACGGCGAAGCGGACGCGCACGCCGGGGGAGAGCAGGGCCGCGGGCACGCGCGCGTGGTCCCACAGCACGGCCTCCGTCGAGCCGATCAGCTGCCAGCCGCCGGGCGAGGCGCGCGGGTAGACGCCGGTGTAGGGCCCGGCGAGCGCGACGCTGCCGCGCGGGACGGTGGTGCGGGGCGTGGCCCGGCGGGGCACTTCGTAGCGCTCGGCGAGGCCCGTCAGATAGCCGAAGCCGGGGGCGAAGCCGCAGAAGGCGACGCGGAACTCGGCCGCCGAGTGGATGCGTGCCACCTCGGGCACGTCCACCCCCCAGAGCGCCGCGACGTCGGCGAGGTCGGGGCCGTCGTAGCGCACCGGGATCTCCAGGACGGCTCCCTCCCGCGGCGGCAGCGGCGGGACCTCCCAGCGGGGCAGCTCTTCCCGGAGGCGTGCGGGCTCCTCCAGGCCGTCCAGGAGGACGGTACGGGCCGCGGGCACGATCTCCCGCACCCGGAGGGCGCCCGTGGCCCTCCGGCGCAGCAGCTCGGCGTGGAGGGCCTGCGCCTCGGCCCCGTCGGCCAGTTCGACCAGCAGGGCGTGCTCGCCCACCGGCAGGGCCCTCACGCGAAGGCCGCCACGCGCACGCCCGCCGACTCCAGGCACGAGCGGACGCGCCGGGCCAGGTCCACGGCTCCCGGGGTGTCGCCGTGCAGGCACAGCGACCGCGCGCGGACCGCGATCCCGCGCCCGGAGAGCGAGGTGACGGTGCCGGCCCGTGCCATGCCGAGGGAGCGCTCGACGACCGCGTCCCCGTCAGTGATCACCGCGCCCTCGGCGCCGCGCGGGACGAGGGTGCCCTCGTCGGTGTAGGCGCGGTCCGCGAACGCCTCGGTGACGACCGGGAGTCCGGCCCCGGCCGCCGCCTCCAGGAGGCGCGATCCGGGCAGCCCCAGGACGGGCATCGCGTCATGCGCGAGGAGGACGCCCTCGACGACCGCGCCCGCCTGCACCTCGTCGTGCACCACGCGGTTGTAGAGCGCGCCGTGCGGCTTGACGTACGCCACGCGCGTGCCCGCCGCCCGCGCGAACACCTCCAGGGCGCCGATCTGGTACGCCACTTCGGCCGCCAGCTCGGCGGCCGGCACGTCCATCGCGCGCCGGCCGAAGCCCGCCAGGTCGCGGTAGGAGACCTGCGCCCCGATCCGTACCCCGCGCTCCGCGGCGCGCTCGCAGACCCGGCGCATGGTGGCCGGGTCGCCCGCGTGGAAGCCGCAGGCCACGTTGGCGCTGGTGACGACGGACAGCAGCGCGTCGTCGTCGGTCAGGTGCCAGCGGCCGAAGCCCTCGCCGAGGTCGGCGTTGAGGTCGATGGTCGGGGTGCTCATGTGCGTGATTCTCCTGTGGTTCTCGTCGGTCACGCCACGCGGTACTGCTCGTCGCGGGCGTCCGTGACGAACATCCGGCCGGGCGCGTGCGTGATCGCGAAGGGTGGCCCGGACGCCATCACCGCGGCCTGCGGCGTCACCCCGCAGGCCCAGAAGACCGGGATGTCGCCGGGCCGCGGGACCACCGGGTCGCCGAAGTCGGGCCGGCCGAGGTCGGCGATGCCGAGCCCCGCGGGGTCGCCGCAGTGCACCGGGCTGCCGTGCACCGCGGGCATCAGGGAACTCTCCCTGATGGCGTCGTCCAGGTGCTCGGGCGGCACGGGCCGCATGGAGACCACCATGGGGCCGTGCAGCCGCCCCGCGGGACGGCAGGGGCGCTCGGTCACGTACATCGGGACGTTGCGGCCCTGCTCGATGTGGCGCAGGGGGACACCCGCGTCGGCGAGCGCCCACTCGAAGGTGAAGCTGCACCCGATCAGGAACGACACCAGGTCGTCACGCCAGTGGCCGACGACGTCGGTGGGCTCGTCGGTCAGCGTGCCGTGCTCCCAGACGCGGTAGCGCGGCAGATCCGTGCGCAGGTCGGCGCCGGGGGCCAGGGGAGTGGTCCAGGAGCCCGCGTCCGTGACGTCGAGCACCGGGCAGGGCTTGGGGTTGCGCTGGCAGAACAGCAGCATGTCGTACGCCCAGTCGGCGGGGACCGAGATGAGGTTGGCCTGCGTGTATCCGGCGGCGCAGCCCGCGGTCGGCCGCGCCTCGCCGGCCCGGAAGGCCGCGCGGGCCTCGGCGGCGGTGCGGTACCGGGGGGCTTCGGTGTGCGCGGGCTTCGTCACAGCAGTTCCCTTCCCTTGGTCTCCGGCAGGCCGAACAGCGCGACGACGGCGAGGGCGTACCCCAGGGCGCCGAAGACCAGCGCGCCGCCGACGCCCCAGCTGTCGGCGAGGAAGCCGACCATGGTGGGGAACACGGCGCCCACCGCGCGGCCGGTGTTGTACGTGAAGCCCTGCCCCGTGCCGCGCACGGCGGCCGGGTACAGCTCGCTGAGGAACGAGCCGAAGCCGCTGAAGATCGCCGACATGCAGAAGCCCAGCGGGAAACCGAGCACCAGGAGAAGGCCGTTGGCCCCGTCGGGGATGTTCGTGTAGGCGAGGATGCAGGCCGCGGAGAGGAAGGCGAAGAGCGTGATGTTCCGCTTCCTGCCGAGGATGTCGGTCAGGTAGCCGCCCGCCAGGTAGCCGATGAAGGCGCCGGAGATGAGGAAGGCCAGGTAGCCGCCGGTGCCGACGACGGTGAGGCCGCGGTCGCTCTTCAGATACGTCGGAACCCAGGTGGCCAGCGTGTAGTAGCCGCCCTGCACGCCCGTGGACAGCAGCACCGCGAAGAGCGTGGTGCGCAGCAGCCCCGGCTTGAAGATGGCGGTGAACGAGCCCTTGTCGGTGCTCCTGCGCCGCTCCTCGGCGGCCTCCGGCGCGTCCTGCACGTTGCGGCGCACATAGATGATCAGCAGGGCGGGGAGCGCGCCCGTCCAGAACATCACGCGCCAGGCGATGTCCCCGTCCAGGAAGTGGAAGACCACGGTGTAGACGACCACCGCGAGTCCCCAGCCCACGGCCCAGGAGCTCTGGATCGCGCCGAGGGTACGCCCGCGGTTCTTGGCGGTGGCGTACTCGGCGACGAGGATCGCGCCGACCGCCCACTCGCCGCCGAAACCGAGGCCCTGGAGGGCGCGGAAGACCAGCAGGGTCTCGTAGTTGGGTGCGAAGCCGCAGGCCACGGTGAAGACGGCGTAGGTGATGACGGTGATCATCAGCGCCTTGACCCGGCCGATCCGGTCGGCGATGACGCCCGCGACGGCACCGCCCACGGCGGAGACCACGAGGGTCACCGTGGTGATGAGCCCGGTCTGGCCGCTGTCGAGGCCGAAGTAGGCGGCGAGCGCCACCATGCTCAGCGGCAGCGTGAAGTAGTCGTAGGAGTCGAGGGCGTAGCCGCCGAAGGCTCCGGCGAAGGCCCGGCGGCCGCGCGGACCGAGGGCACGGAGCCAGCCGAGGACGCCGTCGTCACCCGGCGATATATCCCTTTCGGGATCGATGTCGGCCGGAGCGGCCTTGGCGGGAGGGGTCGTGCTCATGGGCACCTCGCAGATGAGGGACGGAGGGTGCTGGAGCGGGTCGAGCCGGAGCGGGTCGTACGCGAGCGGGTCGTACGCGGACGGTTCGGGCGCGGACGGTTCGAGCGCGGGGCCCGACGGGTGGCGAGCCGTGCCCGCCAAGGTAGAGGATCGTTGAACGATCCCTCAATACCCATGTTGTCTCGTTCTTGTATCTGCGATTGAATCCCGGCATGGCGGAGGGGACGACTGAAGTGAGCGGCCTGGCCGACGACCGTGCGCTCCTCGGGCGCACCAGCACGGCCGAGCGGGTGTCGGACATCCTCAGGAGCCGCATAGCCGAGGGCTACTTCCCGCCCGGCACACGGCTCTCCGAGGACGCCATCGGCGGAGCGCTCGGCGTCTCGCGCAACACGCTCCGCGAGGCCTTCCGGCTGCTCACGCACGAACGGCTCCTCGTCCACCGGCTCAACCGCGGCGTCTTCGTACGGGTGCTCACGATCGAGGACGTCGAGGACATCTACCGCACGCGTCGCCTCGTGGAGTGCGCCGTCGTCCGCGGACTCGGCGAGCCCCCGTACGCGCTCGACGGCGTCGCGGGCGCCGTCGCGGACGGTGTGGCCGCCGCCGCGGACAAGCACTGGAAGGGCGTCTCCACCGCCAACATCCACTTCCACCGCGAACTCGTCGCCCTCGCCGGCAGCGCCCGCACCGACGAGCTGATGCGCAGCGTCTTCGCCGAACTGCGCCTGGCCTTCCACGTGGTGGACGACGCGCGCCGCCTCCACGAGCCCTACCTCGAACGCAACCAGCAGATCCTCAGGACGCTGCGGGAGGGGAGCGCCGCGCGGGCCGAACGGCTCCTGGCGGCCTACCTGGAGGACTCCCTCGCCGGTCTGGTCGAGGTGTACGGACGGCGGGTGAACGGCGGCGCCTGACCGCGGCGGCCGGCCGGTGGCCGACGCTCCGGGGGCCGGTGGCCGAGCCGTCGGCGGCCGGTCGGCCGAGGCGCCGGGTCCGCCGAGGGTTCTGCGCCGTTTCGACCGTTGTCAGACCGAGGACCTAGGGTGTGCACCGTGACTTCGCCTGCCGTTACGGACACCGCTCCGCCCCAGCTCAGCGCGGGGCCGAGGCCCGCTCAGGGCCCGGCCGCCGACGAGGGCCTGGCGCGCCGCCTGCGCGCCCTCGCCTGCACGGCTCCGCTGCACGACCTCGACGTGCGCAAGGCCAACCTCGCGGGCGAGTACACGGTGTACGCGATGGCGGAGGTGGCCCTGGCCGCCATCGACCTCGTCACGCTGAACATGGACTTCGACACCGGCGCCGACCACGAGCAGATCGTCGCCCGGCTGCTGCCGCGCGTCGCCGCCCAGGCCCCGCGCCGCCCGGCCGCCGAGCACGAGCGGGTGGCCCGCTGGGTCCTGGAGAACCTGATCAACGTCGGCAGCGTCGACCGCGGCTTCCGCGCGGTGTACGGCACGTTCGCCCCCGACGGGACGTATGTCCGCAGGGACTACGACTTCAAGCTCCTCGAAGAGGTCCCCGGGTACGGCGGCGGTGTCTATCTGCGCACGACCGACGAGGCGGTCAACGTCCTGGTGGGCGCCCTCGACACCGACGTCACCAGCGCCCAGATCGCCGCCGAGGTGAAGCTGGAGGTCCTGATCAACCGCGGCAGGCTCGCCGACGCGCAGCTCGCCGCCGAGCAGGCGCGGTACCGCACGGTGCAGTATGCCGAGACACTGCGCAAGGCCCTCGACGCCACCCGGCGCAACGTCCGCGCGGTGGACTGGCTGCGGGCCGTCCCCGACATGATCGCCGAGGCGCTCGACCACGTGGCCGACCGCTACCGCCACGAGAACGCGATCCTCACCAACATCCGCAAGGCCCGCGACGAGTCCGAGGACCCCGAGCACAAGCGCCGCGCCGCCGAGCTGGTCGACATCGTCAAGGACTGCATCCGCCGCCACACCCAGCTGCAGTCCCGCCTCCTCGAAGCGGGCCCGCTGTTCCGCGCCGAGCAGGACCGCCAGGCCTTCGCGGCGCCCACCGCGCGCGCGGGCCTCGATCTGTACGGACAGCTCCTCGCCCCCCTCCTGCCGCTCCCCGCCGAGCGGGCCACGCGCGTGACCGACGCCTTCTTCGCCCGCGGCACCGGCCTGCGCACGCCCGTCTCCGTCCGCGTCGGCGACCTCGTCGACATACTGCTCACACCCCCCGTCGAGCGCGAGCACCTCGGCGCGGAGATGCCCGAGCCCGATCTGATCGCCACCCCGGACGACAGCCGCTTCAGCGAGGAACAGCTCGCGAGCGCCATGGACCTGCTCGACCTGCCGTCCGACGCGCCACGACGGCTCTCCGGGCTGCTCGCCGAGGCCCGCGTCCGCGACCCCGAACTGCCCTACCTGGTCGCGCTCCTGGCCGTCCACGCGGCGAGCCCGCCGGTCGGCACCGCCTACCGCCAGGGCGAGGAGAAGCTGCTCTTCGCCGTGGACGACGGCACGGAACTCGACGACGAGGAGTTCGGCGGCGCCGACCTCATCGTCGGCACCGCCCTCCTCGACGCCGCCGGCATGGCGGCCGACCGGACGGAGGCGGCATGACCGCGACCCGCACCAGCCCGTGCCGCCCCGCCGGCCCCTCCCCGTACCGCCACAGCCCCACCAAGGAGCACACGCCGTGACCGACCACCCCGCAGAGCACGCCGCGTGGGGCGAGCCGGACCCCACGACGGCCCCCGCGGCCACCGCGCCCGTCACCCCGGCGGACGCCGCCGACGCCGCGCGGCTCGTCTCCTTCGGCCTCCAGCCCAAGCTCCAGCCCGCCCGCGACCAGGAGTACGGCGAACTCCTGCGCCGCTACCGCGAGGACCCGCCCTTCGCGCGGCTCGCCGACGCCGTCGCCACCGGGCTCGGCCTCGTCGTCCTTGAGGTCTCCCCGCGCGCGGGCATGGCCGTGACCGCCGCCGAGGACTCCCTCTTCGCCGTCCGCATGGGCGACTACGCCCGCCGTGCCGCCACCGACTCCACCGACCGCTTCCTGCACGGCCTCGCGCACCTCGCCGTCGCCGCCATGGCCTTCCCGCGCCCCGAGGACCTCGCCGACGACGGCTACATCGGCCGGGTCACGGTCAACGGCGTCGACGCGTTCGTCCGCCAGGCCTGCCGCCGCCTGGAGGAACGCGCCGAGGAGCAGGGCGAGAACACCGACCCGGCCACCGACGCCCCCGGCCTGGAGGCCGCCTGGCGGATCTGGGCACGGCGCAGCTCGACCGGCGCCACCAAGGACGCCCGCCGCCTGGCCGGTTCGACCACCGGCATCGTCGCCAAGGCGGTCGCCTTCCTCACCGACTCCGGGTTCCTCCAGCGCACGGGCGACGACTCCGGAGGGACGTACCGCACCACGGCCCGCTACCAGCTCCAGGTGCGCGACATGGCGGGCAGCGCCGCCATGGCCGAACTGCTCGACCTCGGCGTCGTCCCGGTCACCGACGGCTCGGCGACGCTGCTGCCGCCCGAAGACACCGACGATCTGGAGCTGGCCGCGGACGCGGGACTGCCCTTCCACTCCTGACCCCCTCCGGCCCGCGTACCGGGCCCGCCCCGCCCCTCCCCGCCGTTCCCCACGACTTACGACGAGAGTCCGCCGCCATGTACGAGCTGTCCCGGATCCGCCTCTACTCCATCGGTCCGGCCGGTGCGCGCTACGCCGACACCGTGCTCGACCTGCGCGGCGTCGGCGCCGAGGTACCCGACCCCGCGCCCACGCAGGCGGAGTTCTTCGAGGACGAGCCGGTCGGCCCGCCGCGCCGCCCGGCCCCCGCGGGCGTCCTCTTCCTGGAGAACGGCGGCGGCAAGTCCGTCCTGCTCAAGCTGATCTTCTCGGTGATGCTGCCGGGCCACCGCAACACGCTCGGCGGCGCCAGCTCCGGAGTGCTGCGCAAGTTCCTGCTCGCCGACGACTGCGGGCACGTCGCCCTGGAGTGGCAGCACACCCTGACCGGCGAGTGCGTGGTCGTCGGCAAGGTCAGCGAGTGGCGGGGCCGGCAGGTCTCCAACGACCCGCGGAAGTTCGCCGAGGCCTGGTACTCCTTCCGGCCGGGCCCCGGCATGAGCCTGGACTCCCTGCCGGTCGCCGAGTCCACCGCGGTCAGGCCCTCCGCCGAGGGCGCGTCGGGCGCCCAGGGACGCCGGCGCACCATGAAGGGCTTCCGCGACGCCCTGACCGAGGCGGGCAAGGCATACCCCCACCTGGAGGTGCACTGGGAGGAGATCCACGACCGGTGGAACGAACACCTCGGCGACCTCGGCCTCGACCCCGAACTCTTCCGCTACCAGCGCGAGATGAACGCCGACGAGGGCGAGGCAGCGGGCCTCTTCGCCGTCAAGAAGGACTCCGACTTCACCGACCTGCTGCTGCGCGCCGTCACCGACACCCGGGACACCGACGGCCTCGCCGACCTCGTCCACGGCTTCGGCAACAAGCTGGGACGCAGGGCCGAGCTGATGGCCGAGCGGGACTTCACCGCGGGCTCCGTGGACCTGCTCGGGCGGATCGTGGAGGCCGCCGAGACGCGCTCACGCGCGCGTGACGTGCACGCGGGCGCCGAGCGCAGGACCCGCACCCTGGCCCGCAGGCTCGCCGCCCGCGCCGTCGAGGAGCGCGGGCGCGCGGCCACACTCGCCGAGCAGGTCACCGCCGCCGCCCACACCGTCACCGAGGCCGAGCGCACCCGCGGCAAGAGCGCCCTGATCTCCGCCGAACTGGCCTACCGCCACGCCTCCCTGGCCCTCACCGTCGCCGAGAAGGCCGCCGCCGCCCAGCGCCGCGAGCTCGCCGACGCCCGCACCCTGCACTCCGCCTGGCAGGCCGCCGAAGCCGTCCTCCGGCACCGCGCGGCCGCCGACCGCTCCGCGCGCGTGGCCGCCGCGATCCGCGAGGCCGAGCGCGACGCGGCACCCGCCCTCGCCGCCCGCGCCAGGGCCGCCTCCGACCTCGTACGGGCCCTGCACACCGCGGCCGAGGGCGCGGAGAACCTCGCCAACGAAGAGGAGGAGCGCTCCGCGGCCCTCCAGGAGACCGGCGAGACCGCGCACCGCGACGCCACCGCCGCCGCCACCGAGGCCCAGCGGGCCCGCAGCGAGGCGGGGCACCTGCGCCAGCGCCTCACCGAGGTCGAGCAGGAGACCGCCGAGGCGGTCCGCGCCGGCTGGCTCGACGACACCGCCCCCGACGCCGACCCGGCCCGCGCCGCCCTGGCCGCGAGTGACGCCGAGAAGAGCACGGTCGCCGCCTGGGACACCGCGCGTGAGGCCGCCCGCCGGGCCGCCGACCAGGCCAGGGAGGCCGCCGCCGCCGAAGCGCGCGCCGAGCTGACGGCCGCCCGCGCCGCCGACGCCGCGACCGCGGCCGAGGCCGCCCACGGCACCGAGCGCAGGGCCGCCGAAGCCATCGCGGGGGAAGAGCGGCTCGCCGAACTGCTCGGCCTGCCCGCCGCGGAGGGCGGCGGCAGCGTGCCGAGGCCCCGCCGGGGCACCGAGGACCCGACGCCGGGCAGCACCCTCACCGTGGCGGAGCTCGACCGCTCCGCCGACGACCTGCGCGCCCTCCTGGAGGAGAGCGTCACCTCCGCCGAGCGGCAGCTGTTCGACCTGCGCACCGCCGCGGCCGACGACTCCCGCATCCTCGGCGCCCTCGGCGACGGCGGACTGCTCCCGCCGGGCCCCGACGTCCTCGCCACCGTCGAGTTCCTCGGCGAGCACGGCATCCCCGCCCTGCCCGGCTGGCGCTATCTCGCCCAGGCCGTCGACCCCGCCGACCACGCGCGCGTGCTCGCCGGGCGGCCCGAGCTGGTCGACGGCGTGGTCATCACCGACCCGGCCACGCACGCCCGCGCCCGCGAAGCCCTCGCCGACGCCGCGCTGCTGCCCCGCTCCGCCGTCGCCGTCGGCACCGCCGCGGCCCTCCTCGCCCCCACCCCGGGCGAGGAGAGCGCGGACAGCGGCGTCTTCCTCGTACCGCCGAACCCGGCCATGCACGACGAGCACGCCGCCGACGAGGAGCGCCAGGCCCTGCGCGCGCGGGCCGCCGGGCGCGACGAGGAGATCCGGGCGCTCGCCGTCCGGCTCGGCAAGGACCGCGAGCTGGCCGCCCGCCTCACCTCCTGGCGCGCCGGCTGCCCGAGCGGACGCCTCGCGGAGCTGGCGGCGGCCGCCGACGAGGCGCGCGCCTTCGCCGAGGAGGCCGAGGCCGAGCTGACCGAGGCCCGCACCGCGCGCGCCGAGGCCGACGAGGCCGCCGCGGAGGCGGCACGCGTGCGTGACGAGCGGCAGGAGGCCGCCCAGCGCGCCCGGCGCGCCGCCGACGCCCTCGCGGGCCTCGCGTTCCGCCTGCGGGAGCGGGCCGGCTGGCAGGCGAAGCTCCGCGAACTGGCCGGCGACGCCGTGGAGTACGAGGCCCGCGCCCAGACCTGCCTCGACCGCGCCCGCGCCGCCGACGAGGACCGCCGCGCCGCCCAGCGCGCCGCCGACGACGCCCGCCGCACCGCCCGCGCCCTGCGCGCCGAGCGGGCCGAGATCGCCGGCGCCCCCGAGGACGTCCCGGCCGACCCGGAGGCGCCGAAGACGTCGTTGCCCGCGCTCCGCGAGGCCTACCGCGCGGCCTCGCAGCTCTACGAGAAGGTGGGCGTCGGCGCCGACCTCCGCGCCGAGCAGGCCCGCGCGGAGGGCGACGAGAGCGCCGCCCTCGCCGAGCTGAACCGGCTCAGCAACAAGGTCCGCACCCGCGCGGCCCAGCTCCTCGAAGGCACCGACGGCTCCGACGGCCCGTCCCGGCAGGCCGCGGCCGCGCGCGCGGAGGCCCAGGTCCAGCTCATCGAGGCCCGCGCCGCCACCGCGAGCGAGCAGCTCGGCCGGCTGCGCGGCGAGGCCGAGCGGCACGCCCCCGAGGACGGCGAGGCACACACCGAGCTGCCCGACGACCTCGTCCCCGCCGACGCCGAGCAGGCCCAGGCGCTGCTGCGCACCGCCACCGGCGACCTCGCCGCGCACACCGAGGCGCTGACCGCCGCCAAGGAGGCCCACGCCGCGCTGCTGCGCACCCACCGCGCCACCGAGGACGCCGCGGGCGGCTTCGACGAGACCGCGGCCCTCCTGCGCGACCTGCTGCGCGAGCACCACGAGGACGCCGAGGAGGAGCCCGAGCCCTGTCCCGGCACCCTGGAGGAGGCCCGCCAGGCCGCCGCCGAGGCCCGCCGTTCGCTGCGCGGCTGCGCCGCCGACCTGTCCACCGCGGAGTCGGCCGTCCGCGAGGCGAGCGACATCCTCGTACGACACGCCAACGCCACACGGTACGAGCAGGTCCGCACCCCCGCCCGGCAGCAGATCAGGGAGCTGCCCGCCTCCGCGCTGCCGGAGCACGCCAAGAAGTGGGCGGACGCGTTCGCGCCCCGGCTGCGCGTCCTCACCGACGAGCTGGAGCAGCTGGAGCGCAACCGCGACAGCATCGTCGACCGCCTCCGCGGCCTGGTGGAGTCCGCCCTCGCCACGCTGCGGTCCGCCCAGCGCCTGTCCCGGCTGCCCGAGGGGCTCGGCGAGTGGTCGGGCCAGGAGTTCCTGCGGGTCCGCTTCGACGAGCCCGACCAGGCCACGCTCGTCGAGCGGCTCGGCGAGGTCATCGACGAGGCCACGCGCGCGGCGGTGAGGAAGAACTCCGACCTGCGGCGCGACGGCATGTCCCTGCTGCTGCGCGGCGTCCAGGCGGCGCTGGAGCCGCGCGGTGTCGCCGTGGAGATCCTCAAGCCGGACGCCGTGCTGCGCGCCGAGCGGGTGCCCGTCGGACAGATGGGCGACGTGTTCTCCGGCGGCCAGCTCCTCACCGCGGCCATCGCCCTGTACTGCACGATGGCCGCGCTGCGCAGCAACGACCGGGGCCGCGACAAGCACCGGCACGCCGGCACGCTCTTCCTGGACAACCCCATCGGCCGCGCCAACGCCACGTACCTCCTGGAGCTCCAGCGGGCCGTCTCCGACGCGCTCGGCGTGCAGCTGCTCTACACGACCGGTCTCTTCGACACGACGGCGCTCGCGGAGTTCCCGCTGGTCATCCGCTTGCGCAACGACGCGGATCTGCGGGCGGGCCTGAAGTACATCAGCGTCGAGGAGCACCTGCGCCCGGGGCTTCCCCAGCAGGACCCGGACGGCGAGACGGTGCACGGCGAGATCACGGCGACACGTATGTACAAGCGTCCGGCGGCGACTGCGTAGCGAGCCGCTCGGTGAGCCACTCGTGGAAGAGGCCGATGTGGTGCTCGGTCGGCACGAGCACCCCGCCCGCGCGGTAGGCGCGTGACGCCATCGCGGGCTGGGTGCGCTCGCAGGCCGCGAAGTCCTGGGCGTTGACCCGGTGGAAGAGCTCCACGGACTTGGAGAGGTCGGCGCCGGAGGCGACGACGTCGGGTGCGTACAGCCAGTCGCACTCGACGGTCGTGCGGTCCTCGGCCAGCGGGAACATGCGGTGCAGGATCACGTGGTCGGGCACGAGGTTGACGAAGACGGTGGGCTTCACGGTGATGGCGTAGTAGCGGCGGTCCTGGCCGTCGTCGACCTCGGGCAGGCGGTCGAAGCCCGCGCTGCCGTCGACCGTGAAGCCGCAGGCGTCCTCGGCGAACGCGGCACCGTGCCCCACGTAGTACTGCGCGGCGAAACCGTCCACGAACTCCGGCAGCACGTCCGTCAGTTCGGGGTGGATGGTCGCGCAGTGGTAGCACTCCATGAAGTTCTCGACGATCAGCTTCCAGTTGGCCCGTACGTCGTACGTGACGCGCTTGCCGAGCGCCAGCCGGTCGACTCCGTAGCGCTCGATGGACGCCGTGTCGCCCAGCCGTTCGACCGCCGAGCCGATGACGGTCTCCTCGAAGGAGGGCGGCTCCTCCGCGAGACAGACCCAGGCATAGCCCAGCCACTCCCGCAGGGCCACCTCGACCAGGCCGTACGAGGAGCGGTCCACGTCCGGCATCCTGACCAGGTTGGGAGCGGCGATCAGCTTGCCGTCGAGGTCGTACGTCCAGGCGTGGTAGGGGCACCGCAGGGCCCGGCGGACCTGCCCCGACTCCTCGGCGCACAGCCGGGCGCCCCGGTGGCGGCAGACGTTGAGGAACGCGCGCAGCCCCCCGCCGCGGGAGCGGGTGAGCAGCACGCTCTCGCGGCCCACCCGCACCGTGCGGAAGGCACCGGGCGCGGCCAGGTCGGCGGAGCGGACCGCGCAGAACCACAGGGCCTCGAAGACGCGCTCCTGCTCCTGCCGGAAGATCTCCGGATCGGTGTAGTAGTGGCCGGGGAGGGTCGCGATGAGGCTCGGCGGCAAGGGGGTCGTCGTCACGGTTCTCGTACTCCTCAAGCGGGCGCGGCGGCCGGGCGGGCGGGGTCGAAGAGCTCGATGGGGTGGCCGGTGGTGCCCTCCAGGGCCAGGTCGGCGACGATCTCCCCGACCACGGGCACGAACTTGAACCCGTGCCCCGAGAAGCCGGCCGCGACGGTCACCGACCCGGGGTGCGCCGGATGGCGCGCGATGACGAAGTGCTCGTCGGGGGTGTTGGAGTACATGCAGGTCGCGGCCTTGAGGAAGCGGCCGGGCAGCGACGGGATCAGCCGTCCCACCTGGTCGGCCATCGCGGCCGCCTCGTGGTCGTGGACCGTCCGCTCGATGGTCTCGGGGGTGCAGGGCGTGCCCTTGCGGAAGAACGCCACCTTCGCGCCGAGGCCGGGCCCGTCGATCGCCGGGAAGCCGTAGACCTGGACGCCGTCGGCGTCCTCCCAGATGTAGATCGGATGGTTCTCCGGCAGGAACGGCCGCACGCCGCCGGTGGGCTGGAACCAGTACATGACCTGCCGTTCGACCGTGAACGGCACCCCCAGGTCCGTGAGCAGCTCAGGCGCCCACGCGCCCGGGCAGAGCACGAGCTGCCCTGCCGTGTACACGTCCTCGGCGGTGTGCACGCGCACACCGTCGCTGTACGGCTCCCACCGGGTCATCGGCTCGTCGAAGTGCAGGTCCGCGCCCTGCCCGGTGGCGAGTTGGAGGTGCGCGGCGACGGTGTTCTCGGGACGGACGAGGCCCGCCCGCGCCTCGTACAGGGCCACCTCGTCGTCGCGGGGCGTGAGGGTGGGGAAGCGGCGGCGGATCTCCTTCGCGTCGAGCAGTTCGTGCGGCAGGTCCCACCGCTCGGCGGAGAGCAGCGATCCGGAGACCGGGCGGCTCTCGGGGCGGCCGAGCATCACACCGCCGCAGAGCGTGGCGATCTCGCGGCCGGAGTCCTGTTCGAGACGGTCGTACAGCTCGTAGGAGCGGAGCAGCAGCGGTACGTAGGCGGGGTCCTCGAAGTAGGACTGCCGGGTGATGCGCGAACCGCCGTGGCTGGAGCCGCGCCGGTGGACGGGGCCGAACTTCTCCAGGCCGAGTACGCGGGCGCCGCGCGCGGACAGGTGGTGCGCCGCGGCGCTGCCCATGCCGCCGAGGCCGATCACGATCACGTCGTAGGTGGGGGGCACCGGGACCTCCTAGAGGCGGATGCGGGTCATCTGCGGGTCGAACAGGGGCTCGTCGGCAACGGTGGCGGGCACCTTCTCGCCGAAGTACTCGATGCCGACGCCCGTGCCCGCCTCCAGCGGCGGCAGCCAGGCGTACGCGACGCAGCGGCCCAGCGTGTAGCCGTACGCGGCGCTGGTGACGTACCCGGCGGGGACGCCGTCGACGTACACGGGTTCCTTGCCGAGGACGACGGCGGCCGGGTCGTCGAGGAGCAGCGGGGTGAGCCTGCGCCGCGGCGGGCCAAGCTCCTCCAGCGCCGCGCGGCCCACGAAGTCGCCCTTGTCCATGCGGACGGCGAAGCCGACCCCCGCCTCGTAGGGGTGGTGTTCGGTGGTCATGTCCTGGCCCCAGGCGCGGTACCCCTTCTCCAGGCGCAGGCTGTTGAAGGCGGAACGGCCCGCCGCCACCACACCGTGCTCCCGCCCCGCCTCCCAGAGCGTGTCCCATAGGCGGAGCCCCAGGTCCGCGGTGGTGTACAGCTCCCAGCCCAGTTCCCCGACGTAGCTCAGGCGCATCGCGGTCACCGGGACGTGCCCGACGTAGGTCTCCTTGGCCCTGAAGTAGCCGAACGCCTCGTGCGAGAAGTCGTCCCGGGTCAGCGGCTGGACGAGGGCGCGGGCCAGCGGCCCCCACACGCCGACGCAGCACGTCCCCGAGGTGATGTCCCTGAGGTGTACGTCTGC
Organism: Streptomyces sp. NPDC050703; assembly: GCF_040654435.1. Classification (NCBI taxonomy): domain Bacteria; kingdom Bacillati; phylum Actinomycetota; class Actinomycetes; order Kitasatosporales; family Streptomycetaceae; genus Streptomyces; species Streptomyces sp. NPDC050703. Next base: position 25,074 of record NZ_JBFAHX010000049.1, read on the forward strand.
GGGGGCGTGCCGGAGCAGCCAGTCCAGGTCGGCGGGGGAGTTGGCGCCCACCTGGAAGCGGTCGGGCCCGAGCCGCGCCACCGTCAGATCGGAACGGATGCCGCCGGCCTCGTCGAGCAGCAGGGTGTACGTGACCGAACCCGGCCGCTTGGCGAGGTTGTTGCTGGTCATGCGCTGGAGGAAGGCGAGCGCGCCGGGCCCCGCGACCTCCAGGCGGCGCAGGGGCGTCATGTCGTACAGGGCGACCCCCTCACGGGTGGCGCGCGCCTCGGCCGCCACGACGGGGGACCAGTACCTGGCCGCCCATTCATCGCGGCCCGGCACCTCGATGCCCTCGGCCAGGGCGGCGTTGGCCTCGTACCAGTGCGGGCGCTCCCAGCCGCCGCCCTCCAGGAAGACCGCGCCCAGCTCCCGCTGGCGGGCGTGGAAGGGACTCACCCGTAGGGGGCGCGGGTGGTCCGGGGGCTGGAGCGGGTGGATGACGTCGTAGACCTCGACGAACTGCCGCGCGCCGCGCTCGGCCACGTACGCCGGGGAGCGCTGGGCGTCCTCGAAGCGCGTCAGCTCGCATTCGTGCGGGTCGAGCGAGGGCCGCCCGTCCACCATCCACTCGGCGACGGCCCTGGCCACGCCCGCCGCATGCGTGACCCACACCGCCTCGGCCAGCCAGAAGCCGCGCAGCGCACGGGACTCGCCGAGCACCGGCATGCCGTCCGGGGTGAACGAGAAGACGCCGTTGAAGCCCTCCGCGATCTCCGCCGCCCGCAGCGAGGGGATGAGGCGGCGGCAGTCCTCCCAGCTCGGCGCGAAGTCGTCCTCGGTGAAGGGGTACGAGGACGGCATCGCGGCGGCGTCGTCGAAGGCGGGGACCGCGAACGGGTCGACGGGCAGCGGGCGGTGCGCGTACGAGCCGATGCCCACGCGGTCGACGTGCTCGCGGAAGTACAGGTCGCGGTCCTGGTGCCGCAGGATCGGACGCGAGGCCTCCGTACGCGGGTCGTCGACCCCGGCCAGCTCCGGCAGGGGAGTCGTTTTCGCGTACTGGTGGGCGAGCGGCAGCAGGGGCACGTCCACCCCGGCCATCCGTCCGATCACCGGGCCCCAGAAACCGGCCGCCGAGACCACGTGGTCCGCGGGGAACGTGCCGCGGTCGGTGACGACGGCGGTGACGCGGTCGCCGTCCCTCTCGATGCCGGTCACCGTGTGCCTGTCCAGGAATCGTGCTCCACGCGTGCGTGCCCGTGCCATCTGCGCACGGCAGGCGGGCACCGCGCGGGCGAGACCGTCGTCCGGCGTGTGGAGCCCGCCGTACACCTGGCCCTCGTCGATCAGCGGCCACAGCTCCTTGCAGCGCCCGGGGCCGACGAGTTCGGCGCGCACGCCCCAGGAGGCGGCGAGTCCGGCCTTGCGGTGCAGATCGGCCCAGCGCTCGGGTGTGGTGGCCAGTTCGAGGCCGCCGACCGGGGTGAAGCAGGGGAGTCCGTCCACCTCCAGCGAGCCGAACTTCTCCACGGTGTACTTCGCGAACTCGGTCATCGTCCGGGAAGGCCCCGTTCGGAAGACCAGGCCCGGCGCGTGCGAGGTGGAGCCGCCCGGCGCGGGCAGCGGCCCCTGTTCGAGGACGGTGACGTCGGTCCAGCCGCGGGCGGTCAGCTCGTCGGCGAGGGAGCAGCCGACGATGCCCGCGCCGATGACGACGACGCGCGGCCCTCGGCTCGGTGCGGGGCTCGTCCGTGCGGCGGGCATCTGCGCGGGGCTCGTCCGTGCGGGGCTCACAGGACCACCACCGAACGCAGCACCTCGCCCCGCCGCATCCTGGCGAAGGCCTCCTCCACGTGGTCGAGGCCGATCGTCTCGGAGACGAAGCCACCCAGGTCGAGGCGGCGGCTCAGATACTGGTCGACCAGGATCGGGAAGTCCCGGGTGGGCAGGCAGTCCCCGTACCAGGACGATTTCAGGGCGCCGCCCCGCGAGAACAGCTCGATGAGCGGCAGCTCGACCACCGTCTCCGGATCGGGCACCCCGACCTGCACGAGCACACCCGCGTGATCGCGCATGAAGAACGCCTGCTTGTACGTGGACGGGGTGCCGACCGCGTCGATCGCGACGTCGACCCCGTGGCCGCCGGTCAGTCCACGGACGGCCTCGACCGGGTCGGTGCCGCGCGAGTTGACCGTGTGCGTGGCGCCGAAGCGGGTCGCCCCGTCCAGCTTGGCGTCGTCGATGTCGACGGCGATGACGCGGCGGGCCCCGGCCAGGGACGCCCCGGCGACGGCGGCGTTGCCCACGCCGCCGCAGCCGATGACCGCCACGGTGTCGCCGCGGCCCACCTGGCCGGTGTGCACCGCGGCGCCGTAGCCCGCCATGACGCCGCAGCCGATCAGAGCGACGGCCTCGGGGCGCGCTGCCGGGTCGACCTTCACGGCCTGCCCGGCGGCGACCAGCGTCTTCTCGGCGAAGGCCCCGATGCCGAGGGCCGGGCTGAGCGGGGTGCCGTCAAGGAGCCTCATGGGCTGTCGGGCGTTGCGTGAGTCGAAGCAGTACCAGGGGCGTCCGCGCAGACAGGACCGGCACGCTCCGCAGGGGGCGCGCCAGGCGATGACCACGTAGTCGCCGGGGGCCAGGTCGGTGACGTCCGCGCCGACCGCCTCGACCGTGCCCGCCGCCTCATGGCCGAGCAGGAACGGGAACTCGTCGTCGACGGCGCCCTCCCGGTAGTGCAGATCCGTGTGGCAGACCCCGCAGGCCTGTACGGAGACGAGTACCTCACCCGGGCCGGGGTCCGGCACGACGATCGTCTGGACCTCGACGGGCGCGCCCTTCTTCACGGCGACGACGGCACGGACCTCGTGGGGCACGGCCAGACTCCTCTGCTGTTGCGCATGGCTCGATGGCATGGAGGCGTACGACTGCTCTACGACGCTGTTGCGTACTGCACGATCGGTTGCGCTATGAGAGACATAGTGAGAACGCCATCGAGAGGGCGTCAAGAGGGTGGAGCCAAGCGCGCACAAAACGGCGGAGTCCGGTCGGCGCGACGGAGTCCGGCCGATCCGGCCCCGCGGAAACGCACGCGGGCGGGACCAGGAATCCCTGCCCCCGCCCACGCACGACCGCGCTCACACCGCCCCCGACCCACCAACCGGCGAACGCCGGCCTGTCGGTGACCACTGGCTTGGCGGTGACCGTCTGCCCGGTGGTGACCGTCTGCCGGGAGTGATCGCCTGCCTGGCGGTGCGGGTCTGCCCGGTGGTGAACGCCCGGCCCGGTGGTGATCGCCCCGCCCGGTGGCGAACACCCGCCTGGCGGTGCCGGTCTGACCGGTGGTGATCGCCCCGCCCGGTGGTGACCGTCTGCCCGGTGGTGAACACCCGCCTGGCGGTGCCGGTCTGACCGGTGGTGACCGCCCCGCCCGGTGGTGACCGCCCCGCCCGGTGGTGAACGCCCCGACCGGTGGTGATCGCCCCGCCCGGCGGTGACCGTCTGCCCGGAGTGATCACCTGCACCCGCGGTGAAGGCTTGCACCCGCGGTGAGCGCTTCCCCGGGCTGCCGGTGCGGTCGGCGCCACCGGTGCCGTGATCGCTGCCGCGCTGCCGCGCTGCCGCGCCCGCCGCGCTCCCGTGCCCGCCGCGCCCGCGGTCGCCGCCTGTGCCGTCGTCAGAAGCCGTACCCCATCCGCCGCGACAGTTCCACGGCCGCCGCCACCGTCCGCTTCGCGACCTCCGTGAGGCGCTCCTCGGTCAGCCGGTACACCGGGCCCGACGCGCTGAGCGCCCCGATGACCTTGCCGTCGTGCGCGCGCACCGGCGCGGCCACCGCGGCGAGGCCGACCTCCAACTCCTCGACGGCGACGGCGAACCCGCGCTCCACGACGGTCTCCAGCTCGCCGCGCAGCGCCACCGTGCCGGTCACCGTGTGCTCGGTGAGGCGCGGCAGCGTGCGCGCCACCATGCCCTCGCGCAGCGTCGTGGGCAGATGGGCGAGCAGCACCTTGCCGCTGGACGTGGCGTGCAGCGGGGTGCGCCGGCCGAGCCAGTTCTGCGCGGTCACCGAGGCCGGGCCGCGGGCCTGCATGATGTTGACGGCCGCGTCGTCGTCGAGGACCGCGATGTTGACCGTCTCGCCCAGCTCGTCCGCGAGCTCCCGGCAGACCGGGGCGCCCTCCTGCGAGATGTCCATGCGCACTGCCGCCGCCCCCGCGAGGCGGAGTACGCCGGCGCCGAGGAAGTACTTCCCGCGGTCCTTGGCCTGGCCCACGAGACCGCGGTTCTCCAGGACGCCGAGGAGGCGGAACGCCGTCGACTTGTGCACCCCCAACTCGTCGGCGATCTCGGTGACCCCGGCCTCGCCGTGGCGCGCCAGGATCTCCAGAACGCTCACCGCGCGGTCCACGGACTGGACGGACCCGGCGGCTCCCTTCGACTGCCTCTCCCGCGTTCCCCCGTCCGGCTCACTGCCGTGATCAGCCTGTTTCCGCGTGCCGGTCATATCTCGACTCTCACCACCTGGCGGCTGTCTTGAGCCGCGTCTTCGGGGGAGCCCTTGACGTGACGGGCACCCCGACCGGATTCTGTTGCGTATAGCGCTCCCTCGTGCGCCATGTGAAACATCATGTTACCGAAGGGTCTTGACCCCAGAAGGGGTCGGGACCGGGCCGAATGACACCAGAGGGGGGCCCATGATTCCCGTATGCCGCCTCGAAGACCTCCCCGCGGGCGAATCCGTCCGCATCGACACGACACCGCCCGTCGCGGTGTTCAACGCCGACGGCGAGCTCTTCGCCGTCGACGACACGTGCAGCCACCAGGACGCGTCCCTCTCGGAGGGGTGGCTGGAGGGCTGCCTGGTCGAATGCCCGCTCCACGCGGCCACGTTCGACCTCCGCACCGGGCGCCCCACCTGCCTGCCCGCGCGCAGGCCCGTCCGCACCCACCAGGTGTACGTCGAGGACGGCATGGTCCTCGTCCGCCTGGCCACCGCCGAGGAGGGGTCCGCCGCATGAGCGTGGCCGCCGGGGACGGCATGCGCACCGTCACCGTGGTCGGCGCCTCCCTCGCCGGCCTGTACGCGACGCGGGAGCTGCGCGCCCAGGGCTTCGCAGGGCGCCTGGTGGTGGTCGGTGCCGAACCGCACCAGCCGTACGACAGACCGCCGCTCTCCAAGGACTTCCTCACCGGCGGGACGGACGAGAGCCGCCTCGCCCTGACCGACCCCGAGGAGACGGCGGAGCTGGACGCCGAGTGGCTCATCGGCATCCGCGCCCGAGCCCTCGACGCGCGCGCACGCGCGGTCGTGCTCGACGACGGCCGGACACTGCCGAGCGACGGCGTGGTCATCGCGACCGGGGCGTCGGCGCGACGGCTCCCCGGCCCCGCTCTCACGGGCGTCCACACCCTGCGGACCCTCGACGACGCCCGCGCCCTGCGGACGGCACTCACTGCGGGCCCCCGCCGCGTGGTCGTGATCGGCGGCGGCTTCGTCGGCGCGGAGACGGCGTCCTCGTGCGCGGCGCTCGGGCACGACGTCACGGTCGTCGAGGCGGCACCGGTCCCGCTCGCCGCCCCACTCGGCGCCGAGCCCGCGCTCGCCTGCGCCCGGCTGCACGCGAGCGCGGGGACGCGTCTGCTGACGGGCGTCGGCGTCACCGCACTCCACGGCGCTCCGCACGGCCCCGGGACGGCGGCCCACGTCACCTCCGTGGAACTGTCCGATCAGCGGCTGCTCCCCGCTGACCTGGTCGTCGTCGGCATCGGCGCCACTCCCCGTACGGACTGGCTCGCCGGCTCTCCCCTCTCCCTGGACGACGGTGTGCTCTGCGACGACGGCTGCGTCACCGCGCTGCCCCGCGTCGTGGCCGTGGGCGATGTCGCCCGCCCCGGCGGAGTCCGTGCCGAGCACTGGACGAGCGCCACCCAGCAACCCCGCGTGGCCGTGCGGAACCTGCTCGCCGGCCGCACGGTCGAGGCGGCGCGCCCCCTGCCCTACTTCTGGTCGGACCAGTACGGCACCCGCATCCAGTTCGCCGGGCGGCGGCGCGAAGACGACACCGTGCGCCTCCTCGAAGGCTCCCTGGACACACCGGACGAGGGCTTCCTCGCCGTCTACGAACGCGCGGGCCGCACCGTGGCGGCGCTCGCGGTCGGCCGCAACCGGCCGTTCATGAGACTCCGCAGGGACCTTGCGGCGGCCTGGGCCGCGGTCCCCGCGGAGGAGCCCGTGGCGAGCTGAGTCCGGTCGCCGTACGCCGGGTCCCGGCGGCGCGCCCCGGCGAACCGGCTCAGGAGTGCGACAACTGCCCCGCTCCACCGCGCCCACGTATGCGTATGCGTGCCTTGCCGCGGGCCGCGGCCCTGGCCTGCCTGCGGGCCCGGCGCCGCTCACGCCGCAGCCGCCGCGCCGTGCTGCTCGGCATCGACACCACGCCGTGCCGCTGATTCCACACCTGGCGGGTCACCCATACGTCGAGGACGCCCCAGGTGGCCACCACCGTGCTGGCCACGCTGCTCAACACCATGGGGAAGGCGAGCCAGGAGCTCGCGAGCGTCGCCAGGACGGCGACCATCGCCTGCACCAGCGTGACCGCCACTATGATCACGGCCCGCACGGCCGCCGTCCGCACGGGATCGGGCAGCCGCCGCCTGCGGGCGGGCTCCTCGACCCACAACGGCGGGCGGACCTCCACGTCCGCCGCCTGTTCCCGCCGGGCGGACTCCCCGGCCTCCGCGGCCCCCATGGGCCCGCTGCTCCCCGACGCCCTGTGGCGCTCTGCCGTGCCCATCATTTCGTCACTCCCCCCGCTGCTTCGCGGCCGTTCACGAACGCATCGCGGGCCCCGGGCAGGAAGCCCTTGGATCAACTCACCTCTGGGTGCCCGCTCTGCCGCGCCGTACACCGCCTGTCGACGGCCTGCCCTCTGCATGAAGGACGAACGAGAGATCGGAAAGATTCCCCCTCCGGTTCCGTACAGCGAAGAAAATCGGCCAACTGGCATACAGGGCAAGGGGGATGGGGCCGGGGGACGTGCCCCCCTCGGTGGGGCGCAATAGTCCGTAATGAAGGGACAACTGCCGACGTCCCTTTCGCGTCACGGCCGAAAAGCGTTCGGATGCGTCTTCGAGTTGCTCGTGAGTCAGTAGTAGGCTCGCGCCGTTTGTTGACGCACATGTGTGCCCCTGGCCCATGCAACGGTCGCAGGGGGCCGATCTGGGGGAGGCCATGCGCTTTCGCGGGAAGTCCATCCGCCGGAAGATCGTGGCACTGCTGCTCGTGCCGCTGGTTTCCCTGACCGCGATCTGGGGTTTCGCCACCGTCATCACCGGACGAGAGGCCGCGAGGCTCCTCGACACCGCCAACGTCGTCGAGAAGATCGGCTACCCGATCGAGGACACGATCCGCGTCGTCCAGCAGGAACGCCGCCAGACCATGGTGTACCTGGCCGATCCGCGCGCTTCCGACGCCCTCGCGGCGCTGCGGCGCAGCAGGACCGCGACCGACGACGTCATCTCCGAGGTCCGCGAGAACAGCAGGGACTCCGGCGTCCTCGACAGCATCGACGCCAACTCGCACACCCGCCTCACCGCGCTCGTGGACGCCCTCGACGGCATCGTCTCGCTGCGCCGCACCGTCGAAGAGGGCACGATCTCCCGGTCCGGCGCCCTGAAGATGTACACCAAGCTGATCGACCCCTGCTTCAGCCTGCTGACCACCCTCAACGGCTTCGCCGGCCTGGAGGACGTGAGCTTCGACCAGCAAGGCCGCGCGCTCGTCGGCGTCGCACGCGCGCGTGAACTGCTCTCCCGCGAGGACGCGATGGTCGGCTCCGCGCTCGTCGCCCGCCGGCTCACCAAGTCCGAGATCCAGCAGGTCGCGGAGCTCAGGGCCCAGCGCACCCTGCTGTACGAGGTGAACCTCGCGCCCCTGCCCCAGGACGAACGCGGCCGCTACGAGCGCTACTGGAACGGCGCCCAGACCACGCAGCTCCGCAAGGCCGAGAAGGACATCGTCGCCTCCACGCCCGGCACCCCGCACAGGGTCGCGTCCGCCCAGTGGGACGAGACGGCCGGCCGGGTCCTCAAGCAGCTCGCCGAGCGCGACGTCGCGGCGAGCGACCGCTTCAAGGACCGCGTGGAACCGGCCGCCTTCGACGTGGTCGTGCGCCTCGTCCTGGCCGGGGTGCTCGGCCTGCTCGCGCTCCTCGTGTCGATCGTCGTCTCCGTACGCATCGGCCGCGGCCTCATCCGTGACCTGCGCCGCCTCCGCCTGGAGGCCCACGAGGCCTCCGGTGTCCGGCTGCCCGGCGTGCTGCGCCGCCTCGCCGCGGGCGAACAGGTGGACGTCGAGACCGAGGCGCCCCGGCTCACGTACGAGAAGGACGAGATCGGGCAGGTCGGCCAGGCGCTCAACACCCTGCAGCGCGCCGCGGTCGAGGCCACCGTCAAACAGGCCGACCTGCGGCGCGGCGTCTCCGAGGTCTTCGTCAACCTCGCCCGCCGCAGTCAGGTCCTGCTGCACAAGCAGCTCACGCTCCTCGACACCATGGAGCGCAGGACGGAGGACACCGACGAGCTGGCCGACCTCTTCCGCCTCGACCACCTCACCACCCGCATGCGCCGGCACGCCGAGGGTCTGGTCATCCTCTCCGGCGCCGCCCCCTCGCGGCAGTGGCGCAAGCCCGTCCAGCTCATGGACGTCGTCCGCGCGGCCGTCGCCGAGGTCGAGGACTACGAGCGCATCGAGGTGCGCAGGCTGCCCCGCATCGCGGTGACGGGCCCCGCCGTCGCCGACCTCACGCACCTCATGGCCGAACTCCTGGAGAACGCCACGGTGTTCTCGCCGCCGCACACCGCGGTACAGGTCCTGGGCGAGCACGTCGCCAACGGCTTCACCCTGGAGATCCACGACCGGGGCCTCGGCATGACCGCCGACGCCCTGCTCGACGCCAACCTCAGGCTCGCGGAGACCCCCGAGTTCGAACTGTCCGACACCGACCGGCTCGGCCTCTTCGTGGTCAGCAGGCTCGCCCAGCGCCAGCGGGTCCGCGTCTCCCTGCAGCCCTCGCCGTACGGCGGCACGACCGCCGTCGTCTTCATCCCCGAGGCCCTGCTCACCGACGACGTCCCCGACACCGAAGGCATCGGCTTCCGGCTCGACCGCCCGCAGGCCAAGGAGCCCGTGTCGAGCGCCGACAGGGCCGCGGACCGCGCCGCCGCGCTCGCCCAGGTCCCGGTACAACTGCCCGGACTGCCCGCCTCCGTGCTCGACGGCCCCGTGGAGCTGGAGGCCCCCGTCGGCATGGTGGACCTCGACGCCTTCCCCGGGGCGCTCGGCGACGACGACAGCGAGCGCGGCGGCCTCTTCCGCCCGCGCCGCAGGGTCGCGGGCACGCCCGGTGAGCAGCACCAGCAGGCCCGCGACGTCCGTGAACCGGGCCGCGCCGAACCCACCCGCGCCGACGCCGCGCAGATCCGCGACGACGACCTCGACGAGGGCGCCCACACCGGCGGCCTCGTGCCGCTGCCGCGCCGCAGGACCCCGAAGCTCGTCAGGTCCAACGGCCGTCCGGTCACGCACAGCAGGTCCCAGGACGGCCGGTCCAGGGACGGCAGGACCCAGGAGAGCCGGTCGCAGGACAGCCGCTTCCCCGACGGGTTCCCCCTGGCCCCCGCGCCGGCGGACGAGGCCCCGGAGCCCCCGCGGGCGTCCGGGCCGCACTCCGCCTGGCCCGATCTGTCCCCGCCGCACCGCGACGTCACCGACGACGGCACGGCCCCCGACCTGCCCCGGCGCACCCGCCGCACCGGACCGCAGGGCGGCGCGGCCGCCGACCGCCCCGCGCAGGGCCGCGGCACCCGGGCCGGGGCCGGACCGCGCCCCGCCCCGGCGGCCGACGCCGAGCAGGGCCGGAGCGCACCCACGACCGCCCCGGGCGGGCTGCCCCGCCGCGTCCGGCAGGCCAACCTCGCCCCGCAGTTGAAGGACGGACCCGACCGCCGCTCCGACCGCGCCGAGACCCGGCCGGACGAGCGGGACGCGGACGAGGTACGCAGCCGCATGGCCTCGCTCCAGCGGGGCTGGCAGCGCGGCCGCGACGAGAATGCCGCGGGCGACGACGCCACCGACGGCACAGCACCAGGAACGACATCTGAGGGGGACGGTCGATGACCGCACCGAAGGCCGACGCACGCATCGCCACGACCGGGGCGGCCAGGGAGCTGAACTGGCTCCTTGACGATCTGGTGCAACGCGTCGCCAGCATCCGCAAGGCGCTCGTGCTCTCCGGCGACGGCTTGCCCACCGGCGTGTCCAAGGACCTGACCAGAGAGGACAGCGAGCACCTCGCCGCCGTCGCCTCCGGCTTCCACAGCCTCGCCAAGGGCGTCGGCAGGCACTTCGAGGCGGGCAGGGTCCGCCAGACCGTGGTCGAGCTGGACGACGCCTTCCTCTTCGTCACGGCCGCGGGCGACGGCAGCTGCCTCGCCGTCCTCGCGGACGCCGACTCCGACGTCGGCCTGGTGGCGTACGAGATGACGTTGCTGGTCAAGAGGGTGGGTGTGCACCTGGGTACGGCGCCGCGCACGGATCTGCACGCGGGAGGGTAGTGGGAGGGCATGAGCCACGACGGTCGAGGAACGCAGAGAACCAAGGCACTGTGGGGGACGTCCGGTACGGCCGGGACCCCGGGGACGCAGGAGACGCACCGCTGGTTCGACGACGAGGCCGGACCCGTGGTGCGCCCGTACGCCATGACGCGGGGGCGCACCACGAGCCCGGGTCAGCACCGCCTCGATCTCATCGCGGTCGTGATCGCCGAGACGCAGGTCCCCGGCGACCACGACGCGGACCAGACGCTGTCCCCCGAGCACGTGGACATCGTCGAACTCTGTCGTGACACACCCCAGTCGGTCGCGGAACTCGCGGCCGAACTCGACCTGCCCATCGGGGTGGTGCGGGTGCTGATCGGGGATCTCGTCGACGACGAACTGGTGCACGTGACCCGGCCCGTGCCGCCGGCCGAGCTGCCGGACGAGAGTATTCTGCGCGACGTGATCAGCGGCCTCCGGGCGCTCTGACCGGCGCGGGAGCGGGAGTGAGAACGTGACTGGCCGGCAGTTGAGGGGCGGCGGCAACGGACCGGCCCCGCGCGACACCACTGATGCAGGAGAAGTGAGCGATGATCTTCAGGCGTTCTGAGCGCGGCAAGGCCCCCGTCGAGCCGGTCACGCTGAAGATCCTGGTGGCCGGCGGCTTCGGCGTCGGCAAGACGACCCTGGTCGGCGCCGTCAGCGAGATCAAACCGCTGCGCACCGAGGAGACCCTCAGCGAGGTGGGCCGCCCCATCGACGACACGAGCGGCGTCGCGGGCAAGCACACCACCACGGTGGCCATGGACTTCGGCCGCATCACCCTGCGGGACGACCTGGTCCTGTACCTCTTCGGCACGCCGGGCCAGGACCGCTTCTGGTTCCTCTGGGACGAGCTGGCCACCGGCGCGCTCGGGGCGGTGGTCCTCGCCGACACCCGCCGCCTGGAGGACTGCTTCGCCGCCGTCGACTACTTCGAGCGGCGCGACATCCCGTTCGTGGTCGGCGTCAACTGCTTCGACGACGCCTCGCGCTACCCCGCCGAGGCCGTCCGGCAGGCCCTCGACATCGACGGCGACATACCCGTCGTGCTGTGCGACGCCCGCGACCGCGAGTCCGTCAAGGAAGTGCTCATCGGCGTCGTCGAGCACGCCATGGCAGCCGCCGCGGCCGTCCGTGAGCCCGCCACGACCTGACCGTACGGACCGCTCGGCGCGTGCACGGCCCGTACCCCCGCCGACCGGGGTACGGGCCGCGGCTCCATCCGGTTCAGCCCTGTCCGTCCTCCAGCCAGCCGAAGCTCCGTTCCACGGCCTTGCGCCAGTGGTGGAACTCCTTGTCCCGTGCGGTCGCCTCCATCCGCGGCGACCACTCGACGTCCTGCCGCCAGTGCGCCTTGAGCTCGTCGAGGTCGTTCCACACGCCGGTCGCGAGCCCGGCCGCGTAGGCGGCGCCCAGGCACGTCGTCTCGGACACCTTCGGGCGGATCACCGGCACTCCGAGGACGTCCGCCTGGTGCTGCATCAGCAGGTTGTTCTTGGTCATGCCGCCGTCCACCTTCAGGGTGGTGATCCGCACCCCCGAGTCCTGGTACATGGCGTCGACGACCTCACGGGTCTGCCAGCTCGTGGCCTCCAGGACCGCGCGCGCCAGGTGCGCCTTGGTGACGTACCGGGTCAGGCCGGTGACGACGCCGCGCGCGTCCGAACGCCAGTACGGGGCGTAGAGGCCGGAGAACGCCGGGACGATGTACGCGCCGCCGTTGTCGTCCACGCTCGCCGCGAGGGTCTCGATCTCGTCCGCGCTGCGGATGATGCCGAGCTGGTCGCGGAACCACTGCACCAGGGCGCCCGTGATCGCGATCGACCCCTCCAGGCAGTACACGGGCGCCTCGGAACCGATCTTGTACCCCATGGTGGTCAGCAGCCCGTTCTTGGAGGGAACGGGCCGGTTGCCGGTGTTGAGCAGCAGGAAACTGCCGGTGCCGTACGTGTTCTTGGCCGTCCCCGTGTCGTAGCACGCCTGCCCGAAGACGGCCGCCTGCTGGTCGCCGAGCGCGGAGGCCACGGGCACCCCGGAGAGCTGCCCCACGGCCGTCCCGTACACCTCCGACGACGACCTGATCTCCGGCAGGACCGCCTCGGGCACGTTCATCGCCGACAGGATCGACGCGTCCCACTGGAGGGTCTCCAGGTTCATCAGCATGGTGCGGCCCGCGTTGGTGACGTCGGTGACGTGCTTGCCGCCGTCGGTGCCGCCCGTGAGGTTCCAGATCAGCCAGGAGTCGATGGTGCCGAAGGCGATCTCGCCGCGCTCCGCGCGCGCCCGCAGGCCGGGTACGTTGTCCAGCAGCCAGGCCGCCTTGGGCCCGGAGAAGTAGCTGGCGAGCGGCAGCCCGGTCCGCTCGCGGAAGCGGTCCTGGCCGTCGGTGCCGCCCAGTTCGTCGCAGAGCCCCGCGGTGCGGGTGTCCTGCCAGACGATGGCGTTGTGCACGGGCTTGCCCGTGGCCCGGTCCCACAGGACGGTCGTCTCGCGCTGGTTGGTGATGCCGAGCGCGCTCAGCTGGTCGGCGCGGAGTCCGGCCTTGGCGACCGCCCCCGCGACCACCGCCTGCACCTTGGACCAGATCTCGGTGGCGTCGTGCTCCACCCAGCCGGGCCTGGGAAAGATCTGGCGGTGCTCGCGCTGGTCCACGGCGACGATCGCGCCGTCCTGGTCGAAGATGATGCAGCGACTCGAAGTGGTGCCCTGGTCGATCGCGGCGACGAATTTCTCGTGGCTCTCCGGCATGGCTACCCCTTGATGGCCCTTGGTGACCGGTGACGGGAAGACTCAGAAGGCTGCGTTGTAGATGAGACCCGCGAGGGCTCCGCCGACCAGCGGCCCCGCCACCGGGACCCAGGCGTAGCCCCAGTCGGACGTGCCCTTGTTGGGGATCGGCAGGAACGTGTGCACGACGCGCGGACCGAGGTCGCGCGCCGGGTTGATGGCGTACCCCGTGGGCCCGCCGAGCGAGAGGCCGATCCCCACGACGAGGAAGGCCACGATCAGCGTCTGGATGCCCGATTCACCGAGCCCCTTGGTGAGCCCGAAGGCGAGGATCGGCAGCACCAGCGCGACGGTCGCGATGACCTCGGTGACGAGGTTGGCGACGGGGTTCCGGATCTCCGGGATGGTGGAGAAGATGCCCAGCGTGGGCGTCGGCTCGTGCGCGCTCGTCACCTCGTCCTTGACGCCGCGGGTGACGTTGGCGTTGAACTGCGCGAGGTACACGAGGTACGCGAGAACGGCGCCGAGCATCGCGCCGACCAGCTGGCCGAGCACGTAGAGCCAGACCTTGTCCCACTTCCCGGTGTCGATGGCGATGCCGAGCGTGACGGCCGGGTTGAGGTGGCCGCCGGAGAGCGGGCCCGCGGTGTAGGCGCCAGCGAGCACGCCGAAACCCCATCCGAAGGCGATGACGACCCACCCGGAGGCCTTCGCCTTCGAATGGCTGAGCGTGACGGCGGCGCACACGCCGGCGCCGAGCAGGATCAGGATCGCGGTGCCGATGACCTCACCGATGAAGATGTCCCCATTTGAGTACATGGCGGCTCCTAGGCCCTCGCCCGGGGCGGTGCGCCCCGGTACTCCGTGCAGGGTGCGGTTGCCACGACTGCTGCCTGGAGGGGCCTGGAGGGGCCCGGCAGCCGGAGCCGAAGGCGGAAGTCTCCCGCACCCGCCCGGCGTCCATGACCAGCGTCGTGGCAGTCACATCGCCGATGGGGGATACCCGGTTGACCAGGGTCTTCGTACGGACCCTTCGCGCGCAGAGGCTCTGAGCGCCGGAGCCGAGGTGCGGCGACGCCGACTGACACCCGGAAGTGTTCACCGGCGGTGATGGAGCGTCAAGGTCGCCGACGGCAACGGTTAACCGGTGCGAGGGCTTCCCCCTGAAGCCCGCCCTGTCGCCCGCCCGACGTCCGTGACGACGCCCGCCCTGCCGCCCGCGCACGGCGTGCCTAGCGCACGGCGACCACCGAGGACCCGTGGCCGAAGAGGCCCTGGTTGGCGGTGACCCCGACGCGGGCCCCCGCCACCTGCCGGGCCCCGGCGACGCCCCGCAACTGCCAGGTCAGCTCGCACACCTGGGCGATGGCCTGTGCGGGGACGGCCTCTCCGAAGGAGGCGAGACCTCCGCTGCTGTTCACCGGCACGCGCCCGCCCGGAGCCGTCGCCCCGTCGCGCAGCAGCTTGGCCCCCTCACCCTCGCCGCAGAGCCCCAGATCCTCGTACCACTGGAGCTCCAGCGCGGTGGACAGGTCATAGACCTCCGCGAGCGATACGTCCTCGGGGCCTATGCCCGCTTCCTCGTACGCCGTATGCGCGATGGACGCACGGAACGTCCGGCCGGCGGGGGCGACGGCGACGGCCGAGTCCGTGGCGATGTCCGGCAGGTCGAGCACCGTGTTCGGATAGGTGGGCGTGACGGTGGAGACCGCGCGGACCCGCACGGGGTCGGGCGCCCCGTGCCGCCGAGCGAACTCCATGCTGGACAGGACGAGCGCTGCCGCGCCGTCCGACGTGGCGCATATGTCGAGCAGCCGCAGCGGATCGGCGACGACGGCCGATGCGGCGACCTCGTCGGCCGTGACGGGGTTGCGGTAGCGCGCGTACTCATTGAGGGCGCCCGCCGCCGCGTTCTTCACCTTGACCTGTGCGAAGTCCTCCAGTGTGTCGCCGTGGACGGCCATCCTGCGCCGTGCGTAGAGCCCGAAGTAGGCGGGGTTGGTCGCGCCGAGGACCCGGAAGCGCAGCCAGTCGGGATCGTCCGGTCTGTCCCCGCCCGCGGGCCGGAAGAAGCCCTTCGGCGCCGCGTCGGCGCCGACCACCAGGACGACGTCGGTCATGCCCGCGAGGATCTGCGTACGAGCGGTGGAGATGGCCTGGGCGCCGGACGCGCACGCCGCGTACACGCTCGCCACGCGGGCCCCCTGCCAGCCGAGCGCCCTGGCGAACGCGGCCCCCGCCACATACCCCGGATAGCCGCCCCTGACCGTGCCCGCGCCGACGATGGAGCCCACGGAACGCCAGTCGACCCCGGCGTCCGCGAGCGCCGCGCGGGCCGCCGCCACTCCGTACTCGACGAAGCCGCGGCCCCACTTGCCCCAGGGGTGCATGCCCGCGCCGAGCACCGCCACCTCGCCGGTCATGCGCTCACCCCCACGGGCCGCCAGTGCCAGGTCGTCCACGTCGTCCGGCCGTCCTCGTGCAGTACGCCGGGGACGACCTCCACCTCCATGCCGACCTCCAGGTCGTCGGCATGGACGCCGGGAGCGGCCTGCCCGAGTACCACCATGCGCTCCGCCGCCAGCTCCACCGCGATCAACGTGTAGGGCTGCCAGGGAAGTTCCGGGTCGGAGACGTAGGGCGCGGGCGGGCGGTAGCGGCCGTCGGTGTACGACCAGACGAGGCCGCTCCGCGACAACGGCACCTCGGTGAGCTTCCCGCCTTCACAGCCGGGATCGCGGCAGTGGGCGTCCTCACGGGGGAAGAACACCGCGGCGCACGCCGAGCAGCGTGTGCCGAGCAAGCGGAACTCTTCCCCCTCCCCGGCGAACCAGTTCGCCACTACCGGTGTGCGTGTGCGCGACAAGGCTCCTCCTGGCGTCCACCGTCGACCGGTACAACTGACGGCCCGTCAGGAGTGTGCCACGGGCGCTCCGGTTCCGTCAGGGGGGCCGTCCCGCCCGGCGCCGCTACGAGCCCTGGAGCGACCTCGGCGAGACGGGGAAGTCGAAGTAGGTGTCCGGGAACAGCTCGGGCTTGTACGTGAAGTGCCACCACTCCTCGGGAAGGTTGACGAAGCCCTGCTCGGCCAGCGCGTTCCGCAGCAGGTCCCGGTGGGCACGCTGCCTGCCCTCGACGCGCGGGTCGTCCGTGTGCGACAGCGTGTCGAAGCAGTCGAACCCCGTCCCCATGTCCACGGAGTTGTCCGGGAAGCGCTCGCTCGCCGGGCCGAAGCACGGCTTCAGCGGCTCACCGGGGATGTACGGGCGCGTGGGCAGGGCCGGGAGCCGCACGATGGTCAGATCCACCGTCGAGCCGCGACTGTGCCCGGACTTCTCCGCGATGTAGCCGTCCGCGAAGAGCCGGTCCTTGCCGACACGGGGATAGAACTCCTCCTTCATGCGCTCGTCGCCCAGGTCCTCGGCCCAGCGCACGAAGTGATCGACGGCCCGCTGGGGCCGGTAGCAGTCGTAGACCTTCAGGGAGTACCCCTTGCGCAGGAGCGAACGCTGGGCCTTGTGCAGCGCCTTCGCCGCGGGCTTCGTGAGGATGCACATCGGCTTCCTGTAGCCGTCGACGGGCTCACCCACGAAGTTGTGCCGGGTGGTGTACCGCATCTCCTGAATGATCGTCGGGTCGACGTCGCGCAGCGCGACGAACTCTTCCGGAGCCTTCGGTTCGGGCTTCGCGTGCGCGGGGGAGGGGGCCACGGCCACGGCCAGCAGGGCGGCGGCGGACACGGCGAGATACCGCAGAGCGGGGACAAAAGCTGTCATGCCCCCTGCGTCTATCAGGACCATGGCCCACCAGGGAAGACCGACGCCACGAAGATCGGATACAGTCCGCGCGTGTCCGTATCCCCACACCCAGCCAACTCCGTCCAGGGCTCCCACTGTTCGAGCTGTGGAGCACCCTACGAAGGCCATGTCTCCGGCTGGCCCCGCACCTGCGCCGCCTGCGGGGCCGTGGCCTACCGCAACCCGCTGCCCGTGGCAGTGGCCCTCCAGCCGGTGTACGACCGCCAGGGCACCGGCCTGGTCGTCGTGACCCGGACGATCCCTCCCGCACTCGGGGGCATCGCCCTGCCCGGCGGCTTCATCGACGACCGGGAGGACTGGCGCGACGCCGTCGTCCGTGAGCTCAAGGAAGAGACCGGCATCTGCGCCCAGAGCCGTGACGTCCGCCTGGCCGACGCCATGAGCGCACCCGACGGCTACCTCCTGCTCTTCGGCCTCCTCCCCGAGCGCCCGGCAGCCGACCTGCCGGCCAGTACGCCGACGGACGAGACGGAGGGCTGGGCCGTCCTGCGCCACCCGGACGAGCTGGCCTTCCCACTGCACACACTGGCCGCACAGGCGTTCTTCGAGGGCCGCTACATCTGAGAGTCCGCCTCCCGAACCGGCCCGGCCCCGCCCACGCGCGCGGTCGGGCCCGGCGCGGACACGGGCGGGCCGGGCCGCTGCCCGGCCCCGGCGAGGCCCGGCTCAGTCACCCAGCCCCCGCACCCGCACCGGCAGATCCACGGGGCCCCCGCCCTCGGCGCCCTCCCTCTCGACGCGTACGCGGCCCCCCTCCCAGCGGACCGTGAAGCGTTCGAGGTCCGCCTCCTCCCACCCGTCACCGGCGTCGGCGACCATGAGGCCGCCGCCCGTGGCACCCGGTACCGGAGCCCACGCCTCCAGCTCGACCCCGTCGCCGCCGCGCACCGGAAACACCGTGCCCGCGCGCGCGAGCACCGGGACACGCGACAGCGGCGCGTCGAGGCGGACCTGCCCGGGCCCCTCGTACGCCCTGCCCGTCGCCGTCTCGTACCAGCGCCCCCGCGGCAACCGCACCGTCCGCTGCCGCGCGCCGTCCTCCAGGACAGGGGCCACCAGCAGGGAGTCGCCCAGCAGGAACGCGTCCTCGCAGTCGCGCAGCGCCCTGTCGTCGGGAGAACCCCACCACAAGGGACGCACATAGGGAGCACCCGTACGCCGCGCCAGATGCGCCAGCGTCACGAAGTAGGGCAGCAGCCGCCTGCGCTCCTCAAGCGCCACGCGCGCGTGCCCCAGCACCTCCGCACCGAACTCCCAGGGCTCGCGCCGCCCGGCGTCGATCGCCGCGTGCGTACGGAACAGCGGCAGATACGACCCCAGTTGGAACCAGCGCAGATACAGCTCCGGGGAAGGGCTCCCGTCGAAGCCGCCCACATCAGGGCCCGAATACGGAACACCGCACAGGCCGAGCCCCAGCACCAGCGACAGCGACGCCCGAAGCCCCGGCCACCCCGTGGACACATCGCCGGACCACGTCCCTCCGTAGCGCTGCATGCCCGCCCACCCCGAACGCGAGAACAAGAAGGGCCGCTTCTCGGGAAGCAGCGAGCGCAGCCCCTCGTACCCCGCACGTGCCATCGCGAGGCCGTAGACGTTGTGCGCCTCCCGGTGGTCCCCGCCGAGCCCCTCCAGGGCATGCCGCGCCGAACGGGGCAGCGTCGGCTCACCGAACGCGGCGAACGACACCGGCTCGTTCATGTCGTGCCAGAACCCGGCGAACCCCTGCTCCAGACGCTCCTCGTACAGCCCCGACCACCACTTGCGCGCGCGTGGGTCGGTGAAGTCGGGATACACCGACTCGCCCGCCCACACGACACCGCGCACCGGCCGCCCCGCCGCGTCCCGCACGAAGGCCTCGGCCTTCACCCCGCCCTCGTACAACTCGACACCGGGCTCCGCCTTCACCGCCGGATCGACGATCGAGACGAGCTTGATCCCGCTCTCGCGCAGCTCCTGGGCCAGCTTCGGCAGCGCGGGGAAACGCTCCTTGTCGACGGTGAACACCTGATGCGCCTCATAGTGGTCGATGTCCAGGTGGACGGCGTCCAGCGGCAGCCCGCGCTCCCGGTAGCCGGCGACGATCCGCCGCACCTCCCGCTCACTGCCGAACCCCCACCGCGCGTGATGGTGCCCGAGCGCCCACGTCGGCGGCAGCGCGGGAGGACCGGTGAGCGAGGCCCACGTGTGCAGCACGCGCGCGGGGGTGCCGACCATGGCCCAGCACCGCAGCGGACCGCCGTCCATCCGCACCTCGCACGACCCCGCCCGGTCATGCCCCGAACCCGCCCCCACCGCGCCCTCACGCAGCGAGACGGCGCCCTCCCACGTGTTGTCGTGGAAGACCAGATGCGTACCCGCGTCGGCCACCACCATCTGCACCGGCATCGTGATGTACAGCGGATCGTCCCCCGGCCCGAAGGAGCCACCGGGATCGGTGTTCCACAGCCGGTACGTGCCGCTCCGCAGCCGCGGCCCGCCGGACCGCCCGCCGAGCCCGAAGAACCGCGCGTCCGCGGCCACCTCGGAGCGCTGCACCCAGCGCGCCGCGCCGCCCTCGGCCGGCTCCCACCAGCGGGGCGGCAGATCACGCCGCAGCATCACGCCGCCGGGCGTGCGCAGTTCCACGGAGCCGTGCCGTGACACCACCACCGTCGTACGCTCCGACACCACGCGCCAGCCGCCCTCCTTGTCGGGCTCCAGGACCGCCCGGGGATCGGGCTCGGGACTCCCGCACGCCAGCGCGTACGACGGCTCGGGCTCCGCGCCGTCCCACCCCCAGAAGACGGCACCCCCGGCCGTCACCCGCACCCGCAGCTCGGACCGGGCGAACCGCACCACACCACCACCGGGCCCCGGCTCCACCTTCGCCACGGGCCCCGGCACCCGCGCGCGCTCGGCACCCCGGGGGGACAGACCGGCCGCGTCCGCCCGCCATCTGCGCCACGACGAGCGCACCGTGCGCAACCCCCGCGCCGTGCCGACCATGCCGACCGCCTTCACCGAACGCACCAGGTCACGACCGTCCATAGTGCTCACCTTGCCATCGAAAAGGCCGCGAGTACGCTCCGTTCAGCAGCCGTTCACCTGGGGTACGGACACATGACCGGAGGGCCGACTGTGTGAGGCAGACCCTGGTGCGGCAGTCGATCACATGGCATCGTCCCCTCCAGCCGTGTTCACGCGCACATCCAGCACGTGCGCACTCCACACGCATACGACGCGTACAGTCCGGGAGCCGCCCCATGACGTCCTCAGCGAACCCTGCGCCGCTCTGGCAGCCGAGCCCGGAGAGGATCGCGGAAGCGCAGGTCACCCGGTTCCAGACCTGGGCCGCCGAGCACCACGGGGCCCCCGCCGACGGCGGCTACGAAGCGCTGCACCGCTGGTCGGTCACCGATCTCGACACGTTCTGGAAAGCCGTCACCGACTGGTTCGACGTCCGCTTCACCACCCCCTACGCGCGCGTGCTGGGCGAGCGCACCATGCCCGGCGCCCAGTGGTTCCCCGGATCGACCGTCAACTACGCGGAACACGCCCTGCGCACCGCCGAAGACCCCGCGCGCGCGGACACCCCCGCGCTCCTGCACGTCGACGAGAGCCACGACCCGCGCCCCGTCACCTGGGCCGAGCTGCGCCGCCAGGTCGGCTCCCTGGCCGCGGAACTGCGCGACCTCGGCGTGCGGCCCGGCGACCGCGTCAGCGGCTACCTGCCGAACATCCCGCAGGCCGTCGTCGCCCTCCTCGCCACCGCCGCCGTCGGCGGCGTCTGGACCTCCTGCGCCCCCGACTTCGGCGCCCGCAGCGTCCTCGACCGCTTCCAGCAGGTCGAGCCGGTCGTCCTGTTCACCGTCGACGGCTACCGCTACGGTGGCAAGGAACACGACCGCCGCGACACCGTCGCCGAACTCCGCTCCGGACTGCCCACCCTCCGCGCGGTCGTGCACATCCCGCTGCTCGGCACCGACGCCCCCGAAGGCACCCTGGACTGGTCGGCCCTCACCTCGGCCGACGCGGCACCCGTCTTCGAAGCGGTGCCCTTCGACCACCCCCTGTGGGTGCTGTACTCCTCCGGCACCACAGGGCTGCCCAAAGCCATCGTCCAGTCCCAGGGCGGCATCCTCGTCGAGCACCTCAAGCAGCTCGGCCTGCACTGCGACCTCGGCCCCGACGACCGCTTCTTCTGGTACACCTCCACCGGCTGGATGATGTGGAACTTCCTCGTCTCCGGCCTCCTGACGGGCACCACGATCGTCCTGTACGACGGCAGCCCCGGCCACCCCGACACCGGCGCCCAGTGGCGCATCGCCGAACGCACCGGAGCCACCCTCTACGGCACCTCCGCCGCCTACGTCATGGCCTGCCGCAAAGCCGGCGTCCACCCGGCCCGCGACTTCGACCTCTCGCGCGTCAAGTGCGTCGCCACGACCGGCTCCCCCCTGCCTCCCGACGGCTTCCGCTGGCTGCGCGACGAGTTCGCCGGCACCCCGGGCGGCCTGTGGACCGCCTCGGTCAGCGGCGGCACCGACGTCTGCTCCTGCTTCGCGGGCGCCGTACCCACCCTCCCCGTCCACATCGGCGAACTCCAGGCCCCCTGCCTCGGCACGGACCTCCAGTCCTGGGACCCCCAGGGCAAGCCGCTCGTCGACGAGGTCGGAGAACTCGTCGTCACCAACCCGATGCCGTCCATGCCCATCCACTTCTGGAACGACCCGGACGGCACCCGCTACCACGACAGCTACTTCGACACCTACCCCGGCGTCTGGCGCCACGGCGACTGGATCACCCTCACCTCACGCGGCTCCGTGATCATCCACGGACGCTCCGACTCCACGCTCAACCGCCAGGGCGTCCGCATGGGCTCCGCCGACATCTACGAAGCCGTCGAACGACTCCCCGAGATCCGCGAGTCCCTCGTCATCGGCGTCGAACAACCCGACGGCGGCTACTGGATGCCACTCTTCGTCCACCTCGCCCCGGGCGCCACCCTCGACGACACCCTGCGCGACAGCATCAAGCGCACCATCCGCGAACAGCTCTCCCCGCGCCACGTCCCCGACGAGGTCATCGAGGTCCCCGGCGTCCCGCACACCCTCACCGGCAAGCGCATCGAGGTCCCGGTCAAGCGCCTCCTGCAGGGCACCCCGCTGGACAAGGCGGTCAACGCGGGATCGGTCGACGACGTCAACCTCCTGAGGTTCTACGAGGATCTCGCCCGCAAGCGCTCCTGACGGTCGTCCCCGCAGCTCAGCGCCCGTTGTCAGTGCCCCCGGTTACGGTGAGTGAGCATTGATCGACCGAGCGCAGGGGGACATGATGGCGCCAACCCGTCACGACACGATGCGACGCGCACTGCGCCGCGAAGTCGCCGGAACCATCGGCCTGTTGGCCGACGAGGAGGACTTCGCGGCCATGCGCCGCTACCGCACCTTCACCTTCGACGACCACGACACCTACCTCCAGCAGGTCGAAGCCCTGCTCAGAACCCTCGCCGCCCAGGGCCGCCACACCGCCGTCGTCCTCTTCGACCCCGAGGAGTACGAGGAGTACTGCGCGGAGGCGGGCCTGAACCCCGACACCCCCGACAGCCGCACCCGCTTCACCGCCGAACTGGCGTCGGGCGGCCCCACCGTGCCGTACGAGGGCCAGCCCCTCACCGACCTCCTTCCCGACCTGGTCGACGAGGCGGTCCGCAAGGCCACCTGGGAGTACGCGACGATGGCGCTCGCCCGCAGCGGCACCTGCGCCACCTGCGGCGAGGACATCGGACGGGCCGCCTTCGCCCGCGCCTCACAGCTGATCACCCGCGCCGTGGACACCTCAGCACCCGGCACCCGGCATCTGGTGTGCAGCGTCCCGGCGGAGAACCAGACACTCCTCGCCGCCCTGCACATCGAGATCGAAGCGGACGGCAGCGCCCGGCTCGACGACACCGAGGCCCTGGAATTCGCCACGGTCCTCGCGGTCGGCGTCGCCACACGGCGCGCGGCCGGCATGGTGCTGCGCACCAGCGCCGAAGGCACCCGGGACCGCGTCCAGGGCTGGCGCATGCACGAGGGCCGCTTCCTGCCTCTCACCGCGGCCGAGGTCTTCGACGCCTACTGCACCGACGCCATCACCGGAGAACTGATCTCCCCGGAGTCCGGCGTCGACTACTGCGCGGCCTTCGCCCTCGAAGACGAGACACCCGAGGAGGGACACACCCACTGAACGCCCGAGGGGCGCCCCACCCCATCGGGTGGAACGCCCCTCGGCGAGAAGAACAGCTCGGCTACTCGCCGGACAGCACCGCCTGGGCGGCCTTGCGGGCCTCCTCGGCGGTGTCCACGGCACGCGCCGCCGACGCCGCACGCTCGCACTGCGCCAGCGTGTACTTGCCGAGCGTCGCCCGCACGTAAGGAATGGACGCGGCACCCATCGAAAGGGAGGTGACACCCAGACCGGTGAGCACACAGGCGAGCAGCGGGTCGGACGCGGCCTCACCGCACACACCACAGCTCTTGCCCTCGGCACGCGCCGCCTCGGCGGAGAGCGCGACCAGGTCGAGCAGCGCGGGCTGCCACGGGTCCTGAAGCCGGGACACGGCACCCACCTGCCGGTCGGCGGCGAAGGTGTACTGCGCGAGGTCGTTCGTGCCCAGCGAGAGGAACTCGACCTCCTGGAGGATCGAGCGAGCCCGCAGAGCCGCCGAGGGAATCTCGACCATGGCACCGAACTTCGCCCGCAGACCGGCCTCGCGGCACGCGTCCGCGAACGCCTTGGCGTCCGTGCGGTCCGCGACCATCGGGGCCATGACCTCAAGGTAGACGGGCAGGCCCTCGGACGCCTTGGCCAGCGCGGTGAGCTGCGTGCGCAGCACCTCCGGGTGGTCGAGCAGCGACCGCAGGCCACGCACGCCGAGCGCCGGGTTCGGCTCCTCGCCCGGCGTCAGGAAGTCCAGCGGCTTGTCCGCGCCGGCATCCAGGACGCGCACGACGACACGACCCTCGGGGAAGGCCTCAAGCACCTTGCGGTACGCCTCGACCTGCGCCTCCTCCGACGGCGCCTTGCTGCTGTCGTCGAGGAAGAGGAACTCGGTACGGAACAGACCCACACCCTCGGCGCCGGCCTCCACCGCGGCCGGCACATCGGCGGGACCGCCGACGTTCGCGAGCAGCGGCACCTTGTGGCCGTCGGACGTGGCACCCGGACCGGTCGACGCGGCCAGCGCCGCCTTGCGCTCCGCGGCGGCGGCCTCAAGCTGCGCCCGCTTCTCCGCACTCGGCTCCACGAAGATCTCACCGGTGCTGCCGTCGACGGCGACGACGCAGCCCTCGGCCAGCTCCCCGGCACCGGGCAGCGCCACGACGGCCGGCACACCGAGCGCCCGCGCGAGGATCGCGCTGTGACTGGTGGGCCCGCCCTCCTCGGTGACGAAGCCGAGGACGAGGGCCGGGTCGAGCAGCGCGGTGTCGGCGGGAGCGAGGTCACGCGCGATCAGTACGTACGGCTCGTCGCTGTCCGGCACACCCGGCATGGGAACACCGAGCAGCCGGGCGACGATGCGGTTCCGCACGTCGTCGAGGTCCGCCACGCGCCCGGCCATGTACTCACCGGCACCGGCCAGCAGTTCCCGGTAGTGGGAGAACGCGTCGTAGACGGCACGCTCGGCCGTGCTGCCGACGGTGATGCGCCGGTCGACGTCGGCGATGAGCTCCGGGTCCTGGGCGATCATGGCCTGTGCCTCAAGCACCGCCTGCGCCTCGCCCCCGGCCAGATTGCCGCGCGCCATCAGGTCGGCGGCCACAGCTTCCACGGCCTGGCGGGCGCGCCCCTGTTCGCGCTCCGCCTCCTCCGCGGGAATCTGCTTGGCCGGCGGCTCGAGAACGGCCGTCCCCATGTGCCGGACCTCGCCGATCGCCACACCGTGGCTGACACCGACGCCTCGCAGCGTTGTCTCCATCAAACCCGTCTCCGATAGTGCGGCGGAACGGCCGCCGCGATGGTTGTACTGTCCGCCGTCAGTGACGGCGATGACGTCACTGCCAGCTGAAGAGTTCGTCGCCGGCCTTGACCTCGCCGGCCTCGACCAGTGCGGAGAGGGACTCGGCCGTGGCTTCGAGCGCCACGATCGGGCAGACCGGGGACTTGCCCGCGGCCTCGACGGCGGCCGGGTCCCAGCGGACCACGGACTGACCGCGCCGAACGGTGTCCCCCTTGTTGACGAGGAGCTCGAAGCCCTCACCATTCAGCTGGACGGTGTCGATGCCGAGGTGGGTGAGGACGCCGTGACCCTGGTCGTCCACCACCACGAACGCGTGCGGGTGGAGAGAGACGACGATGCCGTCCACCGGGGAGACCGCCTCGGAAGCCTCGCGCACGGGGTCAATGGCCGTGCCGGGACCGACCATCGCGCCTGAGAACACGGGATCCGGTACTGCGGCGAGTCCGATGGCGCGTCCTGCAAGCGGGGACGAAACGGTGGTCATGGCAAGCCTCCCAGGGGTGGAGATTCGTGGCCGTCGTCGCTACCTGTCCTGGACGACGCGCGCTGTTCAGAAGCGTAAGTCATGAGAAGTCCCGGTTCCGCATGAGTGGTACCGGTTGACAGACGTAGAGGCACAGCACGAACGATTTGCGCCCGCCGAGGACGCGATGTAGAGTCGTAGACCTGCCTGAGGCCATGGAGCGCGGTCAAGCGCCCCGCCTCGGCGGCACCCATCAGATCAGATCCTATCCTTGAGTCTGGTTCCGCATGTCTGCGGTGACCGTGGTCAGGGAGACGGACAAGACCTGATAAAGTCGGAACCGCCGGAAAGGGAAACGCGAGAGCCGAAAGGCCGAGCGGGAACCGGAAAGGCGCCGAGGAAATCGGACACGAAAGAGTC
>NZ_JBFAHX010000050.1:0-48947 GCF_040654435.1 Streptomyces sp. NPDC050703
TCCTCCACACCTACAACCACCACCGCTGCCACACCGCACTCGGCGGCCAGCCGCCCATCAACCGCGTCAACAACCCTGCGGGTCAATACACCTAGGCCGTGCTTCGAAAGTGGCGTCGTCCGCCCGGAGGGCGGGTCCGGCGGCGTCCGGTGCGTGCGATCGCACGGCGGAGGGTCGCCCCGCTACTGCTGGGCGGGACTTTCGACACACGCCCCGGCCGCGCCGGGCACGGAGAAAGCGGGACGCCGCCCGCGGCACGGCAGCGCATCGGCTGCTGCGTCGCGGGCGGCGCCCCGCGGTGACCCGGTGAGGGGCCGGCTACACCTTCGCCGGCTCCTTCTCCCCCTCGCCCCGCGGCTCCGGCGCGGCGGCGGGCTCCGGCGCGGCCACCGGCCCGGGACCGTGCCCGTCGTCGATCAGCGTCCGCTCGTCGAAGGGCAGCTTGCCCGCGAGGACCGCCGCGACCCGCTCCTTGTCGACCTCCTTGGTCCAGGTGCCGATCAGCAGGGTGGCCACCGCGTTGCCCGCGAAGTTGGTGAGGGCGCGGGCCTCGCTCATGAAGCGGTCGACGCCGATGATCAGGCCGACACCGTCGACGAGGGCGGGCTTGTGGGACTGCAGACCGCTCGCGAGGACCGCGATGCCCGAGCCGGAGACGCCCGCCGCGCCCTTGGACGCGATCATCATGAAGAGCAGCAGCGAGATCTGCTCCCCGACGCCGAGCGGCTGGCCCATGGCGTCGGCGATGAAGAGCGAGGCCATGGTCAGGTAGATCATGGTGCCGTCGAGGTTGAACGAGTAGCCGGTCGGGACGGTGATGCCGACGACCGGGCGGCTGACCCCGAGGTGCTCCATCTTCGCGATGAGCCGCGGCAGCGCGGACTCCGACGAGGAGGTGGAGAGGATCAGCAGGAACTCGCGGCCCAGGTACGTGAGCAGCTTGAAGAGGTTGACCCCGGTCACGACCCTGACCAGGGTGCCGAGCACGACCACGATGAACAGCGCGCAGGTGACGTAGAACCCGATCATGATCGTGGCGAGCGCCTTCAGGGCGTCCACGCCGGTCTCGCCGATGACGGCGGCCATCGCGCCGAACGCGCCGATCGGGGCGGCCCACATGATCATGCCGAGCACGCGGAAGACGAGCTTCTGGATGTGCTCGATGCCGCGCAGGACGGGCTCGCCGGAGCGGCCCATGGCCTGCAGGGCGAAGCCCACGAGCAGGGCCACGAGCAGCGTCTGGAGCACCTCGCCCTCGGTGAAGGCGGAGACGAGCGTCTTCGGGATGATGCCGAGCGCGAAGTCGACGAGGCCCTCGTTCGCTTCGTCGGCGGCCGTGTGGCCCGCGCCCTTCACCGACTCGGTGAGGTCCATGCCCGAACCCGGGTGCAGGATGTTGCCGACGAGGAGGCCGATGGCGAGCGCGACGACGGACATCGCCATGAAGTAGGCGAGCGCGAGGCCGCCGACCTTGCCGACCTTGGCGGCCTTGCGGACCGAACCGACGCCGAGCACGATCGTGCAGAAGATGATCGGCGAGATCATCATCTTGATCAGGTTGACGAAGCCCGTGCCGACCGGCTTGAGCTCCTTGGCGAAGTCCGGCCAGATGAAGCCGACGGCGATGCCGAGCAGCACGGCGCCGATGACGGCGATGTAGAGGTAGTGCGTGCGGTCCCGCTTCGCGGCGGGTGCCTTCTGCGGGTCGGCCGTGCTGGTCACGGGGCCCTCCTTCAACGACGACGTCGGCGTTCGTGGTGCCTGGTGGCGCCTGCGGTGCGTGCGGCTCACGTCCTGGGGCGGGGTACCTCGGCGATGCCCTCACCGATGGCTCATCGGTGTCCCGGGAATCCCGGCGACTATCTCCCGCCCTGTGGGCCCGGTCACGCTTGCGTTCATTTAGTTCGCACTTGTACGACCGTCGGTTCACTCACGCACCGCGGACCCCACGGGCACGGGCGTACGTCCGCCGCGGCGCCGGGCCGACGCGGGGCCCGCCGCGCCGATACGATCACTTGTACGAAGAGGCAGACTTGCACCATGTCCCGCACCCGCCCGACCGGCCGCAGCCGCCTTCCGCGCAGCCTGGCGGGCCAGCTCTTCGCCATGCAGATCGTGCTGGTGACCGCCGTGGTCGCGGGGTGCGCGCTCTTCACGTATCTGAGCGACAAGCACCAGGCCGAGGAGGGCGCGCGCAACCAGGCCACCGCCGCCGCCCGCGCGGTCGCGGACTCCCCTTCCGTACGGGAGGCCATCGGGGGCGACGACCCGTCGGCGCGGCTCCAGCCGTACGCCGCCCGGGTGCAGCGGCACACCGGCGTCGACTTCGTCACGATCATGGACCCGCGGGGCATCCGCTGGACCCACCCCGACGAGCGGCGCATCGGCGAGCGCTTCCTCGGCCACACGGCGGACGCGCTGCGCGGGAAGACCTTCTCGGAGACCTACACCGGCACGCTCGGCCCGTCCGTGCGGGTGGTCACGCCGATCAGGGCGGGCGAGTCGGGTGAGGGGCGGATCGTCGGCCTCGTCAGCGCCGGCATCACCATCGAGGAGATCACCGCCAAGGCGCGCGGCCAGCTCCTCGCGCTGCTCGGTGTCGCGGCGGCGGCGCTCGTCATCGGCGGCATCGGCACGTACGTCATCAACGCCCGGCTGCGGCGCAGCACCCACGGCATGAACGCCACCGAGCTGAGCCGCATGCACGACTACCACGAGGCGGTGCTGCACGCGGTGCGCGAGGGGCTGCTGATGCTCGACGGGCAGCGGCGGGTCGCCCTCATCAACGACGGCGGCCGGGAGCTGCTGGGCGTCCGGGGCGACCCCGTCGGGCGCAACGTCGCGGAGCTGGGGCTGCCCGTGCCGTTCACGGGGGCGCTCCTGGCCTCCGAGCCGCGGGTGGACGAGCTGCACCTGACCGCCGACCGCCTCGTCGTCGTCAACACCTCGCCCGTGACGGGCGGCGAACGCCGGGGCACGGTGGTCACCCTCAGGGACCACACCGAGCTGCAGGCCCTCGCGGGCGAGCTGGACTCGGAGCGGGGCTTCACCCGGGCGCTGCGCTCGCAGGCCCACGAGGCCGCCAACCGGCTGCACACGGTGGTGTCCCTCATCGAGCTGGGCCGCGCCGACGAGGCCGTCGACTTCGCCACCGCCGAACTGGAACTGGCCCAGGCGCTGACCGACCAGGTGGTGGCCGCGGTGAGCGAGCCGGTGCTCGCGGCGCTGCTCCTCGGCAAGGCCGCGCAGGCCAATGAGCGCGGGGTCGAACTCGTCGTCTCCGACGACAGCAGCATCGACGACGGCATGCTCCCCGCGGGCCTCTCCGCCCGTGACCTGGTCACCGTCCTCGGCAACCTCATCGACAACGCGGTGGACGCGGCCCAGGGCTCACCGTCCGCCCGCGTCACGGTGACGGCCCGCGCCGACGGCCGCGGCCTCCTGCTGCGCGTCGGCGACACGGGCCCCGGGGTGAGCCCCGCCGAACGGGAGGCGGTCTTCGAACGCGGCTGGTCGACCAAGGCGGCGGGCCGCGGCCTCGGCCTCGCCCTGGTCCGCCAGACGGTGGCGAGGAACGGCGGCGACCTGGCGGTACGGGAGTCCCCCGAGGGGGGAGCCGAGTTCGAGGTGACCCTGCGGGCACCTGGCACGGGCGCCCCCGCGTACGGCCGGCCTGCCCCGCCCGGGGCCACCGGGGAGGGCCCCGGCCCCTTGGCCGGCCGCGGAGACGGCGAAGAGCGAGGCGGAGACGGAGACGGAGACGGAGACGGAGCGATGCGAGCGCACGACGGCGGCATGGACAGACCCGGGGCGGAGGGCGGGCCCGCGGACGGGGCGCCCGGCGACCGTCCACGGACGGACCACCCCCGCGCCCCGCTCCCGCGGGCCGGGGAAGGAAGCGACGCCCGCCGGCACGGGAGCCACCAGGGCCCGGGGCCCGGCACCGGCGGGCCCGGCGGCGGCCGTCCCCGGGGAGGTGTGCGGTGATCCGCGTACTCGTCGTCGAGGACGACCCCGTGGCCGCCGACGCGCACGTCCTCTACGTCAACCGCGTGCCCGGCTTCGAGGCCATCGAGCGGCCCGCCCACTCCGCCGCCGAGGCCCGCCGCACCCTCGAACGCACCCAGGTGGACCTGATCCTGCTCGACCTGCACCTGCCCGACGGGCACGGGCTCCAGCTCGCCCGCTCGCTGCGCGCCACCGGGCACCCCACGGACGTCATCGCGGTGACGTCGGCCCGCGACCTCGCCGTGGTCCGCGAGGGCGTGTCGCTCGGCGTCGTCCAGTACGTCCTGAAGCCCTTCACCTTCGCCACCCTGCGCGACCGCCTCACCCGGTACGCGGAGTTCCGCACGGCCGCCGCCGAGGGCGAGGCCACCGGCCAGGACGAGGTGGACCGCGCCCTCGCCACGCTGCGCGCCCCCGGCCCCGCCGCCCTGCCGAAGGGGCTCAGCGGCCCCACCCTGGAGCGCGTCGTCCGCACCCTGCGCGACGCGGGCGACGGCCTGACCGCCACCGCGGCGGCCGAGGCGGCGGGGCTCTCCCGCATCACCGCCCGCCGCTACCTGGAGCACCTGGTCGACACCGCGCGCGCCGCCCGGAGCCCCCAGTACGGCCACGTCGGACGCCCCGAACTGGTGTACCGCTGGCGGCCCTCCGGGGAGTGAACCGGCGCGCCCCCAAGCGGCGGCACGGGCATTGACCTTGCTCGGAGCACGCGCTTACGTTCACCGGGCAGAGCCCCGCGCGGCGACCCGGCCGCGTCGGCCCGTAGGAGGTCGTGCCCGTGCGCCCCACCCACCGCCCACTGCTCCTCGCCGCCGCCACCCTGCTCACCGCCGGCACCCTCTCCGCGTGCGGCGGTGGCTCCGGCGACGACCCCGACACCGTGAAGGTCTCGTTCAAGCAGTCCACGGACAACGACGTCAGGGTCATGGACACCTATCTCGCGGACATCAAGAAGCAGTTCGAGAAGGCCCACCCCGGCAAGAAGGTCAAGCTGGTGCCGATCAAGGCGCCGGACTCCGAGTACTACACCAAGCTCCAGCAGATGCTGCGCTCCCCCAAGACCGCGCCGGACCTGGTCTACGAGGACACCTTCCTCATCAACTCGGACATCACCAGCGGCTACCTCAGGCCGCTCGACCCCTACCTGGCCAAGTGGAAGGACTGGGACCAGTTCATCGACACGGCCAAGACGGCGGCGAAGGCGGCGGACGGCAAGACGTACGGGGTGCCCGACGGCACCGACACGCGCGGCCTGTGGTTCAGCAGGTCCATCTTCGAGAAGGCGGGGCTCCCCGCGGACTGGCAGCCGAAGACCTGGGACGACATCCTCGACGCGGCCCGCACCATCAAGAAGAAGGTCCCCGGGGTCACCCCCCTGAACGTCTACACCGGCAAGCCCGTCGGCGAGGCCGCGTCCATGCAGGGCTTCGAGATGCTGGCGTACGGCACGGGGAAGGACCCGCTGTACGACCCGGAGGCGAAGAAGTGGGTCACGGGCAGCAAGGGCTTCAAGGACTCCCTCGCCTTCGTGGAGACCGTCTACAAGGAGAAGCTCGGCCCCGACGTCTCGGACGCCCTCGACCCCAACTTCCCCACCCGCGTCCGCGGTGAACTGCTGCCCGAGGACAAGCTCGGCATCAACCTCGACGGCTCCTGGCTGCCGCAGGACTGGGGCGAGGGCGCGGGCCACGAGTGGCCCGAGTGGTCGAAGAAGCTGGGCCTCGCGCACATGCCGACGCAAGACGGCCGGGCCCCCGGCAAGGTGAGCATGTCCGGCGGCTGGACCTGGGCGATCCCCGCCAAGGCGGACAACCCCGACCTGGCCTTCGAGTTCATCGAGACCATGCAGACGAAGGCCAACGCCAAGAAGTGGTACGTGGCCAACTCCGGCATCGCGGTCCGCGAGGACGTCGCGGCCGACCCGTCGTACGTGAAGGCGCAGCCCGGCATCGAGTTCTTCACCGACCTGGTCGCCTCGACCCACTACCGGCCGGCGTATCCCGCGTACCCGAAGGTTTCCACCGCCATCCAGGAGGCGATGGAGTCGGTGACGACCGGCGACGCCTCGGTGGCCGAGGCGGCGCGCGGATACGACGAAGAGGTGGAATCGGCGACGGACGGCGAGGTCATCGAGAAGTAGCGCCCTGCCCGGTCCCGGTGGGTGCCGAAAGGCCGACGAGTGCCGGTACCAGAGAGTGAGTGCCCGTACGTGACTACCGCACCCCCCGCGGGCCCGGGTGGCGTCGTCAAGACGTCACGGGGCCCCGACCTGCCGCCGCCCACCCGCCGCACGGCCGCCCGCGCCCGGCGCGGCCTGTTCAGGGCCCTGCCCGTGTCGCCCGCCGTCATCCTCCTGGCGCTCTTCCTGGCCGGGCCGATCGGCTACTGCGCGTACATCGCCTTCACCGACCTCCAGTTGACCGGCCAGGCGGAGTCCAGCTTCATCGGGTTCGACAACTTCCGCGAGGCGTTCGGCGACGAGCGGTTCCTCAACGCCGTCTGGCTCACCCTCGTCTTCACCGTCCTGTCCTCCCTGATCGGCCAGAACATCCTCGGCCTCGCCCTCGCCTCGCTCATGCGGCGCGCGTCGAAGCCGGTGCGCACGGCCACGGGCGCCGTCGTCATCACGGCGTGGGTCCTGCCGGAGGTGGTCGCGGGCTTCCTCCTGTACGCGTTCTTCCGCCGCGAGGGCACCCTGAACGCGGTCCTCGATTTCCTCCACCTGCCCGCGCAGAACTGGCTGTTCACGCTGCCGATCCTGGCCGTCTCGTTCGCCAACGTCTGGCGGGGCACCGCGTTCTCCATGCTGGTGTACTCCGCGGCCCTCAACGAGATCCCCCGGGAGGTCACCGAGGCCGCGGAGGTCGACGGCGCGGGCGGCTGGCGCCGCATGTGGCACATCACGCTGCCGATGATCCGCCGCTCGATCGGCACGAACCTCATGCTCAACACCCTCCAGACGCTCTCCGTCTTCGGTCTGATCTGGGTGATGACACGCGGCGGCCCCGGCAACCGCAGCCAGACGCTGCCGCTCTTCATGTACGAGCAGGCCTTCCAGAAGAGCATGATCGGCTACGGCACCGCCGTGGCCCTGCTCCTCCTCGTCGTCGGCTCGCTCTTCTCCCTCGTCTACATGCGCCTGCTGCGTACGGAGGTCTGAGTGTCCGCCACCAAGAGCGCCGGCAGCGCCAGGGCTCCCCGCACCCCGCGCTCCCGCCGCAGGCGGCACCGCCTCGCGGCCGACGCGGGACTCCTCGTCGCGGCGTGCGCGTTCGTGCTGCCCCTCGCCTGGGTCGTCCTGTCCTCCTTCGACCCGGAGGCGGACCTGCGCGTACGGCTGCCGGACGGCCTGACCCTGGACAACTACGACAAGGTCCTCACCCCGGAGATCACCTTCACCCCGCTCCTGAACAGCTTCCTGCTCTGCGGCGGCGGCACCCTGCTCACGGTGGTCTGCGCGGCCCTCGCCGCCTATCCCCTCTCCCGCTACCGGTCCCGCCTCAACCGGCCCTTCATGCTGACGATCCTGTTCGCGACGAGCCTGCCGATCACCGCGATCATGGTGCCGGTCTACGCCCTCTTCGTGCGGGTCGACCTGATCGACACCATGCAGGGCACGATCTTCTTCTTCGCCGCGTCCCAACTCCCGTTCGCCATCTGGCTGATGAAGAACTTCATGGACGGCGTGCCGAAGGACCTGGAGGAGGCGGCGTGGACGGACGGCGCGTCGTCCTTCCAGTCCCTGCTGAGGATCGTCCTGCCGCTGATGGGCCCCGGGGTGGCGGTGGTGACCGTCTTCTCCTTCGTCATGATGTGGGGCAACTTCTTCGTCCCCTTCATGCTCCTGCTCACCCCGGAGCAGATGCCGGCGTCGGTCAGCATCAACGACTTCTTCGGCAACAAGGGCACCGTGGTCTACGGCCAGCTCGCCGCGTTCTCCCTCCTCTACTCGACGCCGGTGATCCTCCTGTACGTCCTGATCTCCCGCCGCCTCGGCGGCGGCTTCGCGCTCGGCGGCGCCGTGAAGGGCTGACGGCGGCGGAACAGCCCGTACCTTCCCACCAATCCGCAACCTCGTAGGAACAC
Source organism: Streptomyces sp. NPDC050703 (assembly GCF_040654435.1). Taxonomy (NCBI): domain Bacteria; kingdom Bacillati; phylum Actinomycetota; class Actinomycetes; order Kitasatosporales; family Streptomycetaceae; genus Streptomyces; species Streptomyces sp. NPDC050703. The sequence goes on from NZ_JBFAHX010000050.1 coordinate 8,095, forward strand.
ACCGTAGTCGCCGGCTCCCCCGGCGCCTACCGTGTGCCCGTGCAACCGAGCCGACCGCAGCAGCCCACGCCGCCCTTCGACTTCCCGGCCGCCCGCCGTCTGCGCGAGGCGCTGGGCATGGCGCACGGGCACGTCGCCCACGGACTGCGGGCGGGGTACGGGCTCACCTACGTCACCGCCGACACCGTCGCCTCCTGGGAGCGCGGGCTGCTGGCGCCCAGCGCCGCCGAGCTCACCGCGCTCGCGGCCACGCTCTGGTGCTCCCCCGGGGACCTCATGAGCGCCGCGAGGACCCTGCGGGAGCACCGGCTCGCGCGCGGGTTCGCCCCGGAGGACGTCGCCCGGCAGGCCGGGGTCGAGCTCCGGGCGTACCTGCGGATGGAGGAGGCGAACTCCTGGCGCGGCAACGAACGGCAGTCCCAGGCCCTGGCCCGCGCCCTGGGGCTGGCCGCACCCGACTTCGTCGAGGTCACCGGGCGCGCCGAGCCCCTCGCCGAACTGCTGCGCAGCGCCGTCACCACCCGCTGGCAGGGGTACGTGCGCCCCGTGAGCAAGCTGCTGCCCGTGGAGAAGCGGCGCGTGGAGGACGCCCTGCGGCAGATGCACGAGGACTACCAGTCGCGCATGGCGCGGACCCTGAGCTGGGGCTCGGGGCCCGGACCCGACGCGTCCGGCGAGGCCGGCCGGGACTATCTGGAGCGCGTCCTCGACCACTTCTGGACCCTCGTCCGGGGACGGCCGTGACCCGGGGCCGGCCCGCCGGGCGCACGGGCCACGGGGCCTAGAAGACCGACTCCGCCTCGTCCATCCGGTCCTTCGGCACCCTCTTCAGCTCCGTGACCGCCTCGGCGAGCGGCACCATCGTGATGTCCGTGCCGCGCAGCGCCGTCATCTTGCCGTACTCCCCGCGGTGCGCGGCCTCCACCGCGTGCCAGCCGAAGCGCGTCGCGAGGACGCGGTCGTACGCGGTGGGGGTGCCGCCGCGCTGGACGTGGCCGAGGATGACCGGCTTGGCCTCCTTGCCGAGGCGGCTCTCCAGCTCGTAGGCGAGGGCCGTGCCGATGCCCTGGAAGCGCTCGTGGCCGAACTGGTCGATCGCGCCCACGCCGTAGTTCATGGTGCCCTCCTGGGGGTGCGCGCCCTCGGCCACGCAGATCACCGCGAACTTCTTGCCGCGCGAGAACCGCTCCTCGACCAGCTTGACCAGGTCGGCGGGGTCGAAGGGGCGCTCGGGCAGGCAGATGCCGTGGGCGCCGCCCGCCATGCCGGACTCCAGGGCGATCCAGCCCGCGTGCCGGCCCATGACCTCGACGACCATCACGCGCTGGTGGGACTCGGCGGTCGTCTTGAGGCGGTCCATGGCCTCGGTGGCGACGCCGACGGCCGTGTCGAAGCCGAAGGTGCGGTCCGTGGAGGAGATGTCGTTGTCGATCGTCTTCGGGACGCCGACCACCGGCACGCCCGCGTCGGAGAGCATGCGCGCCGCGGTGAGCGTGCCCTCGCCGCCGATCGGGATGAGCGCGTCGAAGCCGCTGCGCTCGATGAGGTCCTTGGCGTTGTCGCAGGCCGCGCGGAACCGGCCGCGCTCCAGGCGGGACGAGCCGAGGATGGTGCCGCCGCGGGCCAGGATGCCGCTGACCGCGTTCAGGTCGAGGGCGCGGTAGCGCCCGTCGAGCAGGCCCGCGTAGCCGTCTTCGAAGCCGATGACCTCGTCGCCGTAGTGCGTGACGGCGCGGTGTACGACCGACCGGATCACTGCGTTGAGGCCGGGGCAGTCGCCGCCCGCGGTGAGAATTCCGATACGCATCGCGCTGTGTCTCCTGCTCGCTACTGGTACTTGTGAGCCGGTCCGATTGTTCCACGGCCGGAGGGGGGACGCCGCTCACCTGTGTGCGAGGGATGTTCGTGCGACAGGGATGGAGCCCTGCCGCCAGGGCACCCGTCCGTCAGGCGGCCTAGTCAGCCGCAGAGGTATTGTCAAGAGGGCACAGCCGCGATATCGGGTAATTTGTCCAGCTCGCTCGGCGGTCCGTTCCGGGCGCCCGCAGGGCGGGCCGGGCACCGCCGGAGGGCCCACAGGGCAGCGAAGAAGGGGAGAGCACGCGTGACGCGCAGCGTGTACGTGACCGGGATCGACCGCGGCGACGGCCGCCAGGTCGTCGAACTGGGAGTCATGGAACTCCTGACGCGCCAGGTCGACCGGGTCGGCGTCTTCCGCCCGCTCGTCCACGACGGACCCGACCGCCTCTTCGAACTGCTGCGGGCCCGCTACCGGCTCTCGCAGGACGCCGCGTCGGTGTACGGCATGGACTACCACGAGGCGTCCGCGCTCCAGGCCGAGCAGGGCACCGACGAGCTCGTGTCCCGGCTCGTGGACCGCTTCCACGCGGTGGCCGCGGCCTACGAGGTGGTGCTCGTCCTCGGCACCGACTTCGCCGACACCCAGCTGCCCGACGAGCTGTCGCTCAACGCCCGGCTCGCGAACGAGTTCGGGGCCTCCGTGATCCCCGTCGTCGGCGGCAGGAAGCAGACCGCCGAGTCGGTGCGCGCCGAGACACGCAACGCCCACCGGGCGTACGAGGGCCTCGGCTGCGACATCATCGCGATGATCACCAACCGGGTCGCCCCCGCCGACCGCGACGAGATCCACGAGCTGCTCGCCCCCGATTTGCCCGTGCCCAGCTACGTCCTGCCCGACGAGCCCGCGCTCTCGGCGCCGACGGTCGCGCAGATCACCCACGCGCTCGGCGGGCGCGTCCTGCTCGGCGACGACTCCGGGCTCGCCCGTGACGCCCTCGACTTCGTCTTCGGCGGCGCCATGCTGCCGACGTTCCTCAAGGCCCTGACCCCGGGCTGCCTCGTCGTGACCCCCGGCGACCGCGCCGACCTCGTGGTGGGCTCGCTCGCCGCGCACAGCGCCGGTACGCCGCCCATCGCGGGCGTCCTGCTGACCCTGGACGAACAGCCGGGCAGGGAGATCCTCACCCTCGCCGACCGCCTCGCGCCCGGCACCCCGGTCATCGCCGTCTCCGGCGGCTCCTTCCCCACGGCGGGCGAGCTGTTCGCCCTTGAGGGCAAGCTGAACGCGGCGACCCCCCGCAAGGCGGAGACCGCCCTCGGCCTCTTCGAGCGGTACGTCGACACCGCGGACCTGCTGAAGCGCGTCTCGGCGCCCAGCAGTGACCGCCTCACGCCGATGATGTTCGAGCACAAGCTCCTGGAACGGGCCCGCTCCGACCGCCGCCGCGTCGTGCTGCCCGAGGGCTGCGAGGAGCGGGTGCTGCGCGCCGCCGACGTCCTGCTGCGCCGGGGCGTCTGCGACCTGACGCTGCTCGGCCCGGTCGAGCAGATCCGCAAGAAGGCCGCCGACCTCGGCGTGGACCTCGCCGACTCCGAGCTGATCGACCCGCAGACCTCGGAGCTGCGGGATCGCTTCGCCGCGAAGTACGCCGAGCTGCGCGCCCACAAGGGCGTCACCGCCGAACTCGCGTACGACGTGGTGTCCGACGTGAACTACTTCGGCACGCTGATGGTCGAGGAGGGCCTCGCCGACGGCATGGTCTCCGGCTCCGTGCACTCCACCGCCGCGACGATCCGGCCGGCCTTCGAGATCATCAAGACCAAGCCCGAAGCCTCGATCGTCTCCTCGGTGTTCTTCATGTGCCTGGCCGACAAGGTGCTCGTGTACGGCGACTGCGCCGTGAACCCCGACCCGGACGCGGCGCAACTCGCCGACATCGCCGTGCAGGCGGCCGGCACGGCCGAGCAGTTCGGTGTGGACCCGCGGATCGCGATGCTCTCGTACTCGACGGGCACGTCGGGCTCGGGCGCCGACGTCGACAAGGTGCGCGAGGCGACCGAGCGGGTACGCGCGAGCCGGAGCGATCTGAAGGTGGAGGGGCCGATCCAGTACGACGCCGCCGTGGAGCCGTCGGTCGCCGCCACCAAGCTGCCCGGATCGGACGTGGCCGGCCAGGCGAGCGTGCTGATCTTCCCCGACCTGAACACCGGGAACAACACCTACAAGGCCGTGCAGCGCTCGGCCGGCGCCATCGCCGTCGGCCCGGTCCTGCAGGGCCTGCGCAAGCCGGTGAACGACCTGTCCCGGGGCGCGCTCGTCCAGGACATCGTCAACACCGTCGCCATCACGGCGATCCAGGCCCAGGCACAGACGCCCGGCCCCCGCTGAACCCCCGAACAGGAAGCGCCTCACCAGTGACCGCCACCCGCGTACTCGTCCTCAACTCCGGCTCCTCGTCGGTGAAGTACCAGCTGCTCGACATGCGCGACCGCTCGCGGCTCGCCGTCGGCCTGGTCGAGCGGATCGGCGAGGCGGGCTCACGGCTCAAGCACACGCCGCTGACCGGCGACGGCGCCGAGACCCGTGAGCGCGAGGAGCCGATCGCCGACCACGACGCGGCGCTGCGGGCCGTCGCCGCGGAGCTGTCGGCCGACGGCCTCGGCCTGGACTCCCCCGAGCTGGCCGCGATCGGCCACCGGGTGGTGCACGGGGGCCTGAAGTTCACCGAGCCGACCGTGGTGACGGACGAGGTGCTGAAGGAGATCCAGCGCCTGGTGCCGGTCGCCCCGCTGCACAACCCGGCGAACATCACCGGCATCCGCACCGCCCAGGCGCTCCGCCCCGACCTGCCGCAGGTCGCCGTCTTCGACACCGCCTTCCACACGACGATGCCGGAGTCCGCCGCGCGCTACGCGATGGACGTGGCCACCGCCGACCGGCACCGCGTGCGCCGCTACGGCTTCCACGGCACCTCGCACGCCTACGTCTCGCGCGCCACCGCCGAGCTGCTCGGCAAGGCTCCCGAGGACGTCAACGTGATCGTGCTGCACCTGGGCAACGGCGCCTCCGCGTCGGCCGTGCGGGGCGGTCGCTGCGTGGACACCTCCATGGGCCTCACCCCGCTCGAAGGGCTCGTGATGGGCACCCGTTCCGGCGACATGGACCCGGCGGTCATCTTCCACCTGGTCCGGGTGGGCGAAATGGGGATCGACGAGATCGACGACCTGCTGAACAAGAAGAGCGGTCTCGTCGGGCTCTGCGGCGACAACGACATGCGGGAAATCCGGCGCAGGATCGACGAGGGCGATCAGGAGGCCGCGCTCGCCTTCGACATCTACATCCACCGTCTGAAGAAGTACATAGGCGCCTATTACGCCGTGCTCGGCCGGGTGGACGCCGTCGTGTTCACCGCGGGCGTCGGCGAGAACGCGGCGCCGGTGCGCGAGGCGGCCGTGGCGGGCCTGGAGGAGCTGGGCCTCGCGGTCGACGGCGAACTCAATTCCGTACGATCCGACGAAGCCAGGCTGATATCGCCGGAATACGCGCGCGTGGCCGTCGCCGTCGTTCCCACGGACGAGGAACTGGAGATCGCGAACCAGACTTACGCCCTGGTCAGTGACCCGGCATAAGCGTGAATCGGGAAATCGGCCGGGACCGCAACGCCTGAGCGCACTTCCGCCCATTTGTAGATTCCACCAGACGGAATATTCCGTAGCGAAACAAACCGATAGGATCGCCCCATGCGCCGTTCCAAAATCGTCTGCACGCTGGGCCCAGCCGTCGACTCCGAAGATCAGCTCGTCTCGCTGATCGAGGCCGGCATGAACGTGGCCCGCTTCAACTTCAGCCACGGCACGCACGCCGAGCACCAGGGGCGGTACGACCGCGTCCGCTCGGCCGCCGCGAAGACCGGCCGTGCCGTCGGCGTCCTCGCCGACCTGCAGGGGCCGAAGATCCGCCTGGAGACCTTCGCCGAGGGCCCCGTCGAGCTGGTGCGGGGTGACGAGTTCACCATCACCACCGAGGACGTGCCCGGTGACAAGTCGATCTGCGGCACCACCTACAAGGGCCTGCCCGGCGACGTCTCCAAGGGCGACCAGATCCTGATCAACGACGGCAACGTCGAGCTGCGCGTCGTCGAGATCGACGGACCGCGCGTGAAGACGATCGTCGTCGAGGGCGGCGTCATCTCCGACCACAAGGGCATCAACCTGCCCGGCGCGGCCGTGAACGTGCCCGCGCTGTCCGAGAAGGACATCGAGGACCTCCGCTTCGCCCTGAGGATGGGCTGCGACATGGTCGCCCTCTCCTTCGTGCGCGACGCCGACGACGTCAAGGACGTCCACAAGGTGATGGACGAGGAGGGCCGCCGGGTCCCCGTCATCGCCAAGGTGGAGAAGCCGCAGGCCGTCGCCAACATGGAGGGCGTCGTCGCGGCGTTCGACGCCGTGATGGTGGCCCGCGGTGACCTCGCCGTCGAGTACCCGCTCGAAAAGGTCCCGATGGTGCAGAAGCGCCTCGTGGAGATGTGCCGCCGCAACGCCAAGCCGGTGATCGTCGCGACCCAGATGATGGAGTCGATGATCACCAACTCGCGCCCCACGCGCGCCGAGGCCTCCGACGTCGCCAACGCGATCCTGGACGGCGCGGACGCGGTCATGCTGTCGGCCGAGTCCAGCGTCGGCGCGTACCCGATCGAGACCGTCAAGACGATGTCGAAGATCGTCGCCGCGGCCGAGGAGGAGCTGCTCTCCAAGGGCCTCCAGCCGCTCGTGCCCGGCAAGAAGCCGCGGACGCAGGGCGGTTCGGTGGCCCGTGCCGCCGCCGAGATCGCCGACTTCCTCGGCGGCAAGGCCCTGGTCGCCTTCACCAAGTCCGGTGACACGGCCCGCCGGCTGTCCCGCTACCGCGCGGCCCAGCCGATCCTGGCCTTCACCACCGACGAGTCGACCCGCAACCAGCTCACGCTGAGCTGGGGCGTGGACACCTACGTCGTGCCGCACGTCGACAACACCGACGCCATGGTCGAGATCGTCGACGCCGAGCTGATCAAGCTCAACCGCTTCAACGACGGCGACACGGTCGTCATCACCGCGGGCTCGCCCCCCGGCGTCCCCGGCACCACCAACATGGTGCGGGTGCACCACCTGGGCGGCAACGGCCGCGACTGAGCCGCCGGACACCCCCCGTACGAACGCCGAGGGCGCCCCCTGCTGGAGGGGGCGCCCTCGGCGCTTTCGCGGCTCCCGGTGGCCGGGGCTCAGTCGGTGATCGACTGGTGCAGGCCGGGGATCGTGAGGTTCCCTCCGAACTGGCCCGCCTGCTGCACCTTCACATCCGTGAAGTAGATCAGCGGAATGTTGAGCGGCGGCGGGTGCTCGGGGTCGAACGTGATCGGGATGAGCCCGAACAGCTTGCCCGAGATCCGCTCGGTGTACATCGTGGTCTCCCCGTCCCTGATGGTGGACGTGGAGCCCTTGGCCGCCTCGACGTGGTACTTCTTGCCGCCCGGCCCCTCGACGATCTGGTGCAGATCGCCGATGTCGGTGCCCTGCACCACATACTTCAGGGCCTGCTTCGTCCTGCCGTCGGGCATCGTCAGGTTCACGACGCCCTGGTAGTCGGCGCCCTTGAGCGTCAGCGAGCTGGCTTCCAGGTGCCAGGGCTGGTTCGGGATCGGGACGGGCGTCTGCTCGCCCTTGCCCTCGACCTTCTTCTCGACCACGCACGGGAAGGGCTTCTTGCCGTTCTCGTCCGGCGCCATCGGGTCGTCGGCCTCGGCGCCTTCCCGGTCCCCGGCTTCCCGCGCCGCGTCCCCGGCCTTGCCCGCGTCGTCCGCGACGCCGTCCGCGCCCTTCTTCAGCCCGTCGCCGACCTCGCCGGCCGTGTCCTCGGCCGGCTCGGTGGCCTTGTCCCCCGACTCGTCCTCCGCCTCGTCCTCCGCCTTGTCCTCGGAGGGCGTGGTCTTCCCGGAATCGGAGCCGGAACCGGAATCGGAGGCCGAGCCCGAACCCGAGTCGGAGGGCGTGGGGTCCGGGTTCCCCGACTCCTTCCGCTCCTCCTGCCGCTGCTCCTCCTCCTTCTCCTTGTCGTCGGGCGTGAACGCGTCCTTCAGGGCGTCGCCGAGGCCCAGCGGGTCCCAGGGGTTCCTGGTCTCCGCGGGCTCGGGCTCGCCGGCCCCGTCCTCGGTGTCCGCGCCGTCGGCGGACGGCCGCTCGGCCGGCTCGTCCTCGTCCGCGTCCTTGTCCTCGTCCGCCGTGTCGCCCGCGTCCGCCGTGTCGCCCGCGGAGGGCGAAGCGGTCGCGGAGGGCGTCCCCTCGCCCTGCTCCCCTTCGCCCCGTGTGTCGCCCTGCTCGTCCTTGTCCCCGTCGGACGCCTCGTCCCCGGCGTCCTGCCCGGCGGTGTCCTGAGCCGCCTCCTCGGGAGCCTCGTCCTCCGCGTCCTTGTCGGGCGCGGTGACACAGGGGCCGTCCTGGAAGGGGTTCTCGGGGACCCCGGGCTTCGCCTGCGCGAGCGTCGGCGTCAGGCCCATGCCCATCAGGACCGCGGTCGGCATGGCGGCGATGGCTATGACCTTGCCCGCGGGCACCTGCAGCCGGGTCAGCAGCGGCTTCCTCGGTGCCGCGTGGCGCGGCCCGGTTCTCGCACGAGGCTCCCCCGCGGAGCTCTCGTGGTGCACCTCGTCAGCCGGCACGGTGCCTCCCGTTCGTCCCGTTCGTCGGGCTCGTTCCTGACAGATCGTCCTGCGCGCCGCTCACCCCACCCGCCGCCGCGGCGGGCGCCTCGGGCACCCCGCCGTCCACGGGGCCCCCGGGCCTCTGGGTCCCGCGCCCCTTCGCGGGCTCACCGGCAGGCCTCTCGGGCGCCCAGGAGACGCCGAGGGCGCCGCCGATCAGGGCGAGCAGGAAACCGATGACGAAGCCGCCGAAGTTGGACACCACGAGGGAGACCAGGGCGAGCAGGATCGCCGCGACGCCCGCGAAGACCCGGGAGTGCGGCTGGAACCACATGGTCAGTCCGAGCACGACCAACAGCACCCCGATGATCAGCGATCCGGCGCCGGCGGTGGTCGCCATCCGGATCGTCATCGTGCCGAGCGTGAGGTTCGCGTACGGGAAGTACATGATCGGGATGCCGCCGAGCAGCGTCAGCAGACCACCCCAGAACGGGCGCCGGCCGCGCCACCCTCGGAACGATCGGCGCATCCGGCCGAGCTTGTCGCCCAGTCCCACTTGCGCTTCGGCGCTCATGTCGTACAGCTCCTCGGGAATGGCGTTGGTTCTGTGTGTCGTGCGGATTCGGGCACGGGGACGGCTGTCGTCGAATGCCGTCGCGCCCCCGCGCCCGGCCGTTCATCGCATCGAGTGCGTACCGAACTGCGTACGATCTACCGGGGCAGCGATGGCCCTAGTAGCACTCGTGCTTGCCCTTCTTGACCGACATCGCGAGGCCAGAGAGCTTGAAGGTGCCGGCGGTGGTCGCCCACGCGCGCTGCTTGACGTCGGTGAAGTTCACCGACTCCGCCTGCTGCGCGAACGAGTCCGGCACGTACTTGTCGTTCGCGGCCGGACCGGGTCCCTTGGTGGTCCTGTCGACCGAGACGCCGATGTCGACCTTGTTGAAGGTCGCGTTGGCCTTCAGGTCGTCGGCGTCGATGTAGAGCTTCTTGGCCTCTACCTTCGGACTGCCCTTGCCGCCGGCCTTGAGGGTCATCGACACGTCGCCGAAGACGGGGACCGGCACGACCACGGACTGGCAGAGGTTGGTGATCGTGGCCTCTTCGAGACCGACGACGGCCACCGGGTGGTTACCCGACTTGCCGCTGTCCATCGCCCCGTACTGGACGAATCCCGTACCGTCGAGCTCCTTGGCAGTCACCTTGAACTGCTGACCGGACACACTGAACGATGCCGCGAGCGCACCCTGGGACAGGGCGACGCCTATCGCGGCTGTCGCCGCGACGCTCGGCACCATGACCACGGCGAACCGCTTCCATCTGGTTCCGCCACGAGCCACGGACTCCATGACTTTCCTCCTTCTCGGACGTACATCTCCGGCCCTGACTGCTCCCGTTCGGGCGGCTCAGCCGGGCAGGGATGGGAGAAGTGCTACGTCCTCGGGAAGGAGAGCGCCTGTTTCGAGGCGCGTACCGCACCACACATCACCGGCGATCACCCCCGAGCGACAACCACTGGTCGCGCCTGACGCATCACGCACAACCCGATGGACAGGCCCTGCCGGGACGGCAGAGACCCCCCTGTCCCAGACCGGCGACGGCGTCACCGGCCTGCTCGGTGGGGACCCTCGGACGCCGCTCCCCGAGTGGCTGTCGAGGCTGCGGGTCATCGGACCGAGCGTCGCCGATCGTGGTGCATTCTCGGCTGACGCACAAGGGGGTTCGTTACTCGCTGGTAACGGCCGGATAACCGGCCCGCGACCGTGCGGTGCCGGTCGGCCACGGACGGTGCCTCACGTGGCGGGAGCGAAACGGGACAGGTACGGGCGAAAGAGCCCAGAAGAAAGTTGGGGTCTTACTCGGAGTAACAGTGGCCGCGTTTACCAAGTTTTGGTAAAGCGCGGCCACTGCGGACCCTGCGGGCGAAGTCTTCACTCCGGCGTCACAGGCCCCTGCGTTTAGCGACTGGTCAGCCGCGAGCCCGTCAGAAGAGGACGCGGGCGAGGGCCGTGCGCGAGGCGATCACACGCGGGTCGTCGCCGCCCACCACCTCGAAGAGTTCGAGCAGGCGCACGCGGGCCTTGTCGCGGTCGTCGCCCGCCGTGCGGCGCACCGTGTCGATGAGCCGCCCGAAGGCGTCCTCGACGTGGCCGCCCACCAAGTCCAGGTCGGCGGCGGCGATCTGCGCCGGCACGTCGCCCGGCTTGTCGGCCGCTTCCTTGCGGACCTGCTGCGGGTCGAGGTCCTGGACCCGCTGCAACAGTTCGGCCTGGGCGAGGCCGAGCTTGCCCTCGGTGTTGGCCGGGTCGTCGCTGAGCACGTTCTTGTACGCCCGGACGGCACCGGCGAGGTCACCCGCGTCGAGCGCCTGGACGGCCGCTTCGAGCAGCGCGTCGTACGGGCCCGGGGGCGCCTCCTGCACCGCGGCGGGCTCCTGGCCCCCGGCGGCGGGGTCGACCGTGAGACCGGTCAGGCCGAAGCGCTCCTCGCCGACCTGGATGAGCTGGTCGAGGGTCTGGCGGATCTGCGCCTCGGGGGCCGCGCCCTGGAAGAGGGGGAGGGCCTGCCCGGCGACCACCGCGAAGACGGCCGGAATCCCCTGGATTCCGAACTGCTGCATCAGCATCTGGTTCGCGTCGACGTCGATCTTGGCGAGGAGGAAACGGCCGTTGTACTCCTGCGCGAGCCGTTCGAGGAGGGGGCCGAGCTGCTTGCACGGCTCGCACCACTCGGCCCAGAAGTCGATGACGACCGGGACCTCGGTGGACCGCTGCAGGACCTCGCGCTCGAAGCCCGCCTCGTCGACGTCGATGACCAGGCTCGACGGGGAGACCGCTGCGCCCGCCGCGCCCCCACCCTGCCGCGCCGCTTCGGCGCGCGCCTGCTCCGCCTTCGCCTTGGCCTCCTGGGCCGCCTTCACCGCGGCGAGGTCGACGACTCCGCTCATGGACATGTTCCGTGGCTGCATGAGTACATCCTCCCCCAAGCCGTGGGCGAACCGTGCCCGTCCGTGACTCCCCGCCGGATTACGGGGGCCAGGGGGGCACGGCTTCGAGGTCCCGAGGAGGACCGGTGGTCGGCCCGGGGTCCCCACCCCGCGCCTTGGGTCGTACGTGCGTCGTGCGTGGTCGCGCTCTGGTCGTGCCGCGATGCTGCCGCGGTCCACCGCGCTCTCGCCCGTGGCCGCGTCGGCGGCTCTCACCGCCCGGCAGCTTTCGCTACGGGTCGTAGCGTAACTGCCGCGCCGCGGACCTGGGAAGACGCCCTCGGTGATCTCCCTCACTCGGCTCCCCGAACCAGTTCGTACCGGCCGGTATGGTCGCGGGCATGCAGAGTCCCCCCACGCCTGCCCACCGTCCCGGCGGCCGTCCGCGGAGCGCTGCCGCCGACGCCGCGATCCTGGAGGCGACCCGGCAGGTCCTCGTCGAACTCGGCTGGTCGAAGCTGACGCTCGGCGCCGTCGCCACCCGGGCGGGGGTCGCGAAGACGACGCTGTACCGGCGCTGGGCGGGCAAGAGCGAGCTGGTCGTGGACGCGGTGGCGGAGCTCTTCGACGAGCTGGAGCTGCCGGACAGGGGCAGCCTCGCCGCGGACATCGAGGGCGTGGTCCTGCAGTTCGCGCTGCTGCTCGGGCGGCCCGAGACGAAGACGGCCCTCATGGCGGTCGTCGCCGAGTCCACGACGGACGAGCCGCTGCGGCACCGCATCAGGGCGTCCATCGTGGACCGGCAGAAACGGCTGGTCCTCGCGGGGCGCGAGCGGGCCCAGGAGCGGGGCGAACTCCCCGCGGAACCGGACGGCGCCTCGGCGGCCCGCACGGCCGACCTCATCTTCGACGTGATCGCCGGTGCGGTGGTCCACCGGGCGCTGGTCAGCGCGGAACCCGTCGACGAGGAGTGGGCCCGCCGCTTCACGCTGCTGCTGCTCGACGGCTTGGCGGCGGCCGCCGCGCCGGAGTGAGCGGGCGCCTCCCTACTTGCGCGCCCAGGCGCAGCTGCCGAGTGTGGGGCGGCCCTTGCCGAGGAGGCGGTCCGCCTCCCGGGCGACGAGCACGCGCGTGTGCCCGCCCTTGCCCTTGCCGCCGCCCTCGCAGACGACCGTGCGGTCGTCGTGCCCGGCCATGTCGACCAGGATCTGGTCCCAGTGCCGGTACTGCACGTCGTGGCCGGAGTCGGCGTACGTCCGCACCTTGCGCACCTCGGGCAGCTCACGCCGCCAGGTCTTCAGGGTCTCGGGCGGGACGGTGGTGTCCTTCTCGCCGCCGTAGAGGTAGACGGGCGCGTCCAGCTCCGACAGGTCGGGGCCGGGGCGCCCGCAGTACAGCCGCTGCTCGTGGACCTGGGGCGCCGGGTCGGACCGCTGGCCGCGCTGGTTGTAGGTCCGCGCGCCCTCCTCGTACGCCGTGTCGGCGAAGCCCGGTACCGACTTCACGGGGCTGTCGTCCGGGAACGCCCACCAGGTGCGCGGGTCCCTGATCTGGTCCCGCACGGCGTCGGCGAGCGCCTCGTCGCTCATGCCGCAGTACGCGGGCTCGGTGCCGTAGGGCGGCAGGGCCGCGGCGAGGTGGAGCGCCGAGACGCGCTCGGGGGCCCTGGCGGCGAGTTCGGCGGCGTACGGTCCGCCGCCCGAGATGGCGACCACGGTGAAGTCCTTCACCTTCAGGCGGTCCATGACGGCCAGGGCGTCCTCGGCGTAGTCGCTCTTGTCGAGCCCGGCGTCGAACTCCGTGTCGCCGAAGCCGTTGCGCTCCACGGAGATCAGCCGCAGGCCCAGGTCCTCGCGGGTGGTGCGGAAGAAGTCGGTCATGTGCGAGGCGCGGGCGCTGGTGCCGGTGCCGCCGATGTAGAGGACCGGGCGGCCGTCCTCGTTCCCCGTGTCCGAATAGTGTGCCGTGCGCCCGTCGGCGAGCCTGGCCGCCCGCACCTCGGGGCCGAGCGAGTCGAAGTCGTCCTGCACCTTCGGTTCGGGCGGCGGGCTCGCGCTGACCTCGCCCGAGCCGCCCACCAGGAGCGCGCCGAGGACGGTGAGGGTGGCGGCTCCTATGGCGACGGCGGCGGTGCGGGCGTGGCCGGTCGAGGTCACGGTTACTCCAGGGTAGGGGGCGGTGGACCGGGCGGGCGCCTGCCCTGGCGCGGGGGCCTTAAACCTGCCTTTTTGCGCCGCGGCCCTTGGGGGCCGCGGCGCCCGTCCCCGTTCTTCTTTCGCCGCGGGCCGGTGGGGGCCGAGCGCGCAGTTCCCCGCGCCCCTTCGGGACGCGGCCGCAGGAGCCCCGTGCCCTCAGAACCCCGGCGGCTCCACGTACACGCCCCACTCCTCGCGGAGTACGCCGCAGATCTCCCCGAGGGTGGCCTCGGCCCGGACGGCCTCCAGCATGGGGGCGATCATGTTGGAGCCGTCACGTGCCGCCGCGAGCATCGCGTCGAGCGAGGCACGGACGCGTGCGTCGTCCCGGCCGGCCTTGCGGGCCGCGAGGTCCTTGACCTGCTCCCGCTCCACCTCGTGGCTGACCCGCAGGATCTCCAGGTCACCGGTGACGGAACCGTCGTGGCAGTTGACGCCGACGACCCGCTTGTCGCCCTTCTCCAGGGACTGCTGGTACCGGAAGGCGGACTCGGCGATCTCGCCGGTGAACCAGCCGTCCTCGATGCCCCGCAGGATGCCGGACGTGATCGGGCCGATCGGATGCTGCCCGTCGGGGCACGCGCGCCGGCCGCGCTCCTTGATCTGCTCGAAGATCTTCTCCGCGTCGGCCTCGATGCGGTCGGTGAGCTGCTCGATGTACCAGGAGCCGCCCAGCGGGTCCGCCACGTTGGCGACGCCGGTCTCCTCCATCAGCACCTGCTGCGTGCGCAGCGCGATCTCGGCGGCCTGCTCGCTGGGCAGGGCGAGGGTCTCGTCGAGGGCGTTGGTGTGGAGGGAGTTCGTGCCGCCGAGCACCGCGGCGAGCGCCTCCACCGCCGTACGGACGACGTTGTTGTACGGCTGCTGGGCCGTGAGCGAGACGCCGGCGGTCTGCGTGTGGAAGCGCAGCCACTGGGCCTTGTCGGTCCGCGCGCCGTACTCCTCGCGCAGCCAGCGGGCCCAGATGCGGCGGGCCGCGCGGAACTTCGCGATCTCCTCGAAGAAGTCGACGTGCGCGTCGAAGAAGAAGGAGAGGCCGGGCGCGAAGACGTCCACGTCGAGGCCGCGGGAGAGGCCCAGCTCCACGTACCCGAAGCCGTCCGCGAGGGTGTAGGCCAGCTCCTGCGCGGCCGTCGCCCCCGCCTCGCGGATGTGGTAGCCGGAGACGGAGAGCGGCTTGTACGCGGGGATGTCGCGCGCGCAGTGCTCCATCAGGTCGCCGATGAGGCGCAGGTGCGGCTCGGGCTGGAAGAGCCACTCCTTCTGCGCGATGTACTCCTTGAAGATGTCCGTCTGGAGCGTGCCGTTGAGGACGGCGGGGTCGACGCCCTGGCGCTCGGCGGCGACCAGGTACATGCAGAAGACGGGCACGGCGGGCCCGCTGATCGTCATGGAGGTCGTCACGTCGCCGAGCGGGATGTCCTTGAAGAGGACCTCCATGTCGGCGGCGGAGTCGATGGCGACGCCGCAGTGGCCGACCTCGCCGAGCGAGCGCGGGTCGTCGGAGTCGCGGCCCATGAGGGTCGGCATGTCGAAGGCGACCGAGAGGCCGCCGCCGCCGTTGGCCAGGATCATCTTGTAGCGCTCGTTCGTCTGCTCGGCGTTGCCGAAGCCCGCGAACTGGCGGATGGTCCACGTCCTGCCGCGGTACCCGGTGGGGTAGAGCCCGCGCGTGAAGGGGTACTCCCCCGGCCAGCCGATCCGCTCGAACCCGTCGTACGTGTCGCCGGGCCGCGGTCCGTAGACCGGGTCGACCGGGTCGCCGGAGAGCGTGGTGAAGTCCGCGTCACGCTTGCGGGCCTTGTCGTAACGGGCCTGCCAGCGACGGCGGCCTTCCTCGATCGCGTCAGCGTCCATACCCCTGAATTTACTAGGACGTCCTAGTAAAAGTCGATGGCTGACCGCCACGGGTTGCCCGTGGCGGTGTCGTCGGGGGCGGCTACGCCTTCGCGGCGACCGGCGAGCCGTCGGTGATCAGCGGCTCCACCTCGCGGACGACCCTGCGCTCGACGAAGAACGCGGCGGTCGGGATGGTCCCGGAGACGAGCAGCCACAGGAGCTTGCCGAACGGCCACTTCGCCTTGGAGCCCAGGTCGAAGGCGAAGATCAGGTAGACGATGTACAGCACACCGTGGACCTGGGAGACGACCAGGGTCAGACCCTCACCCGTGCCGAAGCCGTACTTGGCCACCATGCAGGCGCACAGGATGAGGAGCATGACGGCGGTGACATAGGCCATCACCCGGTAGCGGGTCAGCACGCTGGATTTCATGCCTACGAGCGTAACGGCCCGTCTCGCGCGATCTTCGCCGCCCCCGACAGAACGGAGCGGACGGCCCTACTTCTCCTCGAAGTCCTGCGCGGCGATCCGCAGGGGCCGCAGCATCGCGAAGATCTCCGCGCACTCCTCGGCGTCGTACACCCCGAGCCCGAAGTCCATCGCCATCAGCTCCCGCGTGGCGGCCTCGACGACCTCGCGGCCCTTCTCCGTGATGGAGGCGAGCGTGCCGCGCCCGTCGTTCGGGTTCGGCCGCTTGTCGACGAGGCCGGACCTCACGAGGCGGTCGACGGTGTTGGTGACGGAGGTGGGGTGCACCATGAGCCGCTCGCCGATCTTCGACATCGGCAGCTCGCCGGCCTGCGAGAAGGTGAGGAGCACCAGCGCCTCGTAGCGCGCGAAGGTCAGTCCGTACGGCTTGACGACGGCGTCGACCTCGGCGAGCAGGATCTGGTGCGCGCGCATGATCGAGGTGATCGCGCCCATGGCCGGCACCGATCCCCAGCGCTGCTTCCAGAGCTCGTCGGCGCGGGCGATGGGATCGAAGGCAAGGCTGAGCGGCTTCGGCACGCCAAAGACCTTACCCGCCGGTCATATGGTGGTCAGCCCCGTCTCGCGATTCGGGAGACCGGCCCGGCACCGGTGCCGGGCGAGGGGCCCGTCCCCCGGCATCGCGCCGTGGGGCGGCGGTGTGGCACGCGGCATGCAATGTACCGATATGCAACGATTGCCGGGCTGACTGCCCATCACGCCACCCGCTCACGCCGCCCACTCACTTCATCTGCTCGGGGCGCCGCTCACATCGCTCGCTCACGCCACCCGTCACGTCGCCCAAGGGGTCTGGATGCACCGGCTGCTCCCCACGTTCACGGCACTCACGGCTCTCACCGCCATCGGCCTCACGGCCGGCTGCTCGTCGGGTCCCGGGGCCGAGTCCGGTGCCGCGCGGCCCGAGGGCGCCGCCGCGGCGGCCACGAGCCCGTCCGCCGAGGGCTCGAAGGCGCCGCCGGGCACGTTCTGGGTCGACCCCGAGAGCCCCGCGGCCCGCCAGGTCGAGGAGTGGCGGCGCGAGGGGCGCGAGCGGGACGCGGAGGCGCTGCGGCGGATCTCCGAGCGGCCCATGGCCATCTGGCCCGCGGGCGACGACCCGGCGTCCGGCGTCAGGGCGGCCACCCGGGGCGCGGCGAAGCAGGGCCGCACGGCCGTGCTCGTCGCGTACAACATCCCGCACCGCGACTGCGGCCAGCACTCCGCGGGCGGCGCGGGCAGCGCCGAGGCCTACCGGGGCTGGGTGGACAGCTTCGCCGACGCCATCGGCGACGCCCCCGCGCTGGTCGTCCTCGAACCCGACGCGATCCCGCACATCGTGGACGGCTGCACCCCGCAGGAGTACCACTCGGACCGCTACCGGCTGCTCTCCGAGGCGATCCAGCGGTTCAAGCGGCAGCCGGACGTCAAGGTGTACCTCGACGCGGGAAACCCCGGCTGGATCACCGACGCGCACAAGCTCGCCGACCCGCTGCGGCAGGCGGGCGTCGCCCGGGCCGACGGCTTCTCGCTGAACGTCTCCAACTTCCAGAGCGACGCGACCACCAAGGCGTACGGGCGCACGCTGTCGGCGGCGGTCGGCGGCAAGCACTTCGTCATGGACACCAGCCGCAACGGCAGGGGCCCGCTGGCGGGCGACCGGCAGGACGCCTGGTGCAACCCGCCGGGCCGGGGCCTCGGCACCCCGCCGACCGACCGCACGGACGACCCGCTGCTCGACGCCGTCCTGTGGATCAAGCGCCCCGGCGACTCCGACGGTCCCTGCCGGGGCGGCCCGGAGGCCGGCCAGTGGTGGCCGGACTACGCGCTGGGCCTCGCCCGCAACGCCAAGGAGGCGTGAGGCCGCCCGCCGGGCCGCCCCGGGCCGCTCACCGGGCCGCCCCTCGGTGTCGCCGACGGGGTCGCCCGCGGCGTCACCCCTCCGGTCCGACGTGAATCCACTTGGCCTCGGACGACGTCCCGTCCTTGTCCGTGACGAACAGCATGTACCAGCCCGGCGGCACCAGCGCCGCGTCGTCGCGCGGCACGTCGACCGTCACCTCGCCCTTGCCGCGGGTGAGCCGCAGGGCGATGGAGCGCTGTTCGACGTCCGTCGTGTGCGTCACGGCGCTCGGGCGCATCAGGCGGGCCGACGCGATCTCCCCGGGGCGCTCGGTGCGGAAGGTCGCGCGCCCGTCGGCCGCCAGCTGGTCGGGCCCCGCGCCGAGCACCGGGCGGTTCTTGCCTCCCTTGTGCAGCGACGGCGGCGTGAAGATCTCCATCCGCTGCTCGAAGTGCCCGAGCTTGGTGTTCTGCTCGTTGTCGTACAGCGGGTCGGAACCGAAGGTGACCACGCGGCCGTCGGGCAGCAGCAGCGCCTCGGAGTGGTAGTTGCGGCCCACCCTGGGCGACGCGGCCGCGCGGAAGGCGTTGGTCCTCGGGTCGTAGAACTGCGCCTTCAGGATGTTGCTCGCGCCGCGCCCCCGGTAGTCGGTCGAGCCGTTGGAGGTGAAGACCGAGTCGTCCGGCATGATCACGCTGTTCAGGTACCGCGTGCCCTGCGGCAGTTCGGGCCCGGTCTTGAAGGACGGGTTCTCCTCCTTGAGGTCGATCACGGCGGTGCGCCCCGTCGACTTGTCCGACTCGCCCACTCCCCCGCCGCCCAGGATCATCACCTTCTGGTCCTGCGCGGGCGGCAGCAGCACGGAGGCCGACGTCTCGGTCTGGTCCGTGTCGGTCAGCCCGGGGACCTTCGTGAACGTGTTGGTCTCCAGGTCCCACAGGCCCGGCTCACGGCCCTTCTCGGCCGGGCCGTAGCCGGCGTTGGACGCCGGGTAGAAGAGCTTGCCGCCCTTGGTGAGGAAGAGGGCGGGGTAGGTCGGGAAGTACCGCTTGGGGCCGTCCGTCCACTTCTTGGTCCTCGGGTCGTAGATCTCGTTGTCGCCGGGGTCGATCACGCCCACGTCGTCGAGCCCGGAGACCGCGAGCACCTTGCCGTCCTCAAGGCCGACGAGGGTGGGGTACCAGCGGGCCTTCTTCATCGGGTCCACCGGGACGTACCTCTCGGCCCGCGGGTCGAACTCGTACGCCGCCTTGATCCCCTGGAAGTCCTGCTTCTCCATGTCGATCTTGTCGGCGATCCCGTACGTGTTGTCGGCCTCGTCCCCGGTCAGGCCCTCGATCTCGTACTGGGCCGACTTGTCGTTGACCGACTGCTCGCCCGGTTCGAGCGCCTCGACGAAGACCCGTGTCTCGCTCGCCTTGGTCTTCGTCTTCCAGGGCTGCATCACCCCGGACTCGGAGTACTTGATCTCGAAGTCCCGCTTGGCCTTGGGGACGTGCACGTCGAACCTGCTGACGTACTCGATGCCCGAGGGCGAGCGGAACTTCGTGCCCTTCTTGAGGAAGACCGCCTTGTCGGGGTTCTCGTTCTTGACCCGCATGCCGCCGCCCGCCCGCTCCACCTCGCCGTCGAGCAGTTCGTAGCGGGCGGTGCCGCCGGCCACGAGGAGGCGGCCGTCGGGGAGCTGGGCGTGCCCGGAGCAGAAGAAGTCCTCGGGCGTCGGGATCTTCTTGAAGGTGTTCTTCCCCGGGTCCCACAGGACGGTGTCGAAGGAGCCCGCGTCGAACTTCTTCTGCTCGTTGCCCGAGCCCGCGACGATCAGCACCTTGCCGGTGTGCAGGAGCGCGGCGTGGATGGCGTTGGTGCGGAACTCCTCGGGGATGTCGACCTGCTTCCAGGAGCCGTACTTCGCCTTGTAGCCGGGCTGGGCGATCTTGTACTCGTAGTACTGCTCCTCGGCGAAGGAGAGCGCGGCGGGAGCGTTCAGCCCGACGAGCAGGGCGCCCGCGCCGACTCCGATGAGCGTCTTCCTGGTGCGCCGCGAGGGCCGGTAGGCCATGGCTCAGTTCCCTCCTGTGGTGGTGCCGGTGGCGAACGCCGGCTCCGGCTCTCCGTCCTTGTTCGCGGTCGTCCGCGCGGAGGTCTCCCGCAGCTCCTGCTGGGCCCGCCGGTCCGCCCTGACCTCCCCGTACCGGGTGAAGAGCCAGACGGAGACCGGTGACAGGGAGATGGCGAGGGCGAGGACGGCCCAGGTGCGCATGGCGGCGTGGGTGTGGCCGAGGACGAAGGACGCGGCCAGCGAGGAGGCGAGCACCGCCGCCCAGAAGAGGTGGATGCGGAAGGTCAGCAGCCGGTCGGGGCTCGCGTCGTTGCCCTTGGGGGTGACGACGAAGCGGCTCGGGCGGCGCACGAGGGCCGCGCCGAGCGACTTGGCGTAGACGGGCGCGGAGAGCGCCGACATGGCCATGCCCGCGATGCCCCCGGAGCCCTCGGGTTCGTGCGGGGAGACGTTGTGCCTGCGGTTCCACAGGTAGAGGCAGATCTGGAGGGCTGCGGCGTCGCTGTAGAGCATGAGCCAGACGGAGGCCGCCACCTGGGTGCCGGACGCCCCGAACCAGAGGAACAGGACGCAGCTGAGCACGCCGAGCACCCAGTTGACCGCCGTCATCGGGTAGTACACGAGCATCAGCGTGTACGACAGGAGCCGTCCCGGCGGCATCGAGAAGGGCGCCCGCCAGTACTGCTTGATCAGCGTCTCGTAGGTACCGCGCGACCAGCGCATCTGCTGGGTGAAGAAGTCCGTCCAGGAGGCCGGGCCCTCGCCCACCGCGAGGACGTCGGGGGTGTAGACCGAACGCCAGTACCTGTGGGTGAGCGGATTGCGGTGGCGGTGCAGCTCGAAGCCGGTCGCCATGTCCTCGGTGATCGAGTCGTACAGGCCGCCCACCTGGGTGAGCGCCGTGACGCGTACGACGTTGTTGGTGCCGACGAACATGGGCGCGCGGTAGCGGTTGCCCGCGCGCTGGATGAGCGCGTGGAAGAGGAACTGCTGGGACTCCGCGGCCTTGGTGACGGGCGTCTCGTAGTTGCCGTACACCTGCGGTCCGACGACGAAGGCCACGTCGGGGTCGCGGAAGTAGCCCATCATCCGCTCCAGGAAGTTGGGGAGCGGCACGTGGTCGGTGTCGACGGAGGCGAAGAAGTCGTACTCCGCGTGGTGCGCCGCCAGCCAGGCGTTGTAGTTGCCGTGCTTGGTGCGCTTCTTGTGGGGGCCCTCGGCGCGGTTCCACTCGGGTACGCCGAGGCGCGTGAAGTGCCTGACGCCCAGCTCCGCGCAGAGGGCCCTGGCGCCGGGGTCGTCGCCCTCGTCCAGGAGCCAGACGTCGAGGGGGCCCGTGTGGCGTATCCGCACCGCGCCCTCCAGGGTCGCCCTGACCATGGAGAGGGGTTCCTTGCCGGGGACGTACGTGGTGAGGAACGCGACGCGGGTGCCCTTCTCCGGGAAGACCGGGACCGGGTCCCGCGCGACCATCGTGGCGTGGGCGATCGACACGACGTTGACCAGCATGAACAGCTCGATCAGGCCGATCGACGCGAGCATCGTGACGTCCAGGCCGATGAGCCACCTGTCGCCGCCCTCGCGCTCGGTCCAGTGGGTGGGCCAGACGAGGTAGACGAGCAGGAGGCCGGTGAGCACCGGGGCCAGCGTCATCAGGAGCACGGCCCGTATCCGGTGCGGTTCGCCCGCGAGCAGCTTGCGGTACCGGACCTGGTAGCCGCCCGTGCCGCCGTCCCTGCCCGTGCCGCGGCCCGGCTCGGTGAGCGCTCCCGCGAGCATGCTGTACGTCTCGTAGTCGTAGCCCTCCGGCTGCCGCACAGCGCCCTCCAGGTTTGCGTCGTCGTACGTCGGTGCAGAACGTGCCGATAACCAAACAGAAGTGGAGTTTGTCCGGCGTGTCGAACCGGGCGCGTCCGTGTGAGGGGTTTTAGGTTGGGCGGTTTTGGTGCGGTTGCGGGCGACTTCGGCTTCTGCTCCTTCCCCCAGGGGACGCCGGCCGGGCACACGAAAGCCCCCGCCTCGGTGGACGGGGGCTCAAGGGGCTTCGACGGATGCCGGGGGTGTCACTCGGAGAGGTGGCGCTCCACGGTCGCGACCTTGGCGGAGAGGCCGTCCGTCACGCCGGGGCGGATGTCCGCCTTCATGACGACGGAGACGCGGGGCGCCCGCGCCTCGACCGCCGCCACGGCGCGCCTGACGACGTCCATGACCTCGTCCCACTCGCCCTCGACGGAGGTGAACATCGCGTCGGTACGGTTCGGCAACCCCGACTCACGGACGACGCGCACCGCGTCGGCCACGTACTCGCCGACGTCCTCGCCGACGCCGAGGGGCGTCACGGAGAAGGCGACGATCATGCGTTCACGACCCCCTCGCGGCGGGCGCGCGAGGCGATGACCGCGGCCTCGGCCTCACGCTTCAGCTTGCGCTCGGCGAAGAGGCCGCCGAAGGGCGGGATCGCGAGCAGGAAGTACACCGCGGCCGTCTTCCACGGCCACTTCGTGCGGTTCCAGGCGTCGAGCAGGAACACGACGTAGGCGAGGAAGAGGATCGCGTGGACCCATCCCATCACCGGGACCCCGTTGAAGTCGGTGGTCCGCTTGAGCACCGAGCAGACCAGCAGGATCGGGAACGAGATGGCTTCCGGGATCGAGACGAGTCGGAGTCGGTGCAGGGCAGCGGCAGTCTTGATGTCCACGGGTCACCTTCGGTGAGGGTCGGCGGAAGAGGGCGGGTCGGCTCGGCGACCCGATCTTGTGAACGGACGCACAAGCGACCCCCATTGTGACATCGGGGCCTTCTCGGGGTTCGCTCAGGGCCCTTCACCCTGTTCCGCGTGCGTACGGGGCGGCTACCGTCGATTCGTGGCTACGTTCCGGCTCCAAGGGAGCAGAGTGCTCGCCGTCGACATGACCGGCGACGCCGTGAAGGCGAAGAACGGCTCGATGATCGCCTATGACGGTCAGATGGCCTTCAAGAAGATGACCGGCGGCGGCGAGGGCATCCGCGGCATGGTCACGCGCCGCGTCACCGGCGAGCAGATGACCGTGATGGAGGTGAAGGGGCACGGCACGTGCTGGTTCGCCGACCGGGCCACCGAGATCAACCTCGTGCGGCTGCGGGGCGACAAGCTGTTCGTGGAGGCGAGCAATCTGCTCTGCGCCGACGCCGGGCTGCGCACGGGCACCAGCTTCACGGGACTGCGCGGCGCCTCGCAGGGCAACGGCCTGTTCACCACGACCGTCGAGGGCACGGGCCAGGCGGCGATCGTCTCCCACGGGCCCGCGGTGGTGCTGCGCGTCTCACGGCAGTACCCCCTGACGGTGGACCCGGGTGCCTACATCGCCCACCAGGGGGACGTGCGCCAGAGCTTCCAGTCCGGCGTGACCTTCCGCACCTTCGTGGGCGAGGGCGGCGGCGAGGCCTTCCAGATCCGCTTCGAGGGCGACGGCCTCGTCTACGTCCAGCCCAGTGAGCGCACCACGATCGCGGGGGACGTCTGACATGCCCTTCCGAGAGATCAACTCCAAGATGGTCGAGGCGACCGTCCGGCCGGGCGCCACGGTCTTCAGCCAGCGCGGCGCCATGCTCGCCTACAAGGGAGACGTCTCCTTCACCCCGAACATCCAGGGCGGCCAGGGCGGCCTGATGTCCATGATCGGGCGCAGGGCCGCCGGCGAGGCGACGCCCCTGATGACCGTGGAGGGCTCCGGCACGGTCCTCTTCGGGCACGGCGGCCACCACGTCCAGGTGATCAGCCTGGCGGGCGACACGCTTTATGTGGAGGCCGACCGGCTGCTGGCCTTCGACGGCACGCTCCAGCAGGGCACGATGTTCCTCGGCTCCCAGGGCGGCGTCATGGGCATGGTGCGCGGCCAGGTCAGCGGCCAGGGCCTGTTCACCACGACCCTGAAGGGGCACGGCGCGGTGGCCGTCATGGCGCACGGCGGAGTCATCGAGGTGCCGATCACGCCCCAGCGCCCGGTCCACGTCGACCCCCAGGCCTATGTGGCGCACCACGGCGAGGTCCGCAACAGACTGTCCACGGCGCTCGGCTGGCGCGACATGGTAGGCCGCGGCTCCGGCGAGGCGTTCCAGCTGGAGCTGTCGGGCACGGGCTCGGTGTATGTGCAGGCCTCGGAGGAGAAGCTGTGAACCCGAACGTCTCGACCCCCGCGGGCGCCCCGGCCGTCTTCGACCCGACGACGCTGCCGAGCGACGACAACGTGAACGCGTACACCTTCTGCGTGGAGCTCAAGGGAAGCCAGTGGTTCCTGCAGAAGGGAAAGATGATCGCCTACTACGGGCAGATGGAGTTCAACGGCATCGGGCACGGCCGCCTGGACCGTCTCGTCCGGACCAGTTTTCATTCGCCGCTGCACGCAAATGACTGGGTGGTGGCGGACGGTCAGGGCAAGATGCTCCTCGCCGACCGGGCCTTCGACGTCAATTCGTACGACCTGGATGAGGGCAACCTGACCATTCGCTCGGGCAACCTCCTCGCTTTTCAGCCAACTCTCGCGCTGAAGCAATCGATCGTCCCCGGCTTCCTGACGCTCATCGGAACGGGCAAGTTCGTCGCCGCGTCGAACGGCCCCGTGGTGTTCATGGAGCCGCCGATCCGGGTCGATCCCCAGGCCCTGGTGGGCTGGGCGGACTGCCCCTCGCCCTGCCATCACTACGACCACGGATACCTGACGGGCGTGATCGGCGGCGTGCGGGCACTGACCGGTCTCGGGGGGACGTCCGGCGAGGAGCACCAGTTCGAGTTCGTCGGCGCGGGCACCGTGCTGCTGCAGTCCACCGAGACGCTCATGCCCGAGCAGGCGTCCGGGGAGGTGCCGCGCCAGGCGGGTGTGCCGGGCACGCGGGGCGCGCCCGGTCAACCGGGCCAGCAAACCGGCGCACCGCGTCTTCCCGGACAACTGGGGGACCTCCAGCGTCGCTTCGGGCTGTGAGCGGTAGTCTGCGGAGTGTGACGGCGAACGCCTGTGCGCTTCGGTGCGATCAGGGGTGCGAGGCGTGTCACATTTCCCTGTTCGTTCACCTTTCAACTTCTTAGGTAGAATCGATTCCATGGAGACCGAGACGGCCCCGCAGTGGCTGACCGACGAGGAACAGTGCGCTTGGCGCACCCACGTAGAGGTCAACAGGATGCTGACGTATCAGCTCGAAAAAGACCTCCAGCCGTTCAACCTGACCATGAACGACTACGACATTCTCGTGCACCTCTCCGAATCGGACGAGCTGCGGATGCGGATGAGCGATCTCGCAGCCGCCACCCTCCAGTCCAAGAGCCGGCTCTCCCACCAGATCACCCGCATGGAGAACGCGGGCCTGGTGCGCCGCGAGAACTGCGAGTCCGACAGGCGCGGCCTCTACACGGTGCTCACCGAGGACGGCATGGAGACCATGCGGAAGGTCGCCCCGCACCACGTCGCCTCCGTCCGGCGGCACTTCGTCGACCTCGTCTCGCCCGAGGCGCTCGGCGAGCTGCACAAGGCCCTGACCCCGATCGCGGAGCACCTGCGGTCCCAGCGCGGCAAGCCCTGAGCCGACCGGCCCGCCGCGCCCGCCCCGCCCCGTCCCGGTTCACCGACGGGCGACGGCCGGTCCCGGCAGCCTGAGCTCGAAGAGCGCACCACCGGACGGCGCCTCCCTGACCATGAGCGTGCCGCCGTGCCGTGCCGCCACGTCGCGTGCGATCGCGAGACCGAGGCCGGCCCCGCCCTCGTCGCGGGTCCGGGCATCGTCCAGGCGCACGAACCGCTCGAAGATCCGCTCCCGTTCGCCCGGCGGCACGCCCTCGCCGTCGTCGGACACCTCAAGGACCGCCCACGCGCCATCGGACCTGGTGGCGACCGTGACCCGGGAGCGGGCGTGCCGCTGGGCGTTGTTCAGCAGATTGCCGAGCACCCGGGCGAGCTGGCTCCGTGACCCCGAGACCTCCGCGCTCCGCAGCTCCGTGCGCACCTCGGCCCGGTCCCGCGTCCGCTGCGACAGCTCCTCGCCGACGAGAGCCGCCAGATCCACGCGGGCCCCGCCGGGCTTCTCCCCCGCGTCGAGGCGGGCGAGGAGCAGCAGGTCGGCGGCGAGTTCCTGGAGCCGCACGGTGTCCTCGACCGCCCCTTCGACGTCGAGCAGGGCGGGGTGCGCGGCGCCCACCTCCAGCTGGGTGCGGAGCGACGCGATGGGGCTGCGCAGTTCGTGCGAGGCGTCCGCCACGAAGCGCCGCTGCCGCTCCACCGAGGTCTGCAGGGCGGTGAGCGTCTCGTTCGTCGTACGGGCCAGGCGGGCGATCTCGTCGTGCGTGTCCGGCTCGGGCACCCGGCGCGCCAGGTCCTCGGAGGCGGTGATCGCGGACATCTCCGCGGTGATGGCGGCCACCGGGCGCAGCGCGCGGCGCGTCACCAGCCAGGTGACGCCCGCGACGACCGCGAGCAGCAGCGGGAAGCCGATCAGCATCGACGTCAGCGCCGTCGAGACCGCGCTCTTCTCGTCGGCGAGCGAGCCACCCGCGTAGACCGTGAGGTCCCCGCGGTCCTCCGTGCTCACCTCGACCGCCGCGAAGCGGTAGTCGGCGCGTTCGCCGTCGACGGTGGCCGACCCCGAGCTGTACTCGGCGTCGTCGTCGATCTCACCGGGCTCGGACGCCTCGCCCGCGTCCCGCTGGTCCTGCCCGTTGCCGTCACCCACGCCGCGGGAACGCGCGGCGGGCTCGACCTCGGCCGTCCCCGTGCCGCTGATCCGCTCCAGGTCCTCGCTCGCGGCGAGCAGCCTGCTCTGGTCGTCGACGACCTGTACGGGGTTCTCGTCCTCTTCCGGCAGGTCGAGCTCCGCGTACGGGCGGCCCGCAAGGAGCTGCGTGGCGACCTCGCGGGCCGCGGAGTCGGCGCGGCCCTCCGCCTGCGCGGTCAGATTGGCGCGCAGCGCGAGCAGCACCGCGGCGCCCGCGGCGACCAGGGCGAGGGCCACGACCAGGCTCGCGCCGAGTGTGGCCCTGGCTCGCACGGAGCCGAAGAGCCGGCTCATCGCGGGGCCTCCAGGCGGTAGCCGGCGCCGCGCACCGTCTTGATGAGGGCCGCGCCCAGCTTGCGGCGCAGAGTGCTCACGTACACCTCGACGATGTTGGGGTCGCCCTCGTAGGCGAAGTCCCAGACGTGCTCCAGGATCTCGCCCTTGGAGACGACCTCCCCGGCCCGCAGCACCAGCTGTTCGAGGACCGCGAACTCCTTGGCGGTGAGGGGGACCTCGTCCCCGTCCCGCAGGACCCGCCGCGCGGCCGTGTCGACGCTGAGGTCGCCCAGGGTGTGGACCGGGGAGGGGCCCGTGGTGCCGCGGCGGCGCAGCAGCGCCTTCACGCGGGCCACGAGCACCACGTACGAGAACGGCTTGGTGAGGTAGTCGTCGGCGCCCGTGTCCAGGCCCTCCGCCTCGTCGTACTCGCCGTCCTTCGCCGTGAGCATCAGGATCGGCACGTCGTCGCCGGCCGCGCGCAGCGCGGAGCAGACCCGGTAGCCGTTCATGCCGGGGAGCATGATGTCGAGGACGACCAGGTCGTACGTGCCCTCGCTCGCGCGGCGCAGCCCGTCGAGGCCGTCGTGGACGACGTCGACGGAGAAGCCCTCGGCGGTCAGTCCCCTGGCCAGCGACAGGGCGAGCCGCTTCTCGTCCTCCACGATCAGGAGTCGGTAGGTGTGGCGCGAGGCGCCTCCGGCGGGGTGGTGGTGGGAGGCGGGTGGGCGCATGGCATCAGGGTGTCAGAGCGAACCTGAAGAGTCCTTCAGGCGGCTTCAGCTCCGGTTCAGGGTCGGTCCGCCAGATTGGTCCGTGTCGAAAGCGAACGGCGGCGGCCCCGGCCGCCGCCCGTACCGCCCACTCTCCTCGGGAGGACCCTCATGAAGCGCAACCTGGTCATCGCCACCGTCGCCGCCGCGGCCCTGATCGGCGGCGGCACCGCCACCGCCTTCGCGACCGGCGGTGACGACGACAGCGCCGCGGCCGAGTCGAGCGTCCAGCCGAAGGACAGCGACCGCAAGGACGACGACGGCAAGGACGACGACCGCGACGACGCCGCCGAGAACACCGCGGAGGCCAAGGCCGCCGAGGTGACGGCCGCGGACGCGATCAAGGCGGCTCTCGCCGACACGTCCGGCACCGCGGTCTCCGCCGAGCTCGACGACGAGGACGGCGGCCTGGTCTGGGACGTCGACATTCTGAAGGGCAGCACCTGGCACGGCGTCGAGGTCGACGCGGGCACCGGCAAGGTCCTCGGCTCCTGGGTGGACAAGGACGACGACGGTGACGACGCCGCCGACGCCGCCCGGGTGAACTCCGCGCTCAAGGGCGCCTCCACCAGCGCCGCCGACGCCGCGCGGGCCGCCGCCGGCAAGGGCACGGTGACCTCCGTGGACCTGGACGACGACGGCAAGGCCGGCGTCTGGGACGTGGAGACGACCGGCGCCAAGGGCGCCGAGGCCGACTGGCACGTCGGCCTGACGAACGACAAGGTCACGGCCGACCGCTCGGACACCCACGACGACCGTGACGACCACGACGACGCGGACGACGACGGCTCGGACGACTGACGGCAGACGGACCGAGGCACCGAGGCCCCGCAGAGAGCCCGCGGGGCCCGTCAGCCCTCCGTGACGCGCTCGACCAGTTCGTCCGCCGCCGCGTACGGGTCGAGTTCCCCCGCCACGATCCGTTCCGCCAGCGCGGAGAGCCTGCGGTCGCCGTGCAGGGAGCCGATCCGTTCGCGCAGGGCGGTGACCGCGATGGTCTCCACCTCGTGGGCGGCCCGCGCGGTCCGCCGCTCGGTGAGGACGCCGCGCTCCTCCATCCAGGCCCGGTGCTTCTCCAGCGCCTCGACGACCTCGTCGATGCCCTCACCGCGCGCCGCCACCGTCTTCACGATGGGCGGCCGCCAGTCGCCCGCGCCGCGGGACTCGCCGAGGCCGAGCATGTGGTTCAGCTCCCGCGCGGTGGCGTCGGCGCCGTCGCGGTCCGCCTTGTTGACGACGTACACGTCGCCGATCTCCAGGATTCCGGCCTTGGCCGCCTGGATGCCGTCGCCCATGCCGGGCGCGAGCAGGACCACGGACGTGTCCGCCTGCGAGGCGATGTCCACCTCGGACTGGCCGACGCCGACGGTCTCCACGAGCACCACGTCGCAGCCCGCAGCGTCCAGGACGCGGATCGCCTGCGGGGCCGCCCAGGCGAGCCCGCCGAGGTGGCCGCGGGTGGCCATGGAGCGGATGTAGACGCCGGGGTCGGACGCGTGTTCCGACATCCGCACCCGGTCGCCGAGCAGCGCGCCGCCGGAGAACGGCGACGACGGGTCCACGGCGAGCACGCCGACCCGCTTCCCGGCCCGCCGGTAGGCGCTGACCAGGGCGGACGTCGACGTGGACTTGCCGACGCCGGGCGACCCGGTGAGCCCCACCACGTACGCGTTGCCCGCCAGTGGGGCCAGTGCCGCCATCACCTCCCTGAGCTGCGGCGACGCCCCCTCGACCAGGGAGATCAGCCGCGCCACGGCCCGCGGCCTGCCCTCGCGGGCCTGCGCCACCAGGGAGGGGACGTCCTGCATGTGACAGCTCCGTTCACTTCACTGCGTACGAGAGGGCGGGAGGGGGCGGATCAGCCCCTGCCCACCTTGATGATCAGGGCGTCGCCCTGGCCACCGCCGCCGCACAGCGCCGCCGCGCCCACGCCGCCCCCGCGGCGCTTCAGTTCGAGGGCGAGGTGCAGCACGACACGGGCGCCGGACATCCCGATCGGGTGGCCGAGGGCGATGGCGCCGCCGTTGACGTTCACCTTTTCCGGGGAAACCCCGAGGTCCTTCATTGACTGCACGGCGACCGCGGCGAACGCCTCGTTGATCTCGATGAGGTCCAGGTCCCCGACCGTCAGGCCCTCCTTCTTCAGGGCGTGCTTGATGGCGTTGGACGGCTGGGACTGCAGGGAGCTGTCCGGACCCGCCACGTTGCCGTGGGCGCCGATCTCGGCGATCCAGTCGAGGCCCAGCTCCTCGGCCTTGGCCTTGGACATGACGACCACGGCGGCGGCGCCGTCGGAGATCTGCGAGGAGGTGCCCGCGGTGATCGTGCCGTCCTTGGCGAAGGCGGGGCGCAGCTTGCCGAGCGACTCGGCGGTGGTGTCGGGGCGGATGCCCTCGTCCTTGGCGAAGAGCACCGGGTCGCCCTTGCGCTGCGGGATCTCCACGGGCGTGATCTCGGCCTCGAACAGGCCGTTCTTCTCGGCGGCGGCGGCACGCCGGTGCGACAGCGCGGCCACCTCGTCCTGCTCGGGGCGGCCGATGCCGAGGCGGGTGTTGTGCTTCTCGGTCGACTCGCCCATCGCGACGCCGTCGAAGGAGTCGGTCAGGCCGTCGTACGCCATCGAGTCCAGCATCTCGATCGCGCCGTACTTGTGGCCCTCGCGGGACTTGGGCAGCAGGTGCGGGGCGTTGGTCATCGACTCCTGGCCGCCGGCGACGACGACGTCGAATTCGCCGGCGCGAATGAGCTGGTCGGCGAGGGCGATGGCGTCGAGGCCCGAGAGGCACACCTTGTTGACGGTGAGTGCCGGGACGTTCATGGGGATGCCGGCCTTGACCGCGGCCTGGCGCGCCGGGATCTGCCCCGCCCCGGCCGTCAGCACCTGCCCCATGATCACGTACTGGACCTGGTCGCCGCCGATGCCGGCCCGGTCGAGCGCGGCCTTGATCGCGAACCCGCCCAGATCGGCGCCGGAGAAGGACTTCAGGGAGCCGAGCAGGCGGCCCATGGGCGTGCGCGCGCCCGCGACGATCACTGAGGTGGTACCGGTCGTTCCAGACATGTGCCACGGCCCCTTGGGAGGAGAAGTTAACGAGGGTTTATCTGAATGTACTGAGCGGTACCCCGCCCGTCACCGGCCGACGAGTGTGATCGCGCGCACGTTGCGTAATCACTGTGTGAGGCGCTGCACTTGAAACATGCTGACGCGAATCGACCACATCGGGATCGCCTGTTTCGACCTCGACAAGACCGTCGAGTTCTACCGGGAGACGTACGGGTTCACCGTCTTCCACACGGAGGTCAACGAGGAGCAGGGCGTGCGCGAGGCCATGCTCAAGATCAACGATACGAGTGACGGAGGCGCTTCGTACCTGCAACTGCTCGAACCGACCCGCGACGACTCCGCGGTCGGCAAGTGGCTGGCCAAGAACGGCGAGGGCGTGCACCACATCGCCTTCGGCACCGCGGACGTGGACGGCGACGCCGCGGCGATCAGGGGCAAGGGCGTACGGGTCCTCTACGACGAGCCGAGGACCGGCTCCATGGGGTCGCGCATCACGTTTCTGCACCCCAAGGACTGCCATGGTGTCCTCACCGAACTCGTCACTTCGGCGCCTTCCGAGTCCCAGGAGCACTGACCTCCGTATATCCGGGCCGGTAGGGTTAGCGCCTGGCCGTCCGAAGTCGGGGCGGCAGGCCGTCCGAAGGCTGGGCGGCCGCGTGCCGGGGTCCGGGTTTCGGGGGACGAGCGTCGGGGCAGCAACCCATGCTCCGCCGTTGATCTGACACCATTCCCCCGGGGGCCTCGTTCGGCGGATGAACGAGGCTCGTTGGAGACTTCGACCAGGGGACGGATGGGACCGCGCAGTGCGGGGCTACGAACGCCAAGAGAGCTCGCGGGCTGAGACCGACAGTCTTTCGCGGTTCGAGGCCGAGATGGACCGGCTGAAGACTGATCGGGAGAAGGCCGTTCAGCACGCCGAGGACCTCGGCTACCAGGTCGAGGTGTTGCGCGCCAAGCTGCACGAGGCGCGCCGCAACCTCGCGTCCCGCCCTGCCTACGACAGCGCGGACATCGGCTATCAGGCCGAGCAGATGCTCCGCAACGCCCAGATCCAGGCCGACCAGCTGCGGGCGGACGCCGAGCGGGAGCTGCGCGAGGCCCGTGCGCAGACCCAGCGCATCCTCCAGGAGCACGCCGAGCAGCAGGCCAGGCTCCAGTCGGAGCTGCACGCCGAGGCCGTGTCGCGCCGTCAGCAGCTCGACCAGGAGCTGGCCGAGCGCCGCCGGACCGTCGAGTCGCACGTCAACGAGAACGTGGCGTGGGCGGAGCAGCTGCGGGCCCGCACCGAGCAGCAGGCCCGCCGGCTCCTCGACGAGTCGCGCGCCGAGGCCGACCAGGCCCTGGCCGCCGCCCGCGCCGAGGCCGAGCGCGTCGCCGAGCAGGCCCGCCGCCGGCTCGCGAGCGACGCCGAGGCCGCGCGCGCCGAGGCCGAGGCGCTGCTGCGCAGGGCCCGCACCGACGCCGAGCGCCTCCTGAACGCCGCCTCCACCCAGGCCCAGGAGGCCACCGACCACGCCGAGCAGCTCCGCTCCACCACCGCCGAGGAGTCCGAGCAGGCCCGCCGCAGGGCCACGGAGGCGAGCCGGGTCGCCGAGCAGCGCATGGCCGAGGCCGACGCGGCGCTGCGCGAGGCGCGGGCCGAGGCGGAGAAGGTCCTCGCCGAGGCCAAGGACGCCGCGGCGAAGCAGA
Organism: Streptomyces sp. NPDC050703; assembly: GCF_040654435.1. Lineage (NCBI taxonomy): Bacteria > Bacillati > Actinomycetota > Actinomycetes > Kitasatosporales > Streptomycetaceae > Streptomyces > Streptomyces sp. NPDC050703. The sequence goes on from NZ_JBFAHX010000050.1 coordinate 40,440, forward strand.
TCGCGGCGGCGGAGACCGCCGGTGAGCAGCGCACGCGTACGGCGAAGGAGCAGGTCGCGCGGCTCGTCAGCGAGGCCACCAAGGACGCGGAGTCCGCGAAGTCGGAGGCCGAGCAGCTCATCGCCGACGCCCGCGCGGAGGCCGAGAAGCTGATCGCGGAGGCCGCCGAGAAGGCGCGCACGATCACCGCGGAGGAGACCGCGGGCCAGCTCGCGAAGGCGGCGCGGACCGCCGAGGAGGTCCTGGACAAGGCCTCGAAGAAGGCCAAGGAGACGACGAAGGCCGCCACCGACGAGGCCGAGCGGATTCGTACGGAGGCGGAGACCGAGGCGGACCGGCTGCGGGCCGAGGCGCACGACATCGCCGAGGAGCTCAAGGGCGCGGCGAAGGACGACACCAAGGAGTACCGCGCCAAGACCGTCGAGCTGCAGGAGGAGGCGCGCAGGCTGCGCGGCGAGGCCGAGCAGCTGCGGGCGGACGCGGTCTCGGAGGGCGAGCGCATCCGGGGCGAGGCGCGGCGCGAGGCGGTCAAGGAGATCGAGGAGGCGGCCAAGTCCGCCGAGGAGCTGCTCGCCAAGGCGAAGGCCGACGCGGAGGAGCTGCGGACGGCGGCGACCGCGGAGAGCGACCGGGTCCGCACCGAGGCCGTCGAGCGCGCCACGTCGCTGCGCAAGCAGGCCGAGGAGACGCTTGAGCGCACCCGCGCGGAGGCCGAGCGGCACCGCGAGGAGGCCGTCGAGCAGGCCGAGGCGGTGCGCACCGAGGCCGAGGAGGCCGCGCGGGCGCTGCACGAGGAGACCGAGCGGGCCATAGCGGCACGGCAGGCGGAGGCCGCCGAGGAGCTGACGCGGCTGCGCGCGGAGGCCGAGGAGCGGCTGACCGCGGCCGAGCAGGCCCTCGCCGACGCCCGTGAGCAGGCCGAGCTGCTGCGCAAGGAGGCCACGGAGGAGACCGACCGGCTGCGCGCGGAGTCCGCCGAGCGCGTCCGTACGCTCCAGGCGCAGGCCGAGGCCGAGGCCGAGCGGCTGCGCACGGAGGCCGCCGCGGACGCCTCGCAGGCACGCGCGGAGGGCGAGACGCTCGCCGTGCGGCTGCGTTCGGAGGCCGCCGCCGAGGCCGAGCGGCTGAGGACCGAGGCGCAGGAGACCGCCGACCGGGTGCGCGCGGAGGCCGCCGCGGCCGCCGAGCGCGTGGGCGCGGAGGCCGCGGAGGCCCTGTCCGCCGCCCAGGAGGAGGCCGCGCGGCGCCGTCGCGAGGCCGAGGAGACGCTGGGCTCGGCGCGCGCGGAGGCCGACCAGGAGCGTGAGCGGGCCCGCGAGCAGAGCGAGGAGCTGCTCGCCTCGGCCCGCAAGCGGGTCGAGGAGGCGCAGGCCGAGGCGGTGCGGCTGGTCGAGGAGGCCGACCGCAGGGCGACCGAGCTGGTCTCGGCCGCCGAGCAGACCGCCCAGTCCGTACGGGACTCCGTCGCGGGTCTGCACGAGGCGGCGCAGGAAGAGGTCGCGGGCCTGCGCTCGGCCGCCGAGCACGCCGCTGAGCGCACGCGGACGGAGGCGCAGGAGGAGGCCGACCGCGTCCGCTCCGACGCCTACGCCGAGCGGGAGCGCGCCGGCGAGGACGCCCTCCGCACCCGGCAAGAGGCGACGGAGGCGGCGGAGGCCGCCAAGGAGCTGGCCGAGCGCACGGTCGCCGAGGCGATCGCGGAGGCCGAGCGGATGCGCTCGGACGCCTCGGAGTACGTCCAGCGGGTGCGTACGGAGGCGTCCGACACCAAGGCGTCGGCGGAGCACGACGCGGCCCGTACGCGTGCCGACGCCCGCGAGGACGCCAACCGCATCCGCAATGACGCCGCGGCCCAGGCCGACACGTTGATCGGCGAGGCGCGCAGCGAGGCCGAGCTGCTGCAGAACGAGACGATCGCGGAGGCCGAGCGCGTCCGCGCGGAGGCCGTCGAGCAGGCCGAGCGGCTGCGGACGGAGTCCACGGCGGAGGCCGAGCAGCTGCGGGCCGATTCGACGGCGGAGGCCGAGCGGGTCCGCGCGGAGGCCGCCGCCGAGGCGGAGAGGCTCAAGGCGGAGACGGCCGCCGAGGCCGAGCGGGTGCGCGCGGAGTCGGTGGCCAAGGCCGAGAAGCTGATCTCGGACGCGACGGGCGACGCCGAGCGGCTGCGCGCCGAGGCCGCGGAGACGGTGAACTCCGCGCAGCAGCACGCCGAGCGCGTCCGCGCCGAGTCCGAGCGTGTCGAGGCGGAGGCGGCGAGGGAGGCCGAGCGGATCACGACCGGGGCGCGCGAGGAGGCCGAGCGGACCCTGGACGAGGCCCGCAAGGAGGCCAACAAGCGTCGTCAGGAGGCCGCCGAGCAGGTCGACACGCTCATCACGGAGGCCGCCGCCGAGGCGGAGAAGCTGGCTGCGGACGCCCAGGAGAAGGCGCTCAAGGCGACCACGGACGCCGAGGCGCAGGCCGACACGATGGTCGGCGCGGCCCGCAAGGAGGCCGACCGCCTGGTCGCGGAGGCCACGATCGAGGGCAACTCCCGGGTGGAGAAGGCGCGTACGGACGCGGACGAGCTGCTGGTCGGCGCCCGGCGCGACGCGACCGCCATAAGGGAGCGGTCCGAGGAGCAGCGCGACCGGATCACCGCCGAGATCGAGGAGCTGCACGAGCGTGCGCGCCGCGAGTCCGCCGAGGCGATGAAGTCCGCGGGCGAGCGCTGCGACGCGCTGGTGAAGGCCGCGGAGGAGCAGCTCGCCGAGGCCGAGGCGAAGGCCAAGCAGATGGTCTCGGACGCGACGTCCGAGGCGAGCAAGGTCCGGATCGCCGCCGTGAAGAAGGCCGAGGGTCTCCTGAAGGAGGCCGAGACGAAGAAGGCCTCGCTGGTCGGCGAGGCCGAGCGGATCAAGGCCGACGCGGAGGCCGAGGCCACCCGCGTGGTCGAGGAGGGCAAGCGCGAACTGGAGGTCCTGGTGCGGCGCCGCGACGACATCAACGCGGAGATCTCCCGTGTCCAGGACGTGCTTGAGGCGTTGGGCTCCCTTGAGGCCCCGTCAGGCGGCGGGAAGTCCGGTGGCGGTTCGGGGACGGGTGGTGTCAAGGCGGGAGCGGCGGCAGGGTCGACCCGTTCGGGTGGCAAGCAGTCAGAAAGCTAGCCAGATTGCGACAAGCATGCTTGTGAGGACCTTTGGCCCTGTCGCGGCAAGGGCTCTGCCGGTTAGCCACTCAAAAGGGGTGTCATTCTCCAGATCAAACGGGCATCTGCTCGATGACACGCCGCCTTGACCCCTAGGATTCCCTTATCACCTCACCGGTCTCATTCGACAGGAACCCCATGAGCGACACTTCCCCCTACGGCTTCGAGCTTGTGCGGCGTGGGTACGACCGCGCTCAGGTGGACGAACGTATCTCCAAGCTCGTCTCCGACCGTGACAGCGCTCTCGCCCGCATCACCGCCCTGGAGAAGCGCATCGAGGAGCTGCACCTCGAGACGCAGAACGCCCAGGCCCAGGTGAGCGACGCGGAGCCGTCGTACGCCGGGCTCGGCGCCCGCGTCGAGAAGATCCTCCGCCTCGCCGAGGAAGAGGCGAAGGACCTGCGCGAAGAGGCCCGCCGCGCGGCCGAACAGCACCGCGAGCTCGCCGAGTCCGCCGCCCAGCAGGTGCGCAACGACGCCGAGTCCTTCGCCGCCGAGCGCAAGGCCAAGGCCGAGGACGAGGGCGTCCGGATCGTCGAGAAGGCCAAGGGCGAGGCGAGCTCGCTGCGTTCGGAGGCCCAGAAGGACGCGCAGTCCAAGCGCGAGGAGGCCGACGCCCTCTTCGAGGAGACCCGCGCCAAGGCCGCCCAGGCCGCCGCGGACTTCGAGACGAACCTCGCCAAGCGCCGCGAGCAGTCCGAGCGCGACCTGGCGTCGCGTCAGGCCAAGGCGGAGAAGCGCCTCGCGGAGATCGAGCACCGCGCGGAGCAGCTGCGCCTCGAAGCGGAGAAGCTGCGCACCGACGCGGAGCGGCGCGCCCGCCAGACGGTGGAGACCGCGCAGCGCCAGGCCGAGGACATCGTGGCCGACGCGAACGCCAAGGCGGACCGCATCCGCAGCGAGTCCGAGCGGGAGCTGGCGGCCCTCACCAACCGCCGGGACAGCATCAACGCGCAGCTCACGAACGTGCGCGAGATGCTGGCCACCCTCACGGGTGCCGCGGTGGCCGCCGCCGGGACGCCCACCGAGGACGAGCCGACCTCGCGTGGGGTGCCCGCCCAGCAGACCCGCTGAGCGACGCGCGCGTTCGGGCCCCCTGCCGCTCCGGTGGCGGGGGGCCCTGCCGCGTTCTAGCGTGGCCGCATGATCACGCTCGACGGGCTGACCAAGCGTTACGGCGAGAAGGTGGCCGTCGACAACCTGACCTTCGCCGTCCGGCCCGGCATCGTCACGGGCTTCCTCGGGCCCAACGGCGCGGGAAAGTCCACGACGATGCGCATGATGCTCGGGCTCGACAACCCATCGGCCGGCACCGTCCGCATCGAGGGCAAGCACTACTCCCGGCTCAAGGACCCCCTCACCTGCGTCGGCGCGCTCCTCGACGCCAAGGCCATGCACGGCGGGCGCAGCGCCTACAACCATCTGCTCTGCCTGGCGCAGAGCAACGGCATCCCGCGCGCCCGCGTCGGTGAGGTGCTCGACACCGTGGGGCTCACCGCGGTCGCGAGGAAGAAGGCCAAGGGGTTCTCGCTCGGCATGGGCCAGCGCCTGGGCATCGCGGGCGCGCTGCTCGGCGACCCCGAGATCCTGATGTTCGACGAGCCGGTCAACGGGCTCGACCCCGAGGGCATCCACTGGATCAGGAACCTGATGAAGTCCCTCGCCGCCGAGGGGCGCACGGTCTTCGTCTCCTCGCACCTGATGAGCGAGATGGCGCTGACCGCCGACCACCTCGTCGTCATCGGCCAGGGGCGGCTCCTCGCGGACACCTCCATGTCCGACTTCATCCGGCAGAACTCGCGTTCGTACGTACGGCTGCGCTCCCCGCAGCGCGAGCGTCTCCTCGACGTCCTGCACGAGGCGGGCATCGGCGCCGTCGAGGCGCGTGACGGCGCCCTGGAGGTGGACGGCGCGCCGCCCGAGCGGCTCGGCGAACTGGCCGCGAGCCGTCAGGTCGTCCTCCATGAACTGAGCCCCCAGCAAGCGTCCCTGGAGGAGGCGTTCATGCAGCTCACCGCCGAGTCGGTCGAGTACCACGCGCACTCCGACCGGCCCGACGGCGCGCCGCCCGCAGACGAGCGGTCCGCCTGGGGCGAGGGCTGGCAGCGGCGGAAGGGGGCCTGAGCGATGGCCGTGGCACAGGTACTGAGGTCGGAGTGGACCAAGATCCGCTCGGTCTCCTCGACCGTCTGGACGCTCGGGCTCGCCGGCGTCGTCACGATCGCGCTCGGCATGCTGATCAGCATCCTGTCCAGGAACGACTACGACAGCCTGAACGCCAAGGACCGGCTGACCTTCGACCCGACCTTCATCAGCTTCGCCGGGATGTCGCTCGGCCAGCTCGCGATGATCGTGTTCGGGGTGCTCGTCGTCTCCAACGAGTACAGCACCGGCATGATCCGCACCTCGCTCGCGGCCGTGCCGCAGCGCGGCACGTTCCTCTTCGGCAAGATCCTCGTGGCCACGCTGCTCGCCCTCGCCGTGGGCCTGGCCACCAGCTTCATCACGTTCTTCGCGGGACAGGCGGTGCTCGGCCCGTACCGGGCGGGGCTCGGCGACCCCGGTGTGCTGCGGGCGGTCATCGGCGGCGGGCTCTACATGACGCTCATCGCGATGTTCTCGATGGGCGTCGCGGCGATGCTGCGCAGTCCCATGCTCTCCCTCGGCATCCTGATGCCGTTCTTCTTCCTGATCTCCAGCATCCTCGGCAACGTATCGGCGACGAAGAAGATCGGCCGCTTCCTGCCCGACCAGGCCGGCAGCAGGATCATGCAGGTCAAGACGCCGTTCGACGACGACACCCCGTACGGGCCCTGGGGCGGGCTCGCGATCATGCTGGCGTGGGTGGTCCTCGCGCTGCTCGGCGGTTACGCGCTCCTGAAGAAGCGGGACGCCTGACCGAAGCCTTCACACTTTTACCCGCTCTTGGCCGGAACCGTCAGCCCGCCGTTATCCTCCTAACCCTTACGGGGGCGTGTGCCCCGACGTCCTGAACCATTCGATGGGTGCGGAGAATGATCGAGGCAGTCGGCCTGACGAAGCGCTACGGCGCCAAGACAGCCGTGTACAACCTTTCCTTCCAGGTGCGGCCCGGGACCGTCACCGGCTTCCTCGGGCCCAACGGCTCGGGCAAGTCGACGACGATGCGCATGATCCTCGGGCTCGACGCGCCCACCACCGGGCAGGTGACGATCGGCGGCTACCCCTACCGCAAGCTCCCCAACGCCCCGCGCCAGGTCGGCGCGCTGCTCGACGCCAAGGCGGTGCACGGCGGCCGGCACGCCCGCAACCACCTGCTCTGCCTCGCGCAGCTCTCCGGCATCCCGGCCCGCCGCGTGGACGAGGTGCTCGGCGTCGTGGGCCTCCAGGACGTGGCGAAGAAGCGCTCCAAGGGCTTCTCGCTCGGCATGGGCCAGCGCCTGGGCATCGCCGCGGCCCTCCTCGGCGACCCGCAGGTGCTGCTCTTCGACGAGCCGGTCAACGGCCTCGACCCCGAGGGCATCCTCTGGGTGCGCAACCTGATGAAGGCGCTCGCCGCCGAGGGCCGCACGGTCTTCGTGTCGTCCCACCTCATGAGCGAGATGGCCCTCACCGCCGAACACCTGATCGTGATCGGCCGCGGCCAACTGCTCGCCGACATGAGCGTCAGGGACTTCATCTCGGCGAACTCCGCCGACTTCGCCCGGGTGCGCACGCCCGACGGCGAGCCGCAGCACCGCGAGAAGCTGACGGCCGCGCTGACCGGGGCGGGCGGCCAGGTGCTGCCCGAGCAGGACGGCGCGCTGCGCGTCACGGGCCTGCCGCTCCCCCGCATCAGCGACCTCGCGCACGGCGCCGACGTACGCCTGTGGGAGCTCTCCCCGCACCAGGCCTCGCTGGAGGAGGCGTACATGCGGATGACGCAGGGCGCCGTCGACTACCGCTCCACTATCGACCAGCGCGCGGGGCTCCAGCAGCAGCTGCCGCCCGGTGCCGTGCCGCCGCAGGGCCAGCTGCCGGTGCCCGGCCAGGGCCAGCCCGGCTGGTACGCGCCGCCGCCGCCCCAGCAGGGCGGTCAGCCCTTCGCGATGCAGCAGCCGCAGCAGCCGCAGGACCCGTCGGGGACGCCGACGCCGAACCCGTACGCCGGCGCGCCGCAGCAGCAGCCGCCCGCCACCCCCGCTCCCGCCGCCGCACCCGCTCCCGCGCCCGACCTGACCAAGGGCGCCACCGACAACGAGGACGCCGCCCGATGACCACGCCTCCGACTCCGCAGCAGCAGCCGCAGGCGCAGCAGGCCCCGCAGCAGCCCCAGCCGCTTCCCCAGCAGGCGTTCGCACCGGCCGGCGCCCCCGCGGTCGCTCCCCCGCCGCCGCCCGCGCCCGCCGCCCCCGCGCCGCCCTCGGCGTGGCAGCAGGCGATGAACAACGCCTACTCCTCGCCGATCCCGGTCAAGAAGACGCACCTCGGCAACGCCCTCGCCTCCGAGTGGACGAAGATCAAGTCGGTCCGCTCGACGATGTGGACCCTCGGCATCTTCATCGCCCTGGTCGTCGGCATCGGCCTGCTGGCCGCCGCGAACACGGAGCCGAGCGACTACGGCGACGTGCCGTTCACGATCCCGGCCTTCTTCGGCCTGATGCTCGGCCAGATCTGCCTGATCACCCTCGGCGTCCTCGTGACCTCGTCCGAGTACGGCACGGGCATGATCCGTACGACGTTCACGGCCTCGCCGCAGCGCCACCGCGTCCTGCTGGCGAAGATCCTGGTCTTCCTCGCCGTGGCGTTCGTCGTCTCGGCGGGCTCCATCCTGCTGGTGGGCCTCGCGACGTCCTCGATGAACAGCGGCCCCGAGGCGGGCGACGTCCCGTGGGCGGGCACGGTCCTCAAGGGCGGCCTGTACGTGTCGCTGCTCGGCGTGGTCGCGCTGGCGGTCGGCTCCATGCTGCGGCACTCCGCGGGTGCCATCACCGCGATGCTCGGCGTGGTCCTCGTCCCGGCGATCCTGCCGGCGTTCCTGATGATCTGGGACAGCACGCGCACGCTCGCCGAGAAGATGTCGGACTACAACGCCATCAACTCGCTCGCCAAGATCTTCGGCGCCGACGGCATGGACGGCGCGAGCGGCACGTCCCAGCTCGTCGTGCTGGTCGTCGTGACGGCAGTCGCCGTCGGCGGCGCGTTCGCCCTGCTGGAGAAGCGCGACGTCTAGCGGAGGCTAGGGCGTGTTTCGAAAGTGGCGTCGTCCGCCCGGAGGGCGGGTCCGGCGGCGTCTGGTGCGTGCGATCGCAAGGCGGAGGGTCGCCCCGATACTGGTGGTATCGGGGTGATCCCGACAACGC
>NZ_JBFAHX010000051.1:0-46996 GCF_040654435.1 Streptomyces sp. NPDC050703
GTGATGCCCTTCAGGTCACCGATGCCGTCGCCGTTGCTGTCCTGGAAGGAGCGGACGAGGACCTCGTAGAACACCGCGCGCTTGAACCAGTCGGGATCGCGGTCCTTGCTCGGCGTGTCCTCGAACGTGTCCTGGACGGGCTCATTGAAGATCATGGTGTGGGTGACCCTCCGATCAACGGTGAGGACGGTCGCAGGACGCGCAAGATGTGCGCGGGCGCGCGGCCCGGCTCCAGGCGCACATAGTTGGCCCTGCCCCAGTGGTAGGTCTCACCGGTGAGCTCGTCGCGCACCGGCACGGTCTCGTGCCGGTCGAGGCCGAGTTCCGGCATGTCCAACGAGACCGTTGCCTCCTGGGTGTGGTGGGGGTCGAGGTTGACGACCACCAGAACCGTGTTCGAACCGTGCGCGTCGGCGGCGGACTTCGAGTAGGCGATCACCGCTTCCTTGTCGGTGGGGTGGAAGTGCAGGCCGCGCAGTCGCCGCAGGGCGGCATTGGCGCGGCGTATCCGGTTGAGAGCGGTGATGAGGGGGGCGATGGTCTCGCCTCTTCGGGCGGCCCCCGCCCAGTCCCTCGGGCGCAGCTGGTACTTCTCGGAGTTCTCATACTCCTCGCTGCCGGGCCGTACGGCCGTGTTCTCGCACAGCTCGAATCCGCTGTAGACGCCCCACGTCGGTGAGAGCGTGGCGGCGAGCACGGCGCGCGTCTCGAAGGCGGGACGCCCGCCTTCCTGGAGGTAGGCGTGGAGGATGTCGGGGGTGTTCACGAAGAGGTTCGGGCGCAGGAAGTGCGCGGTGTCGCGTGACAGCTCGGTCAGGTAGGCGGTGAGTTCGTCCTTGGTGTTGCGCCAGGTGAAGTAGGTGTACGACTGCTGGAATCCGACGGCGGCGAGGGTCTGCAGCATGGCGGGGCGGGTGAAGGCCTCGGCGAGGAAGATGACGTCGGGGTCGGTGCCGTTGATCCGGGCGATCACCTCCTCCCAGAACACCACGGGCTTGGTGTGCGGGTTGTCGACGCGGAAGATCCGTACCCCGTGGCCCATCCAGAACCGCAGCAGCCGCTCGGTCTCCGCGATCAGCCCCGGCATGTCCCGGCCGAAGGCGATCGGGTAGATGTCCTGGTACTTCTTCGGCGGGTTCTCGGCGTACGCGACGGAGCCGTCCGCCCGGCGGTGGAACCACTCCGGGTGCTCCTCCACCCACGGGTGGTCCGGCGAGCACTGGAGCGCGAAGTCCAGGGCGACCTCAAGGCCGAGGCCGTCCGCCCTGCGCACGAAGGCGTCGAAGTCGTCGAGCGTGCCGAGGTCGGGGTGGACGGCGTCGTGGCCACCCGCCGGGGAGCCGATCGCCCACGGCACGCCGACGTCGTGGGGGCCGGGGGAGAGGGAGTTGTTCGGGCCCTTGCGGTGTGTGCTGCCGATCGGGTGGACCGGTGGCAGGTACACCACGTCGAAGCCCATGTCCGCGATGGCCGGCAGCCGCTCGGCGGCCGTGCGGAACGTCCCGGAGACCGGCGCGGCCCCCTCGCGGACCACCGCGCCCTCCGAGCGCGGGAAGAACTCGTACCAGGAGCCGAAGAGGGCCCGGGTCCGCTCCACGAGCAGCGGGAACTCCGGTGACGACGTGACGAGTTCGCGCAACGGGTGACGGGTGAGGACCGCGTTCACCTCGGGGGTGAGGGCCGCGGCGAGGCGGGCGGCGGGCGAGCGTCCGGTGTCGCGCAGGGCCTCGGCGGCCGCGAGGACGGCCGGCCGTGCGGCGGCGGGCACGCCGTCGGCCGCGCGCTCGTGGAGGCGGGCGCCCTCTTCGAGGACCAGCTCGGTGTCGATGCCCGCCGGTATCTTGATCCCCGCGTGGTGCCGCCAGGTCGTCATGGGGTCGCCCCACGCCTCCACGGCGTACGTCCAGCGGCCCTCGCGGCCGGGGGTGACGTCCGCGCCCCACCGGTCGGTGCCGGGGGCCAGTTCGCGCATCGGCGTCCATGGCCCCACGCGCCCCTCTGGATCGCGCAGGACGACGTCGGCCGCGACCGCTTCATGGCCTTCGCGGAAGACCGTCGCGCTCACCTGGAACGTTTCTCCCGGAACGGCCTTCACCGGTTTTCGGCCGCAGTGCACGGCGGGCCGGACGTCCAGGACGGGAATGGTGGGGTGCGGGGTTGAGCCTGAGGGCATGTCTGACCGCTCCTGTCCGCGTGCACGGATACGGGGGTGGGGAGAGGTACCGCGGTGCTGCCGGCCGATGGGAGCCGGAGAGTGTGCCGGAGTGCGTACCGGAGGAGCCTTCCCACACTCTTCGGGTGAACAATCCGGCGCTTTGTTAACTACTAGTGCGTAACGGCCCCTGCAAGACCGGCCTCGCCGTTAATGGCGCGGCTGGTCCGAAAATGCACTGTTTGGTGGGGCGAGAACTGCACCTTTTGGTACGGGCCATTTGCATATGCTCCGGGAGGCGGGACGGCCCGGGGAAGCGCCGGACGCGGGCGGGGGCCGCAGCTCGGCGCCCCTGCCCGCCCCCGCGCGGCAGTACGGCGCGGGGTGCCGGGCGGGGGTGCCCGGGACGGCCCAGCGCCCCGGAAGCGGCGCGGGACCGCCGGACCCGGCCGAACTGATCCACTCAGTCCGGCCGCCGGGGCGCCGCCCGAGGTATGGCGGAAACCCGCTCTCCGCCCGTCAGGGCGCGTACCCCGACAGAATCCTGCCGTCCTGGGTGGCCGAGAACAGGGCACCGCCCGCGTACAGGGGGGCGCCGAACGGCGACGCGGTGTCGAACCCGTCGCCGCCCTCCGGCCGCGGGATGTCCTTCCTGCGGTAGGAGTCGAGGTCGTCGGCGGTGCTCCTGCCCCACATCTCGTACGTCCCGACGGCCAGCACCCGCTTGCCCGCGAGCCCCACGGCCCTCGTGTCCTGCGGGGCGCCGTAGCGCCACAGGCGTCTGCCGGTGCGCCAGTCGTAGGCGCTCATGTGGTGCGTGACGGGGGCGTCCGCGTCCGGGGCGGCGGTGGTGACGACCAGGACGCCCGCGTCACCGACCACGGGCGGCAGCACCGGCCGGTCGGCGGGCGCCAGCGTGCGGCGCGGCTTCAGGGTGCCGGGGTCGAGTTCCCGTACGCCCGCCGCGCCGTGCGCCCAGCAGAGGAGCGAGGAGCGGTACGCCTGGAGCCCCTGGCAGGACCGGCCGGGGGCCTTCCGTGCGACCGTGCCGTCCTTCGTGGAGAGCGCCACGAGGCCGCCGCCCTCCAGCGAGGCGTACAGCAGGCCGCCCCTGGCGAGCGTCGCGTCCACGACCTTGCCCGGCAGCCTCGGCGAACGCCACAGCTCACGGCCGTCGGCGGCGCGGCGGGCGCGCACCCGGGCGTCGCCCGCCCCCGTAGCCTCGTCCGAGAAGCCGAACTCCGCGGTGTAGACGGCCCCCTCGGCGTACGTCAGCCCCATCACCGCCGTGCCCCGCGGCATCGGCTCGCGCCAGCGTTCGGCGCCCGACGCCAGGTCGACCGCGATGGTGCCGCGCTCGCTCGGCACGTAGACGCGGGTGCCGTCGCTCTCGGGCGGCAGGGCCTGGATGCCCTGGAGGCCGTCGGGGCCGACGCGGAAGCCGGGGGAGGTCCAGCGCCGCTTGCCGGTGGCCGCGTCCAGGGCCGTCGCGGAGCCCTTGCCGTCGCGGCAGACCAGGAGCGACGCCGCGAGGACGCAGCCGTAGCCCCTGTCGTCCATGCTCCCGGGGCGCCGCACGGTCCACGGCCGCCACCCCGCGGGCCGGCCGGCCGCGCTCTTCCCGGCGCCGAACTCGCCCGTACGGCCCGCGTTGCCGTACTGCGTGACGATCCCGGTGGCTCCCTCGGGGCCCGCGCCGCCGGGGCTCTTCGACGCCTCGCCCGCGGTGCCGCCCCCGCCGCCGGCCCGTGCGTCGCCGCCCTCGGGCAGCAGCACCGCCGCCACCGTGACCGCGGCGGCCACCGCCGCCGCCGCGACGATCCACGGCCGGCGGCGGCGCGCCACGGGCGGTGGGGTGGCGGGCGGTGGGGGGACGGGCGCCGCGGCCGGGGGAGCGGCGGTGGGCGCGGCGGCGAAGGAGTCGGCGGCCACCGCCCGTTCGCAGCGCGCCACCGCCTCGCGGTGCTCGGCGAAGAGCGAGAGGACCGGGGCGGGCCAGGGGACGCCGGAGGCCGCGGTGCCGCCGGGCAGCAGCAGATCGGCGAGGTGCGCCGCGGTGGGGCGGTCGCCGGGCGCGGGGCTCAGGCAGGCGGCGACCACCTCGCGCAGCTCGTCCGGTACGGCCGACAGGTCCGCGTCGCCCCGCGAGATGCGGAAGACGACCGAGGCCAGTTCCTGGTCGTCGAACGGGCCGCGCCCCGAGACCGCGTACCCGAGCACCGCGCCGAGCGCGAAGACGTCGGACGCGGGCACCACCGCGTGGCTGCCCTCGATCTGCTCGGGTGCCATGAAGCCCGGGGTGCCCACGATCATGCCCGCCGCCGTCAGCGCCGTCGCGTCGAAGGCCTGCGCGATGCCGAAGTCGATCAGCTTCGGCCCGTCGGGGGTGAGGAGCACGTTGCCCGGCTTGAAGTCGCGGTGCAGCACATGGGCCGCGTGCACCGCCGCCAGCGCGCGGGCGAGAGCGGCACCGAGGGCGCGCACCGTCGCCACCGGCAGGGGGCCGCACCGGTGCACCGTCTCGGCGAGGGAGGGCCCGGCGACGTACTCCGTCACCAGCCACGGCACCGCGGCGTCCGCGTCGCCGTCGAGGAGCGCCGCCGTGCCCGCCCCGGAGACCGCGCGGGCCGCGGCGATCTCCCGGCGGAACCGGACGCGGAAGTCGCGGTCGATGTCCAGGTCGGGGCGGACGGTCTTCACCGCGACCAGGGGCGCGCCGGGCCGGTGCCCGCGCGCCAGGTACACCTCGCCCATGCCGCCCGCGCCGATGGTGGCGAGCAGCCGGTACGGGCCGACGTGCCGGGGCGGCCCGGACAGCGGGTCGAGCAAGGGTCCTCCTGGAGTTGTGGACGCGGGAGCACGGCGGTGCCGGGGCAGGCGGGGGGCGGTGGCGCGGGCCCTCAGGGGGAGGGGAGCTTCAGGGAGACCACCGTGCCCTGGTCGTACACGACCGTCGCGACCCCGCCGAGCGGCAGCAGCCACGGGTGCTTCGGGGTGTCGGCGATGACGAGGCCGCCGTCCGCGGACTTCTTCGGCTCGCGGTCGCCGGGGGCGCCCGGCACCGGGGCCCTGCGGGTCTCGCCCGCCGCGGTGAGCGGGACGGAGAGCAGCGCGGAGTTGTCGGCGTACAGCGCGCGTCCGCCGACGAGCAGCGGTCCCGAGGGCGCCGGATGCCGGATGCTGTACGGGGTGATCGCGATGCGCTCCCGGCGCAGCACCTCGCCGCTGCCCGGGTCGGCGACCACGAGCCGCTTGCCCGTCATGTCGTACGCGAGCGCCGCCCGCTTCCCGACGGCGCTCACGACCAGGTCGCTGCCCCCGAAGCCGTCGTCGCCGACCGGCGGGGACCTGAAGCCGAACGCCTTCCCCGGGGCCAGCGTGCGCGGGTCGAGCCGGACCACCCGGGTCTGCGGGTCCTCCGTGGGGTCGGACAGGTCGCTGGTGTCGCCGAGCGGCTGGGCGCAGAGGATCTTGCCGCCGACCGCCTTCAGGGAGAGGCACTGCCGCTTGCCGTAGGCGCCGCCCACCCGGCCGCCGCGCCGGGCGTCGAGCGCGATGACGCCGTCCTTCGACTGGGCGTAGACGAGTCCGTCGTGGGCCAGTTCCGCCCGGTAGTGGCCCTTCTCGACCATGGCGAGGGTGTCGCCGCTGAGCTGTTCCCGCCACACTTGCCGGCCGCCGCGCGTGTACGCCCGCAGCCGCGCGCCGTCCGGTGTCTCTCCGGTGGCCGCGTCCGGGGCGCCCTCCTCGCTGACGACGAGCCGGTCATCGGTGAGCAGCACGGAGGTGATGACGTGCCCGGGCGACGGCTTCGCCGTCCAGCGCACCCGGCCGGAAGCGGAGTCGCGCAACTGGGCGCCTCCCCGGTACCCGACGACGGTCGTACCGCCGCGGACCTGCGGCTCGACCGTGTCCCCCGGGACGAAGAGGGAGCCGGACGGGCCGACGAACGCGTCCTGACGCGCGCCGCGGTCGGCGTCCGAGCGGCCGTCGGAGACCCACAGACGGTGGCCGTCGGAGGCGCTGAGCGCCTCGTAGGTGCCGTCGGTGAGGAGGCAGACGACGGCCTTCGTGTCGGCCGCGCAGTTCATCGGCGCGTGGCGGAACCTGGCGCGCCAGGGCTTCCAGCCCTTGGGGCGCTGCTCCTCGTACTGCGGGACGGAACCGCTCCTGTCCCGCGTGCCCGTCGCGTCGACGCCCGCCGTGGCGACGAGTTCCGCCGCCGAGACACCGGGCGGTCGCTGAGCGACGCCGGGGCCGGCGGAGCCGCCGGAGCCGCCGCCCCCCTCGCCCCCGCCGGAGCCCCGCAGCGCGAGCAGCGCCCCGACGCCGCCTCCCGCCACGGCCACCGCGACGATCACCGCGAGGGCGCGGCGCCGGGAGCGGGACGGCGCGGGGGCGGCGGGCGGCGCCGCGCCCATCGTGGGCAGGCCGTGCACGGCCGAGGCGGCCGGTGCCCGCGTCGGCGTCCACGTGGGGGTCTGCGTGGGGGTCTGCGTCGGGGTGGGCGCGGTCGCCCGCGGGGGCTCGGGGAGCGGCAGCAGGGGCCGGCCCGCGGCGCACAACCGCAGCGTGTCGCGGTGGATCTCCTCGATGGCGGCGACCACGGCGGAGGGCCAGCCGGGGGACTCCGTGCCGCCCCGCAGGGCGGTGAGCCGGGCCGCGACCTCCCGCGGGGCAGGGCGGTCGCCGGGCTCGGGCACCAGACAGGCGGCAAGGACCTCCCGCAGCTCCGCGGGCACGTCGTCAAGGCGGGCCTCGGCGCGCGACACGCGGTACAGGACGGCGGCCACCGGGCCGTCCCCGAAGGGGTCGCCGCCGGAGGCGGCGTACGCGAGGACCGAGGCCAGGCAGAACACGTCCGAGGCGGCCACCACGTGCCGGCCGCCCGCCACGTGCTCGGGGGACATGAAGCCGGGGGTGCCCACGAGCAGACCCGTCGAGGTCATCGTGGTCGCGCCGAGGGCGCGCGCCACACCGAAGTCGATGAGCTGGGGCCCCTCGGCGCCGAGCAGCACGTTCGCCGGCTTCAGGTCACGGTGCAGCGCCCCCGCCGCGTGCACGGCCGCCAGGGCCTCGGCGAGCCCGGCGCCGAGCGCGGCGACGGCGTCCGCGGGCAGCGGCCCGTGCGCCCGCACGGCCTGCGCGAGGTTCGGCCCCGCGACGTACTCGGTGGCGAGCCACGGCTCCGCGGCCTCGGCGTCACCGCCGACGAGGCGCGCGACGTACGGGCTGCGCACCGAGGCCGCCACGGATATCTCGCGCCGGAACCGGGCCCGGAAGGCGGGGTCGCCCGCGATGTCGCGGCGGATCACCTTCACGGCGACGAGGGCGTCCGGTTCGTAGTGCCCGGGGGAGGCGGAGTCCGGCGTCGCGAGGAAGACCTCGCCCATGCCGCCGGCCCCCAGCCGCCCCACGGTGTCGTAAGGACCCACCCGCTTGGGCGAAGCCTCACGCAACTGGCCGATCATCCGCACGCCCCCCGGCTGTCACCGCTGCCAATTCCTGTGCCACGTAGAGAGCTTGCAGATTACAACGGGGAAAGGAAGCCCTCCGGAGCCGCGTCACGGCCCGGGAAACGCCGCGCGCCCCGTGCGCGCGCCGTGGTGGGGGACCGCCGACCGCCGCTACCTTCGACTCGCGGAGGTAAATACGTGCCGCATCCAGGCGAATCCCCGCGAAGGTGGAGACCGTGAAGGCAATCCGACGATTCACCGTACGTCCCGTCCTTCCCGAACCCCTCGGCCGGCTGACCGAGCTGGCCCGCAATCTGCGCTGGTCCTGGCATCCGCGCACCCGTGACCTCTTCGAGTCCGTCGACCCGGAGCGGTGGCGGGCCGCCGGCTGCGACCCCGTGCGGCTGCTCGGCGGCGTCCCCTCCGCGCGCCTCGCCGAGCTGGCCGGGGACGAGGACTTCCTGCGGCGGCTCGACGAGGCCGCCGACGACCTCCATGAGTACGTCACCGGGGACCGCTGGTACCAGGAGCAGGGCCGCGCCCCCGACGACCCGGAGCGTACGGGCACCGAACTGCCGCGCGCGGTGGCGTACTTCTCGCCGGAGTTCGGCATCACGGCCGCCCTGCCGCAGTACTCGGGCGGCCTCGGCATCCTCGCCGGGGACCACCTCAAGGCCGCGAGCGACCTCGGGGTGCCGCTCATCGGGGTCGGGCTGCTCTACCGGCACGGCTACTTCCGCCAGTCGCTGTCCCGCGACGCCTGGCAGCAGGAGCACTACCCCGTGCTCGACCCGAACGAGCTGCCCCTCTCCCTGCTCCGCGAGGCCGACGGCACCCCCGCCAAGGTGGCGCTCGCCCTGCCCGGCGGGCGCGCGATGCTCGCCCACGTCTGGCACGCCCGGGTCGGCCGCGTACCGCTCCTCCTGCTCGACTCCGACGTCGAGGAGAACGACCCCGGCGAGCGCGACGTCACCGACCGGCTCTACGGCGGCGGCAGCGAGCACCGGCTGCTCCAGGAGATGCTGCTCGGCATCGGCGGCGTGCGCGCCGTGCGGAGCTTCTGCCGGCTGACCGGGCACCCGGCGCCCGAGGTCTTCCACACCAACGAGGGGCACGCCGGGTTCCTCGGGCTCGAACGCATCCACGAGATGATCGCCGCCGACGTCGACTTCGACGCGGCGCTCGAAGCGGTGCGGGCCGGGACCGTCTTCACCACCCACACCCCCGTCCCCGCCGGTATCGACCGCTTCGACCGCGAGCTGGTCGCCCGCCACTTCGGGCCCGGCGGCGAGCTGCCCGGCATCGACGTGGGCGCCGTCCTGCGGCTCGGCATGGAGACCTACCCGGGCGGTGAGCCCAACCTCTTCAACATGGCCGTGATGGGGCTGCGCCTCGGCAGCCGCGCCAACGGCGTGAGCACCCTGCACGGCTCGGTCAGCCGGGGCATGTTCGCCGGGCTCTGGCCCGGCTTCGACGCCGAGGAGATCCCGATCACCTCCGTCACCAACGGCGTGCACGCCCCGACCTGGGTCGCCCCCGAGGTCTTCAGGCTCGGCGCCCGGCAGATCGGCGAGCGGCGCACCGAGGACGCCCTGTCGGTGGGCGGCTCCGACCGCTGGGACGCGGTCGCCGACATCGCGGACTCCGACATCTGGGAGCTGCGCCGCACCCTGCGCGGGCAGCTCGTGGACGAGGTCAGGCGCCGCCTCTACGACTCCTGGCGCCAGCGCGGGGCGGCCGGCGCCGAGCTGGGCTGGATCGACGAGGTGCTCCACCCCGACGTCCTCACCATCGGCTTCGCGCGCCGCGTCCCCTCGTACAAGAGGCTCACGCTCATGCTGCGCGACCGCGACCGGCTGATGAGGCTGCTGCGCCACTCCGAGCGGCCCGTGCAGATCGTCGTCGCGGGCAAGGCCCACCCCGCCGACGACGGCGGCAAGCGGCTCATCCAGGAGCTGGTGCGGTTCACCGACGACCCGCGGGTGCGCCACCGCATCGTCTTCCTGCCCGACTACGGCATGGCCATGGCGCAGAAGCTCTACCCCGGCTGCGACGTGTGGCTGAACAATCCGCTGCGCCCGCTGGAGGCCTGCGGGACCTCCGGCATGAAGGCGGCGCTCAACGGCTGCCTGAACCTCTCCGTGCGCGACGGCTGGTGGGACGAGTGGTTCGAGCCCGACTTCGGCTGGGCCATCCCCACCGCGGACGGCGCCGCAATCGACGACGACCGCCGCGACGACCTGGAGGCCGCCGCGCTCTACGACCTCCTGGAGCGGCGCATCGCCCCCCGCTTCTACGAGCAGGGCCCCGGCGGCCTGCCCGACCGCTGGATCGAGATGGTCCGCAGGACGCTGACGCGGCTCGGCCCGAAGGTCCTCGCGGGGCGCATGGTCCGCGAGTACGTGGAGAAGCTGTACGTCCCCGCCGCGCGGGCGCACCGCGCGCTCGACGTCGCGTCCGCGGGGGAGCTGGCCGCCTGGAAGGGCCGGGTCCGCGCCGCGTGGCCGCGGGTGGCCGTCGACCACGTGGAGGCGTCGGCCACCGGGGCCACGGCCGAGCTGGGGGCCACGCTGACGCTGCGGGTGCGGGTCCACCTCGGGGAGCTGACGCCGGACGACGTGGAGGTGCAGGCCATCGCGGGTCGCGTCGACCCCGAGGACCACATCGGCGACGCCTCCGCGGTGCCGCTCAAGCCCGCGAGCGGCCCCGACGTCGAGGGCCGCCGGGTCTACGAGGGCCCCCTGGCGCTGGACCGCACGGGGCCCTTCGGGTACACCGTGCGGATTCTGCCCGCCCACCGGCTGCTGGCCAGTGGGGCCGAGCTGGGGCTCGTGGCGGTGCCCTCCGAGGGGGCCGGGGAGGGCGCGGGGGTCCTGTTGCGGTGAGCCGGCCGCGGGCGGGCCGAACGCGCGGTTCCCCGCACCCCCGGCCGGGGTGCGGGAACCGGGAGCCGTGCCGTACCGCTACTTGACGTTGACCGCGGCCCAGGCCGCGTCCACGCCCTTGTACTCGGCGGAGTCCGCGCCGTAGAGGTCCTTCGCGGCGCTCAGGGAGCCCTCGCGGGCCGCCTTGTAGTCCGTCGTCGACGTGAAGTACGCCGTCAGGGCCTTGAACCAGATCTTCTCCGCCTTGTCGCGGCCGATGCCCTCGACCCGGGAGCCGTCGGCGGTCGGGGAGTCGTACTGGACGCCGTTGATCTCCTTCTTGCCGCTGCCCTCGGACAGCAGGTAGAAGAAGTGGTTGGCGATGCCCGAGGAGTAGTGGACGTCGACGTTGCCCGCGTCCTCGCTCCAGCTGTCCAGGGACGAGCCGTCCTTGGAGGGCTTGTCCATGTAGCGCAGCGGGGTGCCGTCGCCGTTGATGTCGACCTTCTCGCCGATGAGGTAGTCGCCGACGTCCTCGGCGTTGTCGGCGTCGAACTCGACCGCGGCGGCGAAGATGTCGGAGGTGGCCTCGTTCAGGCCGCCGGACTCACCGCTGTACTCCATGTTGCCGGTCGCCGAGGTGACGCCGTGCGTCATCTCGTGGGCCGCGACGTCCAGCGTGGTCAGGGGCTTCTTGTCGCCCTCGCCGTCGCCGTACGTCATGCAGAAGCAGCTGTCGTCCCAGAAGGCGTTGACGTAGCCGGTGCCGTAGTGGACGCGCGAGGTCGCGCCCTTGCCGTCGCCGTTGATGCCGCTGCGGCCGTGCACGGACTTGTAGTAGTCCCAGGTGAGCTGCGCGCCGTAGGCGGCGTCGACGGCGGCGGTCTGCGCGTCGTCCGGCTTCCCGGTGCCCCACGTGTCGTCGTCGTCCGTGACGAGCTTGCCCTCGCCGCCCTGGGCGTGGTTCAGGTCGAAGGTGCTGTGGCCGCCGCGCTCGGCGTCGGTCAGCTCGAAGCCGCTCGCGCCCTTCTTGGAGCCGACTTCGACCTTGCCGCTGTACTGGCTGTTGCCGGTGCCGTTCTCGATGGCCTGGTACTGGTACAGCTTGTCGCCGGTCGCGGCGTCGGTGATGACGTGCAGTCTGCTGGGCGTGCCGTCCTTCTGGACACCGGTGACGACGGTTTCGTACGCGAGGACGGGCTTGCCCGAGGCGGCCCAGATCACCTTGCGCGGCGACTGCGCGTCGGCCTCGGCGGTCCTGGCCTCGGCCGCGGTCGACTCGGCGGACTCGGCGACGGCGGACTTGCCGAGCTTCGCGTCCGTGGAGGCGACCTTCACGGTGGCCTTCGTGGCCTTGGTGACGCCCTTGACCCTGCCGCTCGCGGCGGTGTGCACGACGAGGTCGCCGCCGAGGACCGGCAGGCCGTCGTAGGTGCGCTCGTAGCGGGTGTGGACGGTGCCGTCGGCGTCCTTGACGACGTCGCGGACGACCAGCTTCTCCTCGGCACCGAGGCCGATCTCGTCGGCGGTGGCCGCCTTGCCGGCGTTCGCGTCCTTCAGGAGGCCGGCGCGCGACGGGGCCGAGAGGCTGACGGGCGCCCCGGACGGCACGGCGTCCTCGGCGGGCTCGGCGGAGGCACCGGTGGTCAGCCCGGCGGTGAGCAGTGCTCCCGCGGCGACAGCGGTGGCGATGGCCAGGGTCGAACGCTTACGGGATATGTGGGGGGTCACGCAGGCTCCTTCTGTGGGGGGCCCGGGACGTGTTGGGGACTGCCCGGGCAGGAAAGACGCGGTGCGGTGGTGCGTGTGTACCTGTGGTGCGTGCGGTGCCTGTGGTGCCCGGAAAGAGTTTCATTCGGGACAGGTACATGTCATTACTCGGAGGGAGCTTGGCCGGAAATCGTCCGTTGAGCGGTGGTCGACATACGCAGTGCGAACACCGGGTGAACGCGGCGGCCGGCGGCCGACGGCTCCGGAACACGCGCGCCGCCCCGGGGAGTTGTTCACCCGGGGCGGCGGCGTGTCCTCACGCGGTGGTGCTCACCTGCTGGTGCGGCTTACGGGAAGGTCAGCTTGAAGCTGTTGATGTATCCCGTGTCCTGCCGCGCCTTGTCCTGCACCTTCAGCTTCCAGTTGCCGTTGGCCACCTCGGACGAGGCGTTGACCGTGTAGGTCTCCTTGACGTTGTCGGCGGAGTCCGAGCTGCTGGTGGCCTTCAGCGGGTAGACCGTCCCGTCGGGGGCCACCAGGTCGACCTGGAGGTCACCGCGCCAGGTGTGCACGATGTCGACGCCGACCTTGAGGGTGCTCGGCGCGTTGCCGGTGACGCCCGTGACGTCGACCGCCGAGGTGACCGCGGCGCCGGCGTCCGGGATGTTGACGTCCGCGGTGTTCTCGAAGGTCTTGCCGCCGGGCTCCTCACCGCCGGGGCGGGCGCCGACGTTCACGGCGGCCCAGGCGTGGGCGACGGCCTTGTACTCGGCGCTGGTGGTGCCGTACAGCTCACCGGCCACGGCGAGCGTCCCGGTGCGGGCCGCCGCGTAGTTGGTCGTGGTCGTGAACTTCGTGGTGAG
Source organism: Streptomyces sp. NPDC050703 (assembly GCF_040654435.1). Classification (NCBI taxonomy): domain Bacteria; kingdom Bacillati; phylum Actinomycetota; class Actinomycetes; order Kitasatosporales; family Streptomycetaceae; genus Streptomyces; species Streptomyces sp. NPDC050703. The sequence goes on from NZ_JBFAHX010000051.1 coordinate 13,046, forward strand.
CGCCTTGAACCAGATCAGCGACGCCTTGTCCCTGCCGATGCCGGTCACGGGCAGGCCGTCGGAGGTCGGCGAGTCGTACTGGACGCCGTTGATCTCCTTCTTGCCGCTGCCCTCGCTCAGCAGGTAGTAGAAGTGGTTGGCGACACCGGACGAGTAGTGCACGTCGATGCTGCCGATGCCGGAGTACCAGGAGTCCTTGGACCCGCCGTCCTTGGAGGGCTTGTCCATGTAGCGCAGCGGGGTGCCGTCGCCGTTGATGTCGATCTTCTCGCCGACGAGGTAGTCGCCCTTGTCCTGGGCGTTGTTGGCGTTGAACTCGACCGCGGCGGCGAAGATGTCGGAGGTGGCCTCGTTCAGGCCGCCGGACTCACCGCTGTAGGTCATGTTGCCGGTCGCGGCCGTCACGCCGTGCGTCATCTCGTGGGCGGCCACGTCGATGGACGTCAGCGGCTTGGAGTTGCCCGAGCCGTCGCCGTACGTCATGCAGAAGCAGGCGTCGGACCAGAAGGCGTTGACGTAGTTGTTGCCGTAGTGCACCCGGGAGTACGCGCCGACGCCGTCACCGCGGATACCGGAGCGGCCGTGCACGTTCTTGTAGTAGTCCCAGGTCAGCGCGGCGCCGTAGTGGGCGTCGGCGCCCGCGGTCTCCAGGTTGGAGGGCAGGCCGTTGCCCCACACGTCGTCGGCTCCCGTGAAGAGGGTGCCGGTGCCGGACGTGCCGCGGTTCAGGTTGTACGTCTTGTGGTTGCCGCGGCCGGTGTCGGTGAGGGTGTAGTTCGACCCCGACTGGGCCGTGCCCAGGGTGACCTGGCCGCTGTACTGCGTGTTGCCGGTGCCGTTCTCGATGCCCTGCCACTGGAAGAGCTTCTTGCCGGTGGCGGCGTCCGTGATGACGTGCAGCTCGTTCGGCGTGCCGTCGTGCTGGAGCCCGCCGACCACGGTCTCGTACGCGAGGACCGGCTTGCCCTCGGCCAGCCAGACCACCTTGCGCGGCGCGCGGTCCGCGTCCGTCTTCTTGGAGCCCTCGGCCTTCGCGGCGCCCAGCGCCTGCTTCTCGGCCGTCGACGCCTTGATGCCGGCACTCGTGTCGACACCCTTGAGCTGCGCCTTCACCGCTTTGGTGACGCCCTCGGTCTTGCCGCTCCTCGCGGTGTCCACCACCATGTCGCCGCCGAGGACGGGCAGGCCGTCGTAGGTGCGCTCGTAGCGGGTGTGGACGGTGCCGTCGCGGTCCTTGGCGACGTCGCGGACGACCAGCTTCTCCTTGGCCCCGAGCTTCAGGTCCTCGGCGGTCTCCGCCTTGGTGGCGTTGGCGTCGCGGATCAGCTCGGCGCGCTGGGCTGGGGAGAGCTTGACGGCCAGGGCGCCGGGGTCGACCTTGCCGAGCTTCTGGGCCGCCGCGGGGGCGGTCCTGGCCGCCGGGCCGTCCGCCGAGGCGGGGCCCGCCTGGACGGCCACGGCGAGGAGTGCGGCGACTGCGGAGAGGGCGCCGACGGCGGTCGCACGGGTGCGGACCGAACGGCTGCTGTGGGAGGTGGGTCTGTGGGAGGTGCTTCTCAACACGGACTCCTTCTGCGCGGCCGCGGGGATGCGCGGCCAGAGCTACCGGGCGGTTGGGTCGCCGTCCGGGCAGAGCAAGGCGGTACGCAGAACTGGGCGGTGCGTAAAGGGCGTTGCGAGGTGTTGCCGGGGTGCTGCCAGAGGCGCAGCCAGGCGTGGAGCTGGTGGTGGAGCTAGTGGCGGTGCGTGTGTGGTGCGTGAAGAGAAACCGTCGCCTTGTTGAATCTCGTGCGGCGGTCGAGGGGAAGAGTGGCACCAGAGCCACAGTTCTGTCAGGGCCGCATCAAGAGTTGGCCGGAATCAGTTCGTTGGCCGGTGGGGCACGTTCGGTATGCGGAGCGGCGCGGCGGGCTGGCCCGCGACCGGCGTTGAGCGGACGTTCGGGGGCTCGCGCACGGCTTCGGCCGCCGCACGCGCGTGTGCGGCGTGGCTGTTTTTCGCCGGTGCGGCCGAAGAGGAGCGCTTCAGGCGGTGGTGTCCGCCTCCGGCAGGGGCTTCGTGTGGAGGATGGCGCGGGCCTGCTCCGTGGCGCGGAGCATGCTCTCGGAGACGTAGTCGAGGAAGCGGGCGACGTTCTCCAGGCGGGTGGCGGCCGGTGAGCCGGAGCCGAGGATGGAGACGCCCTGCCGTGCGGTCTCGACGACCTGGGTCAGGGACCGGATGCTGACCAGCATCGACTGGTACCAGACGTCGTCGTCCACGGCGTAGCGCTCGCGGCGGCCCTCGGTCCGCTCCCGGCGGACGAGGCCCTGCTCGTCGAGGAACGTGATCGCCTTGGAGACGGACGCCGGGCTGACCCGGAGGTGCTGGACGAGTTCGGACGCGGTGAGGCTGCCCGAGTCGGTGAGGGTGAGGCAGGTCATCACCCTGGCCGTCATCCTGGGCATGCCGGAAGCCATCATGACCGTGGTCAGGACCTCCTCGTAGTCGCGCACGGCCTGGGTGTCGCGTCCGTGGGGCCGCGACGAGGCGTCCGCCCGCCCGTCGGGCGACGCCTGCCGGCGCCGGTGGGCGCGGTGCTCGGTGGCGCGGTGGGCGAGGTCGGCGCGGTAGGAGGTGGGGCCGCCGTTGCGCATCACCTCCCGCGTGACCGTGGAGGTCGGGCGGTCCAGGCGCCTCGCGATCTCCGCGTAGGCCAGGCCGTCGGCCAGGCCGAGCGCGATCTGCTGACGTTCCTGCTGGGTGAGCCTGCCGCCTGGCATCGCGATCTCTCCTTGGTGCTCCGTCGGGACCCTCCGTCGGGACCCTCAGCATAGCGTTCACCGTCAGCCCATTGCAATGAACGCCTGGCTCACTGTTGCGTTAAGCGTCAGGCCGTTGCAATGAAATAGCAGCTCTGAACTGCGAGTTGGCACTTCTTATGCAACATGACTGTTGCCGCGCCTGTAAATGCAACGTAGCGTTTGCGTCATCGGAAACGACGGACGAAACAACGGCCGAAGCGACCGACGAAGCGACTGACGAGCCGACGAAGCGACTGAAGAAGCGACTGACAAAGCAACTGACGAAGCGCCGTCGAAGTACCGACGAAACGCCGAACCCGAGGAGCACGCCATGCAGAAGTTCGCCACCGCCGCCCCCGTCTCCGCCGTCCTGGACATCGCCGCGGGCCGCATCCAGTTCATCGCCGCCGACCGTGCCGACACCACGGTCGAGGTCCGGCCCGCCGACCCCGCCAGGAGCCGCGACGTGAAGGCGGCCGAACAGACCGAGGTCACCTGCACCGACGGTGTCCTGCGCATCCAGGCCCCGGGTGAGAGGAACCGGCTCCTCGGCACGCGGGGGTCCGTCGAGGTCACCGTCCAGCTCCCGGCCGGCTCCCACGTCGAGGCGAAGGCCGCCGCCGCGGAGTTCCGCGGTGTGGGACGGCTCGGCGACGTGTCCTTCGAGGGCGGCTCGGGACCGGTCAAGCTCGACGAGGCCGCCGGCGCCCGCATCAGCGGACTCGACGCCCGCATCACGGTCGGCCGGCTCAACGGGCCCGGCGAGATCAGCACCCAGCAGGGCGACGTGACCGTCACCGAGGCCGTGCGCGGCACCCTCACGCTCAGCACCCAGCACGGCGACATCACCGTCGGCGCCGCCCGCGGGGTCTCCGCCGCCCTGGACGCCGGCACCGGTCACGGCCGCATCGACAACGCGCTGATGAACACCGACGGCGCCGATGCCGCCCTGACCATCAAGGCCACCACCTCGTACGGCGACATCACCGCCCGCAGCCTCTGAACCCCGCCACCCCCCTCGACCCGCGGCCCTCCGCACCCCACCACAGCGTTAGAAGGAGCTCTCCTCATGACCGACCTGGCCATCGCGGCGCACGGGCTGCGCAAGTCGTACGGGGACAAGACCGTCCTCGACGGTGTCGACGTGACCGTCCCCGAGGGGACGATCTTCTCCCTGCTCGGCCCGAACGGCGCGGGCAAGACCACCGCCGTCAAGATCCTCTCCACGCTCGTCCCCGCCGACGAGGGGTCCGGCCGGATCGTAATCGGCGGTCACGACCTCGCCACCGACCCCCAGGCCGTACGCGCCGCGATCGGCGTCACCGGCCAGTTCTCCGCCGTCGACGGCCTGATCACCGGCGAGGAGAACATGCTCCTCATGGCCGACCTGCACCACCTGCCCAGGCGCGAGGGGCGGCGGGTCGCCGCCGAACTCCTGGAGCGCTTCGACCTGGTCGACGCCGCCAAGAAGCCGGCGTCCACCTACTCCGGCGGCATGAAGCGCCGCCTGGACATCGCCATGACCCTGGTCGGCGGCCCGCGCATCATCTTCCTCGACGAGCCCACCACCGGCCTCGACCCCCGCTCCCGGCACAACATGTGGGGCATCATCCGCGAGCTGGTCACCAGCGGGGTCACCGTCTTCCTCACCACGCAGTACCTGGCGGAGGCCGACGAACTGGCCGACCGCATCGCCGTCCTGAACGACGGCAGGATCGCCGCCGAGGGCACCGCCGACGAGCTCAAGCGGCTCATCCCCGGCGGGCACGTACGACTGCGGTTCAGCGATCCGGCCGCCTACCGGTCCGCCGCCGGCGCCCTGACCGAGGCGTCCCGCGACGACGAGGCCCTGGCCCTGCAACTGCCCAGCGACGGCACCCAGCGCGAACTGCGCTCCATCCTCGACCACCTGGACGCCGTCGGCGTCGAGGCCGACGAACTCACCGTCCACACCCCCGACCTCGACGACGTCTTCTTCGCCCTCACCGACAAGACCGCCGTCCCCCGCCCCGCCAAGGAGACCGTCCGATGAGCAGCTCCCTCTCCCTCGCCGTCCGCGACTCCACCACGATGCTGCGCCGCAACCTCCTGCACGCCCGGCGCTACCCCTCCCTCACGCTGAACCTGCTGCTCACCCCGATCATGCTGCTCCTGCTCTTCGTCTACATCTTCGGGGACGCGATGAGCGGGGGCGCGGGCCGCGACGCGTACGTCTCCTACATCGTCCCCGGCATCCTGCTGATGACCATCGGCTCCACCACCGTCGGCACCGCCGTCTCCGTCTCCGGCGACATGAGCGAGGGCATCATCGCCCGCTTCCGCACCATGGCCATCCACCGGGCCTCGGTGCTCATCGGGCACGTCGTCGGCAGCGTGCTCCAGGCCATCGCCAGCGTCGTCCTCGTCGGGGCCGTCGGCCTGGCCATCGGCTTCCGCTCCGCGGACGCCACCGCCCTGGAGTGGCTCGCCGCCTTCGGGCTGCTCGTCCTCTTCGCCACGGCGCTCACCTGGATCGCCGTCGGCATGGGCCTGGTCAGCCCCAACGCCGAGGCGGCGAGCAACAACGCCATGCCGCTGATCCTGCTGCCCCTCTTCTCCAGCGCCTTCGTGCCGCTGCACTCCATGCCGGGCTGGTTCCAGCCGATCGCGGAGTACCAGCCCTTCACCCCCGCCATCGAGACCCTGCGCGGCCTGCTCCTCGGCAGCGAGATCGGCGCCAACGGCTGGATCGCCGTCGCCTGGTGCGTCGGACTCGCGGTGCTCGGCTACGTCTGGTCGGCCGCCAGGTTCGACGCCGACCAGAAGTGACGGAGTGGGCGCCGAAGCCAGAGGCCCGGCCGGAACCGCCACCACGGCGGTCCGGCCGGGCCTCTCGCCGTACGGACGCGGACCGCTCGCTGACCGGGGGCCCGCAGCTGAGTCTGGCACCGCGGCTGTCAGGGACGGCCCAGCGATCGGACGGTCCAGCCGGCCTCGCGCCAGGTCTCGGTGTTGAGGGTGCCGCGACCGTCGATGACCTTCGGGCTTGCCGCGAGGGAGGCGAGCCGGTGCGGGTCGACGTGGGAGAACTGCGGCCACTCGGTCAGATGCAGCAGCAGGTCGGTGTCCTGGACAGCGGCGATGGGATCGTCGATGTAGTCGAGTTCGGGGTGCGTCTTGCGTGCGTTGTCGATCGCCTGGGGGTCGGTGACGGTGACCGTGGCACCGAGTTCGTGGAGCTTCTGGGCGACGGCGAGAGCGGGCGAGTCGCGGACGTCGTCGGTGTCGGGTTTGAAGGCGGCGCCCCAGACGGTGACGCGCTTCCCGACGAGGCCGCCGTCGAGCTGCCGGCGGGCGAGGTCGACCATGCGCTCGCGGCGCCGGTTGTTGATCGAGTCGACCTCACGGAGGATCGTCAGGGCCTGGTCGACGCCGAGTTCGCCGGCGCGGGCCATGAAGCCACGGATGTCCTTGGGCAGGCAGCCGCCGCCGAAGCCGAGTCCGGGCCGCATGCCGCGGCGGCCGATCCGGGCGTCGTGACCGAGGATGTCGGCGAGCGTGGTGACGTCGGCGCCGGAGGCTTCGCAGACCTCGGCGACGGCGTTGATGAAGGAGATCTTCGTGGCGAGGAAGGCGTTCGCGGACACCTTGGCGAGCTCGGCGGTCGCCCAGTCGGTGACGATCGTCGGCGTCCCGGACTCGATGATCTTCTCGAAGCACTGCCGCAGTACGGCCTCGGCCCAGGAGTGCTCGGCGTCGAAGCCGAGGACGAGCCGGTCCGGGCGCAGGGTGTCCTCCACGGCGAAGGACTCGCGCAGGAACTCCGGGTTCCAGGCGACCTCGATCGCATCCCCGGCGGGGGCGAACTCGCGGAGGAGGTCGCGGACGCGAGGTGCGGTGCCGACGGGAACGGTCGACTTCACCGCGACGACGGCAGGACCCTTGATACGGGGTGCGAGGTGGCGGGCGGCGGTGAACAGGTAGCTGAGATCGTAGGCATGCTCGCCGGACCGCTGTGGCGTGCCCACCCCGATGAAGTGCAAGTCGGTGAAGGCGGCGGCTTCGGCGTACGAGGCGGTGAACCTCAGCCGTCCCGAGCCTGTGTGCTCGGCGAGGAGGCCGTCCAGGTCACGTTCGTGGAACGGGGCCTTGCCCGAGTTGAGGGTCACGACCTTGTCCATGTCGCTGTCCATGCCGAGGACCTCGTGGCCGAGTTCGGCCATGCAGGCGGCGTGGGTAGCGCCGAGGTAGCCGCAGCCGATCACGGTGAGCTTCATGAGCGGGGTTCCTTTGCGAGGCGGGACCGCCGGCGGTCGACCCACCTCCCCTCGTCCGTGAGAGCGGGGTGGTCAGGCGCGCCGGCCGGCGAGGTAGCGGTTGATCCCGTCCCGGATGAACGGCGGGATCGTGCGGAGTACAAGGTCCTCGGGGGCGAAAAACTGGAGCTTGACGCCTTCGGCGAGAGGTAGCTGCGTCTCGTCGCCGTCCCAGAAGGCGGAGAAGAACGTGATCAGCTGGCCGGAACCGTGCTCGTCACGGATGTCGAACAGCTCGGTGAGATCGGCGATGTCGGTCAGGCCGGCTTCCTCGTCGAGTTCTCGGGCGATCGCGGTGGCCGGGGCTTCGCCGGGGTCGCAGCCGCCGCCCAGGACGGACCAGTGGTTCGACCAGGCGATTACGCCGGGCAGGTCGTCGCGGAGATGGAGGAGGAGTTCGCCGCGGCGGTTGGTGATGATCGCAACCGCGCCGCGGGCGGTGGCCGGGCTGTCGGCGGAGGTGTCCAGGTGCATCCCGACACCGTAATGAGGTGAAAGGTCGTCATGCGGCAGCCTTCACCGTCCGGCCGTAGAACCAGGCGGCCGTCATGAGGGCCTGCATGCGGGTGCGGTCGAACCGTCCGCAGGGCGCGAGTCCGCCCTCCACCAGAGGCCGCAGCGTGGCCGGGGCCTCGGCCAGGGCGGTGTTGATCTGTGTGTCGGCCCAGTCGGCGAGCTCGCCGTTCAGCCAGGATGGGACCGGGGAGGCGAAGCCGAGCTTGTCCCGGCTTCCCCAGACCTCCCTCGGCAGGCCGAGGGCCTTCGCGGCGTCCCGCAGAATCCGCTTGCCCTCTGCCGGGTGCTCGATCTTGTGATCGGCGGGCAACCGGTAGGACAGCTCGACCAACTCCCGGGCCAGAAAGGGGGACCGGCGTTCGAGGGCGTGGGCGGAGGCGAGCTTGTCACTGGTCATCACCAGGGGCCTCCAGGCGGTGGCCAGGTCGGCCAGGGTGAGGCCGCGGGCAAGGTCGTCCCCCGCCCTCTCCGTGGCGGTGGCGATCAGATCGCGGATCCGCCGGTCGGGGTCGGGGCCGCGCAGGACGAGCCTGGTGACCGCCTCGGCCGGGTCGAGCTCCCGCCCGGCGGCGTGCAGGAGCTTCGCGGCCAGCGGCTTGTAGGCGTCCATCCCGGCGGCCAGGACCGCGTCGGGGCCGAAGAGGACCAGGGAGTGACGGACGTAGCCCATGAGGAACTCGTCCGGTCCCAGGCCGCCGACCACGACCTTCAGGCCTCTCTCGGCGATCTCCCGGTAAGCCATGTACTCGGAGAACGTGGAAGCGTTGCCCATCGGGTAGTCCAGCGCGGACATCATGTGCGGCAGCGCCTCGGTGAAGTCGGTCGGGTCCGGCTCGACCACCACGAGCTCGGCGCCGATGTCGGCGGCGATCCGGGCCGCGATCTTCGACTCGTCGAGGCGGTCCTGGCCCGGGTAGCGGACGGTGACGCAGACCGGCGGCCGCAGCAGGTAGGCCAGCACCGAGGAGTCCAGCCCTCCGGAGAGCAGGAGCGCGAAGTCACAGGCCGGAGCCCTCAGCGGGACCTGCTCGGCCAGCACGACCGAAAACTCGGCCAGGGCCTCGCTGTAGGTGCCGGTGAATGGCTGCAGGCCGGCCAAGCTCCAGTAGGTGCGCTGGTCGAGGGAGCCAGTGGCGATGTCGAAGGACAACAGAGTGGCGGGAGCCAGCAGCTGGATGCCCTGGAAGGGGGTGTCGACACCGACCGGCGTCTCGATCGCCAGTACCTCCGGCCGCAGCACCAGCGGGGCCGGACCGTAGCCGGTGAGGGTGGTGACCTCGCTCGCGAACGCGAGCCGGCCGCCGTCCAGACGCCAGTAGAGCGGTTTCTCCCCGAGCCGGTCCCGCGCGAGGGACAGTTTCCCGGCCTGCGGATCGTAGACCGCCATGGCGAACATGCCGTCCAGTCCGTCGAGACAGGCCGGACCGAGCTTGGCCCAGGCCCGCAGCACGAAGTGCGCGTCCGACTCACGGTGTCCGAGAAAGATCCCCCAGGCGGCGGCCTGCTGCCGGTAGTTGTAGATCTCACCGTTGAAGGCCAGCAGGATGCCGGTCCCGCGGTCGAGGTAGGGGCCGGGCATCGCCTGTGGGTCGACGATCAGCAGCGTGTTCATGGCCAGCACTGCCCGCCCGTCCATCGCGGCGGCGTGCATCGTGCCGTCCGGCCCGCGGTGGGCCTGGGTGGCGCCCATCGCGCCGACGGTCTCCACGTGCCGGTCGGCGTCGGCTCCGGCCAGTCCTGCGATTCCGCACATATCTGGTTCGCCCCCAAGTGTGGTGGTGCCGTGGCAGTGGTCGCCGCCGCAAGGAGATGTGTTCCGGTTCCGGCGGCGGCCCGGGTCTTCATCACAGCCGCCCGGCCGGATCACGGGGAGGGCTCGCAAGGGGGCTCACAACTCGCAAACGCGGTTCACGGCCGGGTGAGGAGGAATATCGTCGGTGACCCAACACGCGGAACACGTGCGGCTCATCGTTCTCAGTCGAGTACGGATCTCATGCGCCACCGAGTGCAGATATACGTACTCAACAATCTGTTCGAGCCGTGCGTGGTCTCGTCACTGGCAGAGGGAGAGTCGTGGCATCGCCCACCCGCCGGACTCGTCCGCCCAACGCGGACCTGTCCCGGCTCATCGAAGCCGGCGGCGCGAGCCACAAGTCCCTGGCTCTGCGCGTCAACCAGCTCGCCCGCCAGGCGGGGATGGAGACCGACTACTCACATACATCCGTGGCGAACTGGTGCAAACGGGGAATGACGCCGAGGTGGCCGGTCCCGAAGCTGTTGGCGCAGGCCATCGGTGAACGGCTCGGCCGTCCCGTCGACCTCGACGAGATCGGTATGGGCGCGGCGGAGACAATCGACGCCTCGGTGGGGTTGGATTTCGCGCGAGACCCCGCCGACGCCGTCCGCGTCGCCACCACGTTCTGGAGCTCCGTGAACCGCCGCGACTTCCTCAACCGCACCGGATCCGGCTTCGCCGCCTCCGCCTTCACCACCCCCGTCACCCGCTGGCTCGTCACTCCGGCCGATGAGACTGCTGATCACCGGGGCGGGCAGCAGGTCGGGCGGGCCGACCTCGATGAACTGCGCGAGGCCGCCGACGACGCCAGGCGCTGGGACTCCAAGTACGGCGGTGGGAACTGGAAGGCCAGCTCCGTCACCGCCTGCCTCGACCACCGCGCCGGGCCCCTGCTGCAGGGCAGCTTCTCCGACGGGATCGGCCGTGAACTCTTCAGCGTGACCGCCGAGTTGTCGAGACTCGCCGGGTGGACGGCCTTCGACGTCGGTGAGCACGAGGTGGCTCAGCGGCACTTCATCCAGGCCCTCCGCCTAGCCCGGGCCGGCGGTGACACGCAGCTGGGCTGCTATGTGCTGACCACGATGGCCCTGCAGTCCCTGATGCGCGGCTTCGCGTCCGAGGCCGTGGACATGGCCCAGGGCGCCTTCGAACGGGCCAAGGGCCAGGCCGTCCCCCGGGTCCTGGCGTTCACCAAGCTGATCGAGGCCCGAGCCCATGCCCGGGAGAACGACCCCCGAGCGGCAGCACGAGCCCTGAAGGCCTCCGAGGACCTGCTCGGGCAGGCGAAGGACGACAGCGGTGACGAGCCCGCGTGGATCGACTTCTATCACCACGCCCGCTTGTCCGCGGACGCCGCCGAGGTCTTCCGTGACCTGAGGAACCCCAAGGCGGCCCTCGGCTGGAACCAGCAGGCCACCGCCATGCCGACCGGAGTGTTCACCCGCTCCGTCGGCATGCGCCTGGCCATCGTCGGGACCGCCCACCTCCAGGGCCGCGACCTCGACCACGGCCTTGAACTGGGCAACCGCAGCGTGGGCATCCTCGCCCGCGTCCAGTCGAGCCGGGCCAAGGACTACGTCCGCGAGTTCAACGCGGCCCTCGCCCCCTGGCGGCGCGAGGCTGCCGTGCGCGAGTTCGTCCACCGGACCCGCAAGGAGCTCGGCGTCGCCGCCTGACCGGCCGGCTCGGGATGCCGAGGGTGAGCGCTGCCGAGCGGCGCGTCGGGATTTGGGCCGGGCCTCAGCCCACCACGCTGTCGCGCCACGCCCGGTGCAGGCTCGCGAAGGTGCCCTCGCCCGCGATGAGCCGGCCCGGGGTGCCGTCCTCCACGATCCGTCCGTGCTCCATCACGAGCACCCGGTCGGCGATCTCCACCGTGGAGAGGCGGTGGGCGATCACCACGGCGGTGCGGCCCCGCAGCACCGTGTGCATCGCGCGCTGCACGGCCCGCTCGCCCGGGATGTCCAGGGAGCTGGTCGCCTCGTCGAGGATCAGCACCGCCGGGTCGGCGAGCAGGGCCCGCGCGAAGGCCACCAACTGGCGCTGACCGGCGGAGATGCGGCCACCCCTCTTGCGTACGTCCGTGTCGTACCCGTCCGGCAGCGATGCGATGAAGTCATGGGCGCCGATGGCCCGCGCGGCGCGCTCGACGTCCTCGCGGGTGGCGTCGGGGCGGCCGATCGCGATGTTCTCGGCGACGGTGCCGGAGAACAGGAATGCCTCCTGCGTCACCATGACGACCCCGCGCCGCAGCTCGGCGCCCGCCAGGTCGCGCAGGTCGACGCCGTCCAGGAGGACACGGCCCTCCGTCGGGTCGTAGAAGCGGGCCAGCAGCTTCGCCAGCGTGGACTTGCCGGCGCCGGTGGAGCCGACCACGGCGACGGTCTGCCCGGCGGGCAGCGTCAGGTCGAAGCGGGGCAGGACCTCGCCGCCGGTGCGGTAGGCGAACCGCACGCCGTCGAAGCGGACCTCGCGGCCGGGGTGCTCGGACTCCAGGTCGGGCAGTGCACGCGCGGCGGAGGCGTCGGGCTCGGGCACGGCCGGGACCTGCGCGAGCAGCCCCGCGATCTTCTCCAGGGAGGCCGCCGCCGACTGGTAGGAGTTGAGGAACATGCCGAGCCGGTCGATCGGGTCGTACAGGCGCCGCAGGTAGAGCACGGCGGCGGCGAGCACACCGAGTGCGAGGCCGCCGTCCGCGACGCGCTGCGCGCCCCACAGGACGATCGCGGCGACGGCGGTGTTGGCGACGAGCCGTGAACCGACGACGTAGCGCGCCATCTCCAGCATGGCGTCGCCGTTGGTCCGCTCGTGCCGGCGGTTGAGTTCGGCGAACCTCGCGTCGTTGGCGCGCTCCCTGCGGAAGGCCCGCACCGGGCGGATGCCGTTCATGGTCTCGGCGAACTTCACGATGACGGCGGCGATCGCGGTCGAGCGGTCGCGGAACAGCGCCCCCGCGCGCCGCTGGTAGAGGCGTACGAGGAGGTAGAGCGGCACGAACGACGCCACGGCCACCGCGCCGAGGCCCAGGTCGAGCCAGAGCAGCATCGCCGAGATGTAGACGAAGGAGAGCAGGACGGTGATGAGTTCCTGGAGGCCCTCGCTGAGCAGTTCGCGCAGCGACTCGACGTCGGTGGTGGAGCGCGAGATCAGCCGCCCCGACGTGTACCGCTCGTGGAAGTCGACGCTCAGCGCCTGCGCGTGCCGGAAGATGCGTCCGCGCAGGTCGAGCAGGACGTCCTGGTTGACGCGTGCGGAGGCGACGATGAAGGCGTACTGGAGGGCGCCCGACGAGGCGGCGCAGAGCAGATAGCCGACGGCGACCGCGATCAGCGGGCCGTGGTCGCCCGCGCGCACCGCGGGCACCCCGCTGTCGATGGCGTACGCGACGAGGAGCGGTCCCGCCTGCACGACGGCCTGCTGGAGGAGGAGCAGGACGGCGGCGAGGACGACGCGCCCGCGCAGCGGCGAGAGCAGGGAGCGCAGGAGCGCGGAGGTGGCGCCCGGCGGCGTCGGCAGGTCGTCCTTGTCGAAGGGGTCCTGGTGGGCGGCCGGTTCTTCGGGGAGCCCGGGTTCCTCGGGGTCGAGGGGCTTCTCCCGTACGGGGGTCGACGAGGTCATCGGGCAGCCTCCTCGGCGGCGTGGGGGGTGTCGGCGCCGGACATCAGCCAGGCGTATTCCGCGTTCTCCCGCAGCAGTTCCTGGTGGGTGCCGACGGCGGTGACGCGGCCGCCGGAGAGCAGCGCGACGCGGTCGGCGAGCTGCACGGTGGAGGGGCGGTGGGCGACGATCAGCGCGGTCGTGTCCGCGAGGACCCGCCGCAGCGCAGCCTCCACCAGGGCCTCCGTGTGGACGTCGAGCGCGGAGAGCGGGTCGTCGAGGACCAGGAAGCGGGGCCGGCCCACCACCGCGCGGGCCAGGGCGAGGCGCTGGCGCTGCCCGCCGGACAGGCTCAGGCCCTGCTCTCCGACCTGCGTGCCGGTGCCCTGCGGAAGTTCGTGCGCGAAACCGGCCTGGGCGACGTCGAGGGCGCGGGCGAGGTCGGTGTCGTCCGCGCTGTCCACGGCGCCCATCAGGACGTTCTCACCGACCGACGCGGAGAACAGCGTGGGCTCCTCGAAGGCGACGGCCACCAGGGCGCGCAGCCGCTCGCGGTCCATCGCGGTGATGTCCTCGCCGTCCAGGGTGATGCGCCCGCCGGTCACCTCGTGCAGGCGCGGCACCAGGGCGGTGAGCGTGGTCTTGCCGCTGCCGGTGGCGCCGACGAGGGCCATGGTCTCGCCGGGGCGGATGTGCAGGTCGATCCGGTCGAGGACGGGGGGCGCGCCGGGCGGCGCGTCGGGGTACCTGAACTCGACGCCCTCGAAGCGCAGCCCGCCCCCGCCCGGGGCCCGGGCGGACGCCTTGACGGTGTCGTCCTCCGGCTCCGCGTCCATCACCTCGAAGTACCGCTCGGTGGCCGTCGCCGACTCCTGGGTCATCGCGAGCAGGAAGCCGATGGACTCCACGGGCCAGCGCAGGGCGAGCGCCGTCGACAGGAAGGCGACCAGCGTGCCCGCGGACAGGCCCCCGTCGGCCACCCGCACCGTGCCGAGCACGAGCGCGGCGCCGATGGCGGCCTCGGGCAGCGACACGATCACCGCCCAGATCGCCGCCAGGATGCGGGCCTTGGCCAGTTCGGTGCCGCGCAGGGTGTGCGAGAGCTCGCGGAACGCCCGTGCCTGGCTGCGGTGGCGGCCGAAGCCCTTGATGATGCGGATGCCGAGCACGCTCTCCTCGACGACCGTCGTCAGATCGCCCACCTGGTCCTGGGCCCGCCGCGCCACGGTCGCGTACCGCCCCTCGTAGTACGCGCACGCGATCACCATCGGTGCCACCGGGGCCAGGAGGACCAGGCCGAGCGTGAAGTCCTGGCCGAGCAGGATGATCACGCCGACCAGGATCGTCACGCTGTTGACCAGCAGGAACGTCATCGGGAAGGCGAGGAACAACCGCAGCAGCATCAGGTCGGTGGTGCCGCGCGAGAGGAGCTGCCCGGACGCCCACCGGTCGTGGAAGGCCACCGGCAGCCGCTGGAGGTGGCGGAAGAGATCCGCCCGCATCGACGCCTCCACGCTCGCCAGCGGCCGGGCCACGAGCCAGCGCCGCAGCCCGAACAGCAGCGCCTCGGCCACGCCGAGCAGAAGCAGCAGCAGCGCGCCGAACCACACCCCCGCCGCGTCCCTGTCGGCGACGGGGCCGTCCACCATCCACTTCAGTACGAGGGGGAAGACGAGCCCCGTACAGGAAGCGACGATCGCGACAACGGCCGCGGCGCCCAGGCGCGTTCGGACCGGACGCACGTACGGCCACAGCCGCAGCAGCGTCCGGATGGTGGACCGATCCTTGGTGGGGGCATCTGAATTAGGCATCAGGAGCGAGCCTACGGACGGCCACTGACACAGCCCACCGAGTTTTGGCCCGTCGGAGCTACTCCGCTGGTCCTAGGGCCGGCCCCGGGGCCACGGCGGGCTGGCCCCGTCCTCGCGCCCGCCGTGGCGTCCCGGCTCGCCCCACGCGCGCGTGCCCCCGGCGACGAGCCGCTGAGCACCCGGGAGTCGGGGGTGCTCGCGGTCGCCGCCAGGGGCACGTCGAACCGGTCGCGTCCTACGCCTGCTGCCACAGGGCGGGAGTGTTCGGCGGCTCCCAGCCCGGCTGGGCCTGGTGGCCCTGGAGGCAGCGGTACGTCGACCCGCCGTAGGTGACGGTGTCACCGGCCGCGTAGACCTTGCCGGTGGCCCAGGTGCCGCCCGGCTCAGGACCGGGGCCGGGGCCGGGGCCGTCCCCGGTGGTCTTCAGCGTCAGGCCGAACTGCGAGAGGAGCGGCAGGATCGGCTGGTGGAAGGTCTCGCCGCCGCTGCGGCAGTTGCCCGAGCCGCCCGAGGTGACGCCCTGCGCCTGGCTCCCGGAGATGTAGGAGCCGCCCGAGTCACCGGGCTCCGCGCAGACCGTGGTCCGCGTGACCCCGCTGATGGTCCCCTCGGGATACGTGACGCTGGTGTTGTGCTGCGAGACCGTGCCGCAGTGCCACCCCGTAGTGGAGCCCGAGCGGCAGATCGACGCACCCACCGGGGACTGTGTGGAGCCCTCGACGCCGATCCGCTGGCCGCTCTGGCCCTTCACGTACGGGGTGGCGGTCCACTGGGAGTTGGTGGCGACCCAGGCCATGTCCCTGCCGGGGAAGACCGAGCCTTGGAACGTGCCCTGGGCCACCTGGTTGTAGCCGGTGGTCGCGGTGCCCGTGCGCCCGCAGTGGCCCGCCGTCGCGAAGCCCTGCTGGGTGCCCTTGGTGACGGGGAAGCCGATGGAGCAGCGGCCGCCGCCCATGTAGTACGCCTCGCCGCCCACCAGGTCGTACAGCGGCTTCGGCCGGTCCTTGGTCCGCTCGACGCGTACGAGGGAGGAGTCCACGCCGGCGGCCGACGTCAGGGACGCGGCGGCCGAGGTCTTGACGGCCCGGACGACGACGGCGTTGGAGCGCACGTCGACGTACCAGACCGGGGCGTCGCGCGTGGCCGTCCGCTTCGCCGCCCGGTCGAGGCGGTCCTTCGCGGCGTCGAGCGCGGCGAGGGAGTGCGGCACCACCCTGGCGCGGGCGCCCCGCGACTCGATCAGCGGGACGTCGGCGGCGTCCGTGGTGGCCACGGTGAGCGTGCCGGAGGTGGCGCCCCGCACCCAGGCGCCCGCGAAGTCACGGCCGAGCGCGGCCCGCAGCGCTCCCGCGTCGGCACCGGCCTCGGCCTCGTTCACCAGCCGGGCCTCGGCCTGCGCCGACGTGAGGCCGAGGTCGCGCCGCATGGCGGCGATGACCTGGGGAGAGGTCTCACCGACGGCGGCGCTCACGGCCGGGGAAGGGGCCGCGGCGGGGTCGGTCTGCGCGGACGCGCTGCCGGGTGCCCCGGCGAGGACGAGCGCGCCCGCCGCGGCGATGGCGGCACAGACCGCCGTGGCACGTCTGGGGCGGGCGGGGAGCATACGAGGCATACGAGGTCTCCTCGGTGTACGCGGAGCCAGGCCCTGTCGTCGTGGGGAAGACGGAGATGTGCCGACGGGCCCGAGCGGGGGATCGCCCACAACGTAGAAGCCTCAACAGCCCGCCAGTAGACGTCAGCAGACCCCCGTCCCCGGCGTTATGGAACGCGTCCCCGGCTGCCGGGCGCCCTCACGGCAGGTGCGGCGAGGGCGCCGCCAGCCACGCCGTGTAGCTCTCGCTGCGGGCCGCGGCCTCGGCGTGGGCGGCGCGGGCCTGCGCGAAGACCGCGGCGGCCGTGTCGTGGGCGGGGGCCGCCGGATGCCAGCCGAGGAGGTGGCGCCAGTACAGCGGGGTCCCGGCCAGCGGACGGGTCACCAGGCCCGGCGTCGGCGGGAACGTCGCCCTGCAGAGCCCCACCGCCCGGCCCACCTGCACCAGATGGACGCAGGACGCGACATCCGTCTCGTACACGCGTGAGGGCGTGAACCCGGCGCGGGCGCACGCGGCGGAGAAGCAGTCGCCGAAGCAGCCGTCGCCCGGCACGTCGGTCCACGCCTCACCGGCCAGCGTGCCGAGGTCGATCTCCTGGTGGTCCGCGAGCGGATGGCCGGTCGGCAGCATGACGAACACGGGGTCGCGGGCCACCTCGCGCCAGACCAGCGGCTCGCTCTCCGGCGGGGCGCTCGCCCCGCACGAGCCGATCAGCGCGAAGTCCAGCGCGCCCGCCGCCGTGCGGGCCGCGATGTCCCGCTCCGACCAGGAGGTGTGCGTGGTGACCCGCGCCCCCGGGTGCGCGGCGGCGAGCCGGTCGACCAGGGCGCCCAGGAGCGGCCCGTGCGTGCCGCCGAGCCGGAACCCGGTGCCGCCCTGCCACGCCTGGGCGTACCGCCGCGCCTCCTCCCGCAGCTCGCTCACCGCGGGCAGTACGACGCGGGCCCGCGCCAGCACGAACTCCCCGAGCGCGGTGGCCCGCACCCCGTGCCGTCCCCGCTCGAACAGCTCACCGCCGAGCGCCCGCTCGATGCGCTTGAGCTGCGCGCTCAGCGCGGGCTGCGCGAGCCCGAGCGCGGTGGCGGCCTTGGTGAGGCTGCCCGCGTCGGCGATCGCCCGGACCGTCTTCAGGTGCCGCAACTCCACGTCCATGGCCCGAGCTTGGCCCGCGCCAGGAGGGTCGGCAATACTCCGGTCTGGACCAATCGGAGCGGGGTGCGGCCGGCCGTCACTCGTGCCCGACCCGCAACAGCAGCACCGTCCGCCCCGCCATCGCCACCGTGGAGCCCGCCCGGTGGACGGTGCCGGGCGCCCTCTCCTGCTCCTCCGCCGAGGTGTCGACGACGACCTCGTAGAAGTCCGCCCACGGCGGCCCGGGCAGTGCGAGGTCCACCGGGTCCGCCCCGGCGTGCAGCACCGCGAGGAAGCTGTCGTCGACGACCTGCGCGCCCCGCGCGTCCCGCCCCGGTATGTCCCGCCCTGACAGGTACATGCCGAGCGTCGCGGCCGGCGCGAACCAGTCGGCCTCCGTCATCTCCGTGCCCCGCACCGTGAACCACGCCAGGTCCCGCAGCCCGTCCGCCGAGTGCGCGCGCCCGGAGAAGAACGCCCGGCGGCGCAGCACGGGATGCCGGTGCCGCAGCCCGATGAGGCGCGCCGTCAGCGCGTACAGCTCGCGCCGGCCGGGGTCGTCGGCGAGCCGCCAGTCGACCCAGCTGATCTCGTTGTCCTGGCAGTACGCGTTGTTGGAGCCGCCCTGCGTACGCCCCATCTCGTCCCCGGCGACGAACATCGGCACCCCCGTGGAGAGCAGCAGCGTCGTCATGAGGTTGCGCATCTGCCGCCGCCGCAGCGCCGTGACGCCGGCGTCGTCCGTCTCGCCCTCGGTGCCGCAGTTCCAGGCGCGGTTGTCGTCGGAGCCGTCCCTGTTCCCCTCGCCGTTGGCCTCGTTGTGCTTGCGCTCGTACGTCACGAGGTCCCGCATCGTGAACCCGTCGTGCGCGGTCACGAAGTTCACCGACGCGTACGGCCTGCGCCCGCCCCACGCGTACAGGTCGCTCGAACCCGAGAGGCGGTATCCCAGATCCCGTACGTCCGGCAGCGCGCCGCGCCAGAAGTCCCGCACCGCACCCCGGTAGCGGTCGTTCCACTCCGTCCACAGCGGGGGGAAGGCGCCCACCTGGTAGCCGCCCGAACCCACGTCCCACGGCTCGGCGATCAGCTTCACGCGGCGCAGGACCGGGTCCTGGGCGATCACCGCGAGGAACGGCGAGAGCATGTCGACGTCGTGGAAGGAGCGCGCCAGCGCCGCCGCGAGGTCGAAGCGGAAGCCGTCCACCCCCATCTCCGTCACCCAGTACCGCAGCGAGTCGGTGATGAGCCGCAGCACGTGCGGCTGGACGACCTGGAGGGTGTTGCCGCAGCCCGTGTAGTCCGCGTAGCGGCGCGGGTCCTGCTGGAGCCGGTAGTAGCCGCGGTTGTCGATGCCCTTGAGCGACAGCATCGGGCCCAGCTCACCGGCCTCCGCGGTGTGGTTGTACACCACGTCGAGGATCACCTCGATCCCCGCCTCGTGCAGCGCCCGCACCATCCGCTTGAACTCCCCGACCTGCTGCCCCCGCGTCCCCGACGCCGCGTAGGCGGCGTGCGGGGCGAAGTAGCCGATGGAGTTGTACCCCCAGTAGTTCTTCAGGCCCCGCCGCAGCAGATGGTCCTCGTGCGCGAACTGGTGCACCGGCAGCAGCTCCACCGCCGTCACCCCCAGGCGTACGAGGTGGTCGAGCGCCGCCGGGTGCGCGAGCCCCGCGTACGTGCCGCGCAGCTCCTCGGGCACCCCGGGGTGCAGCTTGGTGAAGCCGCGCACGTGCAGTTCGTAGATGACCGAGTCCGCCCACGGCGTCTTCGGGCGCCGGTCGTCGGCCCACTCGTCGTCCGGCGCGTCGTCGTGCACGACCACGCCCTTGGGCACGTACGGCGCCGAGTCCCTGTCGTCGCGCACGGTGTCCGCCACGTGCTGCTGGGGCCAGTCGCGGGCGTGCCCGTACACCTCCGCGGGCAGCGTGAAGTCGCCGTCCACCGCGCGCGCGTACGGGTCGAGGAGCAGCTTGGCCGGGTTCCAGCGGGCGCCCGTCCACGGGTCCCAGCGGCCGTGCACGCGGTAGCCGTACCGCTGGCCCGGGCGTACGCCCGGGACGAAGCCGTGCCAGATCTCGTGGGTCAGCTCGGTCAGCGGGCAGCGCGTCTCGACGGCATCGCCGCCGTCCGTGTCGAACAGGCACAGCTCCACCGACTCCGCCCCGCCCGCCCACAGCGCGAAGTTGGTCCCCGCGACCCCGTCGGGCCCCGTGCGGAAGCGGGCCCCGAGCGGTGTCGGCGTCCCCGGCCACACCGGCCGGACGGGCGCGGCACGCGCGCCGGAGCGCCTGCTGCCGTTCACGGCGGTGACGGGGCTCCCGGGCGCGGCACGCCCCGGCGTCCGCGCCTCCCGCACGGTCCTCTGCTCGGATGCGCTCGACACCTGTCAGCCTCCCGCGGCTCCTCGGCCGACGCGCGAAGCAGGGCGTGCGGCGTCCCGGCCGCGGCCCCCCATACGTCGTCCCTCCCCACTGTTCTGCCCAGTGCGTGCGCCGCACTCACGTTTCCCCGGGCAGGGACGGTCGTTGGGACCCACGTGAGACAGAGTGCGAGGCGCGCACGGCGCGCAGGGGCCGTGCTGACGGCGGTACTGACATGGGCGGGCGTGCTGGCCGGGGCGACGTCCTGCTCCGGCGGCGACTTCGGTGAGGCCCTCGGCAAACCGCGCTCGCCCGCCGAGGTGATCCGCGTGACGCCCGACGACGGGAGCAAGGACGTCAAGCCGGACGAACGGCTCCGGGTGCGGGTGCCCAGCGGCCGTCTGGAGTCGGTGCGGGTGGTCCGGACGCAGGACGCGCAGAAGTTCGAGGTGCGGGGCCGCATCGCGGACGACGGCCTGACCTGGGAGCCGCTGGACCGGGGCCCGCTCGCGCTCGCCGCCTCGTACAAGGTCGACGCGGTCGCGCTGGACGCGCACGGCCGCCGCGCGGCCCGGCACACCACCTTCCGCACCCACGTCCCCGAGGAGCGTTTCATCGGGTACGTCACGCCGGAGAACCGCGCCACGGTCGGCACCGGCATGATCGTCTCCCTGGAGTTCAACCGCGAGGTGGTGAACCGCGAGGCCGTCCAGCGCGCCATCACGGTCACCTCCCGCCCGGCGGTCGACATCCGCCCGCACTGGTTCGGCGCCACCCGCGTGGACTTCCGCCCCGAGCGGTACTGGAAGCCCGGCACCGAGGTCACCGTCGACCTGGGCCTGCGCGACGTCGAGGCCGCCCCCGGCGTCTACGGCCTCCAGGACAAGAGCTTCACGTTCACCGTCGGCCGCAGCCAGCAGTCCCTGGTCGACGCCGCCGAGCACACCATGGAGGTACGCCGCGACGGCGAGCTCCTCTCCACCGTGCCGATCACCGCCGGCGCCCCGAAGACCACCACGTACAACGGGAAGATGGTGGTGACGGAGATGCTGGAGGTGACCCGCATGAACAGCCGCACCGTCGGCTTCGGCGGGGAGTACGACATCCCCGACGTGCCGCACGCCATCCGCCTGACCACGTCGGGCACGTTCCTGCACGGCAACTACTGGGCCCCCGACGCTCCCGGCAAGACGAACGTCAGCCACGGTTGCGTCGGTCTGCGCGATGTGAAGGGCGGCAGCTCACGGACGCCCGCGGGCTGGTTCTTCGACCGGACCCTCATCGGGGACGTCGTCGAGGTGATCAACAGCGATGACAAGAAAGTCGCTCCCGACAACGGCCTCGGGGGCTGGAACATGGCCTGGAAGGACTGGGTGAAGAGCAGCTGACCTCCCGGCGGCCTACCAGGTGGCCGCCGGGTGACCGGCGGAACACCACCTGCTGACGGAGGCCCGCGCGCACCCCTTGGCAGTTGGAACGGAACGGTGACATTGGCGGGGAGTCATCGCCCGGACCCGTGTGGTTATCTATCGCTTGCGCGTGTCTGAAACGCGCGGGTGCACTGGGGTGCGGGCCTGTATCCAGGCCGTGCGAGGGGAGACAGATCGTGAACGGGCGACCGATATCGGGGGCGTCGGTTGACGCGCGGCGGCGCGTACGACGGCGGGGCGCCAGGGGACTGACGGCGGTGCTCTCGGGAGCGGCACTGCTGATGGTCGCCGCGTGCGGGGGAGGCGGCTCGGACGCGGGCGGCGACGGCGACGCCAAGGGCAAGGCGGACAAGAACGCCCCCTCGGCGGCCGTGGTGACGATAGCCCCCGAGGACGGCGCGAAGTCGGTGGCGACCAGCGGCGCCCTGAAGATATCCGCGGACAAGGGCAAGCTCTCCGAGGTCAGGGTCGAGGACGGCAAGGGCAACCCCGTCCCCGGCAGGATGACCTCGGGCGGCAAGGGCTGGACCCCCGCCCACCACCTCGCGGCGGCCACCACGTACAAGGTCCACGCGGTCGCGAAGGACTCCGAGGGCCGGGCGTCCGCCAAGGACACCGCCTTCACGACGCTGACCCCGAAGAACACCTTCATCGGCCAGTTCACCCCGGAGGACGGCTCGAAGGTCGGCGTGGGAATGCCGTTCTCGATCAACTTCACCCGGGGCATCACCGATCCGGAGGCCGTCGAGAAGGCCATCCAGATCAAGACCGAGCCGTCCGTGCCGGTCGAGGGCCACTGGTTCGGCAACGACCGCCTCGACTTCCGCCCCGAGGAGTACTGGAAGGCCGGCACCAAGGTCACCGTCAAGCTCAACCTCGACGGCGTCGAGGGCCGCCCCGGCGTCTACGGCAAGCAGTCCAAGACCCTGAACTTCACCATCGGCCGCAGCCAGGTGTCCACCGTCGACGCCAAGACGCACCAGATGAAGGTCGTCCGCGACGGCAAGCAGATCAAGAAGATCCCGATCACCGCGGGCGCGCCCGGCACCACCACGTACAACGGCGAGATGGTCATCAGCGAGAAGCTGAAGGTGACCCGGATGAACGGCGAGACCGTCGGGTTCGGCGGCGAGTACGACATCAAGGACGTCCCGCACGCGATGCGCCTGTCCACCTCCGGCACGTTCATCCACGGCAACTACTGGTCGGGCGGTGCCTTCGGCAACACCAACGCCAGCCACGGCTGCATCGGCCTGAGCGACGTGCGCGGCGGCTACAGCAAGAAGACGCCCGCCGGCTGGTTCTTCGAGAACTCCCTCATCGGTGACGTCGTCGTGGTGAAGAACTCCGCCGACAAGAAGATCCAGCCCGAGAACGGCTACAACGGCTGGAACATGCCGTGGGAGGAGTGGAAGGCCTGACCCGGCCCGTCCGACGCCGTGTGAGGGGCCGGTGCACTGTGACCAAGTGCACCGGCCCCTTCGGCGTTGACCGGCGCTAACGTGCCGTACATGACTGCAACCCTCGAAGTCGCCGAAGGCGTCGGCACGATCCGGCTCGACCGCCCGCCCATGAACGCCCTGGACATCGCCACCCAGGACCGCCTGAAGGAACTCGCCGCCGAGGCCACGCGCCGCGACGACGTGCGCGCCGTGGTGATTCACGGCGGCGAGAAGGTGTTCGCCGCCGGCGCGGACATCAAGGAGATGCAGGACATGGACCACGCGGCCATGATCGCGCGCTCCGGGGCCCTGCAGGAGTCCTTCACCGCCGTGGCGCGCATCCCCAAGCCCGTCGTCGCCGCCGTCAACGGCTACGCCCTGGGCGGCGGCTGCGAGCTCGCGCTCTGCGCGGACTTCCGCATCGCGGCGGACAACGCCAAGCTCGGCCAGCCGGAGATCCTGCTCGGCCTCATCCCCGGCGCGGGCGGCACCCAGCGCCTGGCCCGCCTGGTCGGCCCGTCCAGGGCCAAGGACCTGATCTTCACCGGCCGCCAGGTCAAGGCGGCGGAGGCGCTCGCCATCGGCCTGGTGGACCGCGTCGTGCCCGCCGCGGAGGTCTACGAGCAGGCGCACGCCTGGGCGGCGCGGCTCGCCCGTGGCCCCGCCATCGCGCTGCGCGCCGCCAAGGAGTCCGTCGACGCGGGCCTGGAGACGGACATCGACACGGGCCTCGCGATCGAACGCACCTGGTTCGCGGGCCTGTTCGCCACCGAGGACCGGGAGCGGGGCATGCGCAGCTTCGTGGAGGAGGGTCCGGGCAAGGCGAAGTTCCTCTGACCGGTCATCGGCCAAAGTGGTACCCCGAAGGGGCGGTCTGCGCGGATTCGGCGAAAGCCCGCGTCCTCTGCGCCCGGTGCGGTATGTGATCACCCGGGCGCTGTGAGTCAGGGCAGGTCAGGGCCCCCTCGGGGGCCCTGACGCCGTAGCGGCATATGCCTGTCGCACCCTCCGGAACGGCTGGCTCCGGGGGGCCGATTCCGCCGGAACGCCCCCGGGGTCCGCACCGAGCGGCCATGATGGAGCACATGGCGGGGCTGGAGGGATACGAACGGCCACGGCGGCACGCCAGTGCGACCGCGGCGCGCTGGTCGCCGGCGGTGGAGGACGAACACGCCCTGAAGGCACTGGAGTTGTTCGGCAATCCCACCGACGCCGAGGTCCCGCTCCCCTCGCGCCCCGAGTCCGCCGCCATCGCGCGCCGCCTCGCCCAGGTCGTCGTCCTGCGCCACTGGGGGCTCTCCCCGAAGCTCACCGAGGACGTCGTCCTCCTCGTCTCCGAACTCGTCGGCAACGCCGTGCGGCACACCGGGGCCCGCGTCTTCGGGCTGCGGATGCAGCGGCGGCGCGGCTGGATCAGGGTCGAGGTCCGTGATCCGTCCCGCGGGCTGCCCTGTCTGATGCCGGTCCACGAGCTGGACCTGAGCGGCCGCGGCCTCTTCCTCGTCGACAAGCTCTCCGACCGGTGGGGCGTGGATCTGCTGCCGCGCGGCAAGACGACCTGGTTCGAGATGCGGGCCGCCGAGCGCTGACCCTGTCGGCCACACCTCCGGGATGCGCGAAAGCCCCCTGTGGCCGTGGTGCGGCTCCGCGGGGGCTTCCGTGAGGCGCCGTGGACGCAGGGGGTGTGTTCCACGACGGTTGGTGACGACCTGGGCCCGGGTCAATGGGGGTCGCGTCCCCGACTATGGCAGACAGGACCCCGCGAGCCAAAACGGCATAACCGGAAATATCGGGGCAGAGTGTCACAGTTTAAAGGTGAATCCTTGGTGAGATGGGACACCTGCCTGGTAAACGCTGGTCAATCGGGAGCTTTCGCGGGCGATAAGCAAGGCTTGGAGCTGGTGGGGCGGGTCGGCCGTCCGGGGGGTGCGCCATGCCCTGAACGGGGCAATCGGCATGATTCGGGTGATTGCCGTATTGAATGGACGGCGTGACGGAGCGTGTGACGCGGGGTGACGGCCCGGACGGCGAGGCCGGGCGCGGACGGCGGCGGGTCCTGCGGCTCGGCGGCGGCCTGGGCGCCGCCTGCGCGGGGGCGGTGCTGACCGGTGGTCTCACCGCGGGGTGCGCGGGCGGCGGTGCTGACAGGGGTGACGGCGGTGACAGGGGTGAGGGTGGAGACGGCGGTGACGGTGGTGCGGCCCGCGGCTCGGGCGGGCGTGACAGGCCCGCCGCGTCCCGGGCGCCGAGACCGGGCCCCGCGCCCCGCCGCTTCCCCGGGCTGCCCGCGCAGATCGCGCACGGGCCGCGCGACCGGCGCCAGGTGGCGCTGACCTTCCACGGCCAGGGCGACCCCGCCACGGCGAGGGCCCTGCTCGGCGCGGCGGAGAAGGCGGGGGCCAAGGTGACCGTGCTCGCGGTCGGCGGCTGGCTCGACGAGCACCCCGCGCTCGCGCGCCGCGTCCTCGACGGCGGCCACGACCTCGGCAACCACACCCTCCGGCACCTCGACATCAACGGCATGTCCGAAGCCGACGCCTACGCCGAGATCACCGGCTGCGCGGACCGCCTGCGGCGCCTCACCGGCTCCATCGGCACCTGGTTCCGCCCCTCGCGCGCCGAGCGGGCCTCTCCGCTCGTCGAACGCCTCGCCCGCCGCGCCGGCTACCCGCACGTCCTCTCGTACGACGTCGACTCCCTCGACTTCACCTCGCCCGGCGCCCCCGCCGTCACGCGGAACATCGCCGCGCGGGTCCGCGCGGGCTCCGTGGTGAGCCTGCACTTCGGGTACGCGGACACGGTCGCCGCGCTCCCCGCCGTCCTGCAAGAACTGGAACGCCGCGGCCTGCGCGCGGTCACGACCACGGAGCTGCTGAGCTGATGTCCCGTAAGAGACTGCCCCGTACGCGACTCGACCTGACCGGGCACGCGAGGCGCGCCGGACGCACCCGGCGCACCGCCGCCGTGTGCGCCGCCGGTGCCGTGCTGGTCGCGCTGGCCGGCTGCGGTTCGGGCTCCGCAGGGCGGGCGGACGAGGCCCTCGGCACCGAGGGCGTCCGCGAGCCGGCCGAGCCGAAGGCGTCCCCGGGGCTGCCCGGCATGCCACCGGTCCTCGATCCCGAGGACGTCTACGCCGCCGACCGGCCGAACGCCCTCCAGCCCGTGGCCAAGAAGTTCCTGTCCCGGGTCTACGTGCCCAACACCAACTCGAACACCGTCTCGGTCATCGACCCGAAGAAGTTCAAGGTCATCGAGACCATCAAGGTCGGCAACCAGCCCCAGCACGTCGTCCCCTCCTGGGACATGAAGACACTCTGGGTCAACAACGACCTCGGCGACACCCTCACCGCCATCGACCCCGTCACCGGCAGGACCGGCCGGACGGTCGAGGTCTCCGACCCGTACAACCTCTACTTCACCCCGAACGGCAGGCACGCCGTCGTCATGGCCTCCATGGACCGCGAACTCGTCTTCCGCGACCCGAAGACCATGGACCGCGTCAAGACCGTCCCCGTGAGCTGTGCGGGCGTCAACCACGCCGACTTCTCGATGGACGGCCGCTACTTCATCGTGTCCTGCGAGTTCTCCGGTGAGCTCCTCAAGGTCGACACGGAGAAGATGAAGGTCGTCGGGCAGCAGAAGATCCCCTTCGAGGGCGCCATGCCGCAGGACGTGAAACTGTCGCCGGACGGCAAGACCTTCTACATCGCCGACATGATGGCGCACGGCATGTGGGTCCTCGACGGCAAGAAGTTCTCGGCGCCGAAGCTGCTGCGCACCGGCAAGGGCTGCCACGGCCTGTACGTCAGCCGGGACTCCAAGGAGATGTACATCTCCAACCGGGGCGAGGGCACCGTCTCCGTCTTCGACTTCCCGAAGAACAGGCTCACCAAGAAGTGGAGGCTCCCGCAGGGCGGCAGCCCCGACATGGGCGGTGTCTCCGCCGACGGCAACACCCTGTGGCTCTCCGGCCGGTACGACTCCGAGGTGTACGCCATCGACACCCGCACCGGCGCCCAGGTGGCCCGCATCCCCGTCGGCAGCGGCCCGCACGGCCTCGCCGTCTACCCCCAGCCGGGCCGCTACTCGCTCGGGCACACGGGGATCTTCCGCTGAGGGGGATGCTCCAGACATGGACAGTTGACGGTTGAGCTATATCAACACCGGGCACCAAAGGGGCAGTTCAGGAAATTCTCGGCAGCCAGGAGTCCCGCTGCCGCACCCCCCACAGCCCCGGAGGCAGCCCATGCTGCGTGGCATCGACGTCAGCTCCCACCAGACCTCCTTCGACACGGACGGCCTCGCCTTCGTCATCATCAAGTCGACGGAGGGCCGTTCGTACGTCAACCCGAGACTGACCTCCCAGGTGAAGAGGGCCCGCGAGGGCGGCTGTGTCGTCGGCTTCTACCACTTCCTGTGGCCCGGGAACATCACCGCGCAGGCCGAGTACTTCGTGAGCAAGACGCCGGAGAAGTCCGGCGACCTGCTCGCGGCGGACTGGGAGTACACCAGCGACCGCTCGGCGGCGTCCAACAAGGAGAAGGACCGCTTCATCAAGGAGGTGAAGCGGCTGCGCCCCTCGCACCGGGTCCTGCTGTACACGAACCGCGACTTCTGGCTCAACCGCGACACCACGTCCTATGCGGGCGACGGCCTGTGGATCGCCGACTACGTCCGGGCGGGCAAGCCCCGCATCAAGGCGGAGTGGGCGATCCACCAGTACACGTCGTCACCCCTGGACAAGAACGTCGCCGACTTCGAGAGCGAGGACGCGCTGCGGGACTGGGCGAAGTCCTGACCCTCGGCCGCCGGGGCCGGGCACCGGCGTCAGGCGCGCCACTCGGGTGTGCGCTCCCGTGACGCCGCCGCCAGGGCCGCGCGGATCTCCTCGACGCCGCCCCTGTTGCCGTAGACGGGGGTGCCGGGCTGCTGGCGCCAGGACTCGTCCAGGCCGCCGTTGTCGACGGTGTCGAAGCCGAGCTCGTCGATGAGGTCCCGTAGGACCTTCTTGGCCGCCTCGTCGTCGCCGGAGACCGGCAGGGCCACGCGGCCGGCGGCACCGCGGGGGCGCGGCTCGTCCAGGATGTCCTGCGCGTACGTGCCGTTGAACGCCTTGACGACGGGGTGGCCGATCTGCCGCTCCGTCCAGCGGCTCTCGGTGAGGCCGTCCTCGATCTCGGCGATCCTGCCGTCGCGCTGCTGCGGGTAGTAGTTGCCGGTGTCGATGACCGCGACGCCGTCGGCGGCGCCGTCGAGGAAGCCCGCGGGCAGGTCGGGGACGGCCTTGAGCGGTACCGTCACGACGACGACCTGCGCGTCACGTGCGGCCTCCGCGGCGGGGACGGGCGTCGCGCCGGTCTCCTCGGCGAGGGCGGTGAGGGTGTGCGGGCCGCGGGAGTTCGCGACGGAGACGTCGTGCCCGAGGGCGGTGAGCCGCCGGGTGAGGTTGCCGCCGATGTTGCCCGCTCCGATGATGCCGATCTTCATGACTGCCCTTCCGGAGATCCATGGTGGTGGTAGCGGAGGTAACCTCCGGATCAGCCGCGGTATTCCGGGACAGTGGTGGAACTCTCGCGGTATCTCCGCGCGGGCGGCGGCGCCGGTGCGCGGGGGGTTCGTAGCGCGGCCCAGGTGCCGGTGGCCGCGGTGACGGTGATCAGGGCGGTGGCCGTCAGCGTGGCGCCGTCCGGGCGGAGCAGCGGCTGACCGCGCAGCGCCTGCCACGTGAGCAGGGCGAGGAGGGCCGCGTACGTGGCCGAGCCGACCAGGAGGAGCCGGAGCCGCACCCGCGCGTCGGCGAGGCGGACGAAGCGCGGCGCGAGAGCTGCGAGCGCCATGACGAGGAACGGCAGCAGTTGCAGGGCGTGCATGCCGAAGAAGTGCGGTATGCGCAGGTCGCCGCCGGTGGTCGACCAGCCGGTGAGCGGCATCGCGGGCCCGCCGTCTGCGACGCCCACGCTGTGCGCGCCGACCACGGGTGACTCGCCGCGCCGCTGGCCGGGGGCCGGCTGGGTCATCAGGAAGCCGAGGGCCGCTCCCGCCAGGGCGATGACGATCCCGCAGCGCATCGCCCAGGCCGAGGCCCGGTCGGTGAGCCGGGCGCGCAGCAGCAGGACGGCGATGGCGACGGTGGCGAGCCAGAGGACGACCACGGTGACGGCCATCGCGTCGAACAGCGCCTCGTCGAACGGGGTCTGGTGGTTGAAGTGGCTGCGCTTCCCGCGGATCACCTGGCCGGTGATGATCGCCATCTCGACGAGGCCGGCCGCGGCGACCACGGTCCCGGCCCACCAGGCCGCACCCCGTCCCGTACGCCGCTTCGTGCGCCGCCCGCGGTCGAGTACCGCCAGCATCCAGGCGAGCGAGAGCCCGTACGCGATGAACGAGACCGCGAACTTGAAGGGCTTGGCCCAGATCGGCGCGCCCACCAGGACCCGGTCGTCGACCAGGAGCCCCACGGCGGAGACGACGGCGACGACGGCCATGGCCGCGGAGAACAGGACGAGCGGTCGGTGCCATGAACGCCATAAGGACATGGGTTCCCCCTGGAGAGCATCAGTTGTCGAGCGGCTGGATCGGTGGCTGGACGGTTCGGTGGCGCGTCGGGGCCGCAAATGGATAGCGGCACTATCCGCTATCCGATAGCGCAACTATCTATGATGGGCCCGGGGTTGGCAAGGGAATCCGCCGCAGAGGAACGAGAACGAGCTGTGCGTATAGGCGAGTTGAGCCGCAGGACCGGCGTACCGGTGCCGACCATCAAGTACTACGTCCGTGAGGGGCTGCTCCCCGCGGGCGAACTGTCCAGCCCCAACCAGGCGCACTACGACGAGACCCACGAGCGCAGGCTCCGGCTGATCCGCGCGCTCCTCGAAGTGGGCGGTCTGAAGGTGGCGGCGATAGCGGAGGTGCTGGGCGCCATGGACGATCCCGGCCGCCCGCTGCACAAGGTGCTCGGCGCGGCGGCGGACCAGCTCGGTGCGGCGGGCGCGGTCGGCGACGACGCGGAGGCGGAGGCGGCCGGCGCCGTCGTCCAGCGGCTCATCGCGCGGCGCGGCTGGCACTCGCACGAAGGCGACCCGGCGGCCAGGGACCTCGCGCGGGCTCTTGCCGCGCTGAGCCGGGTCGGGCACGGGGCGTTCCTCGAACTGCTGGAGGAGTACGCCGACGCGGCGGAGGTCGTCGCCCGCGCGGACCTCGCCTACGTGGGCCGCCAGGGCCCGGTCGAGGAACTCGTGGAGAGCGTGGTGATCGGCACGGTGCTCGGCGAGGCGGTGTTCGGCGCGCTCCGCAGGCTGGCGCACGTGGACGCGTCGGCCCGGTTCTTCGGGAGGGTGGAGGGGCAGGCGGAGCCGGAGGGCGCCGGGGCGCGGGAGGCGTAGGCCGGGGCAGAGAACGTAGGCGGGGCGCAGGGGGACGCGGGCCGGGGCGCGGTGGGCCGCGGCCGGAACATCTCCTCGCGGAAGTAGTGAATGGCGCGCGCGGGGGCGCTCCGGCAGGTGGGGGAGCGCGGGGCGGTCGGCCGCGCGCCCTCAGCCCTGGTTCATCAAGAGGGCCAGGGTCGCCTGGAGTTCGTCCTGCGCCACGCGCGCGGCACCCTCGGCGTCCCTCGCCTCGACGGCCCGCACCAGTTCCGCGTGCGCGGCATCGCCGTGGTCCGCCTCCTCACGCCGTACGTCGATCAGTTCCAGCAGGTCGACCAGGCCCTGCCGCAGGGCCGGCATGAACTCGGCGAACAGGTCGTCGAGCACCGGGTTCCGCGCTGCGGCCACGACGGCGGCGTGCAGGGCGATGTCGGCGTCCACGAACGCCGCGTCGTCCTCGCCGCACGCCGCCCTGCGCCCGTCGAGCGCGGCCCGCATCGCCGTGATGTCGTCGTCGGTGCGCCGCAGCGCCGCGAGCCGGGCCGCCTGCACCTCGACGAGCATCCGCACCTCGTAGATGTCCGTGACGGCGGCCCGCCGCAGCCGGGCCGGCCAGTCCGCCACCGGTTCCGTGGCGGTGACGAAGACGCCCGCGCCCTGCCGTGCCCGCACGAGCCCGGCCCCGGCCAGGGCGCGCAGCGCCTCGCGGAGAGTGGACCGCCCCACCCCGAGCTCCTTGGCGAGCGTCGTCTCGCCGGGCAGCTTGGTCCCGACGGGCCAGTGCCCCCCGGTGATCTGCTCACGCAGCCGCGCGGCGGCCTGCTCGACGAGGGGACTGGGGCGTACGGAATCGAGCGGCATCGTTCTACAGCCTGTCTGAGGAGTACTTGTCTGAGGGGTACTTGTCTGGGGAGTGCTTGTCCGGGGGAACTTGTCTGAGGAGTACTTGTCTGAGGACCTGAGGTGTGACTACTGTACCCCCATGATCTTCCGCGGTCTCCTTCTCCTCGGCTGCCGCGGCGGGGCCTGAAGCGACCGGCACCCCGCCGCGGGTAGCCGTGCTGCCGGTCTCTCCCGACCGAGCCCAGGAGCAGACCTCCCGTGACCGCACTCCCCGCGCCTCCCACACCCCCCGCATCCCCCGTGCCCCCCGCACTCCCCACCCACAACTGGAACCCCCAGCGCCCCGGCCCCATGCCGTACCGCCGGTACCGCCCCTACCAGGACCGCGTCGACGTGCCGGCGAGCGCCGGAGGCAGGAGCTGGCCGAGTGCCCGGATCGAGCGGGCCCCCCTCTGGGTGCCCGTCGACCTGCGCGACGGGAACCAGGCGCTCGCCGAGCCGATGGACACCGGCCGCAAGCGGCGGTTCTTCGATCTGCTGGTCTCGATGGGGTTCAAGGAGATCGAGGTCGGCTATCCGTCGGCCAGCAGGACCGACTTCGACTTCGTACGGCGTCTGGCCGCGATGAGTGCCGGGGGCGGGCTGCCCGACGACGTCACCGTCGTCGTCTTCACCCCCGCCAGGCGCGAGCTCATCGACCGCACCTTCGCGTCCGTCGAGGGGCTGCCCCGCGCCGTCGTGCACCTCTACATCCCCACCTCGCCGACCTGGCGCGACACCGTGCTCGGGCGGTCGCGGGAGGAGGTGTACCGCGTCGTCGAGGAGGCCGCCGCGCACATGGCGAGGCTGGCGGACGCGCGGCCGGGGGCGGACATCAGGTTCCAGTTCGCACCGGAGACGTTCAACCTGACCGAGCCCGACTACGTCCTCGACGTCTGCAACGGCCTGACTGAGCTGTGGGACGCGAGCCCCGACCGGCCCGTCACGCACAACCTGCCCGCGACGGTCGAGATCGCGACGCCGAACGTGTACGCCGACCAGATCGAGTACATGCACCGGAACCTCGCCCGCCGCGGCTCGGTCATCCTCTCGGTCCACCCCCACAACGACCGCGGTACCGGCGTCGCCTGCGCCGAGCTGGCCGTGCTCGCCGGGGCCCAGCGCGTCGAGGGCTGCCTCTTCGGCAACGGCGAGCGGACGGGCAACGTGGACCTGGTGACGCTCGCCCTGAACCTGTACGCGCAGGGCGTCGACCCCATGGTCGACCTCTCCGACATCGACGCCGTCCGCGAGGTCGTCGAGCACTGCAACCGCCTGCCCGTGCACCCCCGCCACCCCTACGCCGGCGACCTCGTCCACACCGCGTTCTCCGGCACCCACCAGGACGCCATCAGCAAGGGCTTCGCGCACCACGCCCGCCGGGCCGCCGAGCTGGGCGTACCGGAGAGCGAGGCGCCCTGGGACGTGCCGTACCTGCCGATCGACCCCGCGGACATCGGCCGCACCTACGAGGCCGTGATCCGCGTCAACTCCCAGTCCGGCAAGGGCGGCGTGGCGTACCTCCTCAAGGCCCGGTACGGCCTGGACCTGCCGCGCGACATGCGCCCCGACTTCTCCCGCGTGGTGCAGGAGGCCACCGACGACAGCGGGCAGGAGGCGACGGCGAAGGAGCTGTACGAGCTGTTCCGCGCGACGTACGTGGCGCCCGGCAGGGACGGCGAGGTGACCCTGTACTCCTGGACCACGGACCGGGCCCCGGACGGCGCGCACCGCTTCGTCTGCACCCTGGGCGTGGGCGAAGGGGCGGCGGGCGACTTCGAGGGCGTGGGCAACGGACCGCTGTCCGCCTTCGCCGACGCCCTCGCCGCCGCGGGTGTCGCCGTCGACATCGTCGACTACGCCGAGCACGCGGTGGGCAGGGGCGGCGCGAGCGAGGCCGCCGCGTACGCGCGCTGCCGGGTCGGGGGCGCCGAGCACTGGGGCGCGGGCCTGGACACCTCGGTCCTGACCGCCTCCGTGCAGGCCGTGCTCGCCGCGGTGAACCGGGCGGAGGCCGTCCGCCGATGACCGCCGCACCCCCCGGAGCCACACCCGACCCCGCCGCCGCCCCCGTCCTGCGGGCCGACCGCGTCACCGTCGTCAGGGACGGCCGCCCGATCCTGGAGGACGTCGGCCTCACCGTCCGCCCCGGCGAACACTGGGCGCTGCTCGGTGCCAACGGCGCGGGCAAGTCCACCCTGCTCAGCCTCTGCGGCGCCGTCACCCACCCCACCCACGGCACGGTGGAGGTCCTCGGCCGCCGCCTCGGCAGCGTGGACCTCCGCGAGCTGCGGGCCTACGTCGGACACGTCAACCCGCGGCATCCGCTGCGCTCGCCGCTGCGGGTGCGCGACGTCGTGCTGACCGGGCTCACCAACAGCACCGAGCCGGTGCCGCGGTGGCGCCCCACGCCGGAACAGGAGGAGCGGGCCGACCACCTGATCGCCCTGCTCGGCCTCGGCCACCGCGAGGACGCGCGCTGGCCGACGCTCTCCCAGGGCGAGCGCGGACGCACCCTCATCGCGCGCTCCCTGATGCCGAGCCCCCGCCTGGTCCTGCTCGACGAGCCGGCCACCGGCCTCGACCTGGCGGGGCGCGAACGCCTCCTCGACAGTCTGGACACCCTGCGCGAGGCGCACCCGGAGCTGGCCACGGTCCTGGTCACGCACCACCTGGAGGAGCTGCCCGCGGGGACGACGCACGCGCTGCTCCTGCGCGACGGCCGCGCGCTGGTCTCCGGCACGGTCGACGACGTACTGACCGGCGACCAGATCAGCAAGTGCTTCGACCACCCCGTGCGCCTGGAGCGCAGGGACGGCCGCTGGAGCGTGCGCACGCACCGGTAGCGGACGCGCGCCCGCTAGGCGTCGATGCGCGAGCGGTCCATCGTCGCCGCCGAGCTGGTGATGAACTCCTTGCGGGGCGCCACGTCGTTGCCCATCAGGAGGTC
>NZ_JBFAHX010000052.1:0-45826 GCF_040654435.1 Streptomyces sp. NPDC050703
CATGACCGGGGACGCCGCACGCCGATCGCACGCACCGACCGCCGCTGCGCCCGCGCTCCGCGCGGACGACGGGGGTTCAAAGACAGGCTCTCAGGTCCGCCGCCAGCGCCGCCAGAACGACCACCACCGGGGCGGCGCGGGCGGCGGGACGGGCGGGGGTGGCGGCGGTGCCGCGGGGAGGGACGCGCGGGCCGGCGCCGTGCCGATCGCCACGGCGTCGGGGCGGGGCAGCGGCACCACGGTGACCTCGCACGCCGCGGCGGAGACGGGGATCTCCACCCGCCCGGCCCGCAGCGCGCTGCGGGCCACGCGCCGCTCGTCGCCGAGGGACCCGTCGGTCCACGCCACGCGCACGAGGACCGCGGGCTCGGGCCAGTCGAAGGCCAGCTCGGCGCGGTCGGCGCCCAGCCGCCGTACACGCAGCCCATCGATGGCCGCCGGGTGTTCTATGACCAGGCTCGGGCCGGAGACGGCCCGGTCGCCGAGCACGCTCACCGCCGTCACCCGTACGCGCCGCTCGGGCGGCGGGGTGAGCTCCACGCGCGACTCGGCGCCGGAGGAGACGGCGGGCAGCCGGTCCGCCGCGCCGACGAGCGCGGAGACGTCCGTGCCCGGCGCGACCGGGCCCGCGGTCCAGGGCAGCAGGTGGCTCTCGCCGACCGCGGGCGGCCGCCAGGCGATGGTGATGCGCCCGCCGCCGGGGTCCTTGCGCACGGTCAGTTCCTCCACCGGCGAGGGCCACCGTTCGGCGCGGGCGGTGACGAGGACACCACGGGACCACACCAGGCCGCCGTCGGCGTCGCGGTAGCCGCAGCGCACCTCGTACGTGTACGTACCCGGGGCGAGCGGGGCGTCGAGGAGCCCGTCGTGGCCGCAGGGCACCCGCACCCTCGACCCCTCGCCCCAGCCGCCGGCGTCCCCGGCCGTCCCCGAGCGCGTGACCCGCACCTCGGCCGCCGCGGGGCCGGGCCGCCAGGCCAGCCGCAGGCCGCCCGGCACGGCCTCGGCGCGCAGCTCCGTCACGAGGGGGGTGATCAGCACCGGCGCGGTGACGCGCGGGACCCCGGCGATGCGGGAGCGGCGCAGCGGGAACACGGCGTACCGCAGGGTACGGCCCACCGGGGCGTCGGCGTCGACGGCGGCCGGGCTGTGCTCGTCCGCCGCGGTCTCCACCGCGAGGTGCGGGGCGCCGTCGGGGAAGCGGAGCACCCGGTAGGAGACGCCGTCGGCGCGGCGGGGCGGCGCGCACCAGGCCAGGCGCACCGTCCTGTCGTCCGTCGTGGCCGTCACCGCCGCCTCGGCAGGGGTGAGCGGGTCGTCGGCCAGGAGCGCGGCCACGCGCAGCAGCCCCGCCTGGGCGTCCGCGTCGTCCCTGGCCAGGCGGAGCGCGGCGAGCCAGGAGCGGGCGGCGGACCGCAGCGACCCCACGGCCTCCTGCCGGGCGCCGTCGGCGGTGAGTTCGCGCACCTCGGCGGCGCGGGCGCGGACGCCGTCCACGAGCGCGGCGAGGCGGTGGTCGTCGGGGCCGTCGGAGCTGTCGGGGTAGGCGGAGGCGGGCGGCAGCCGTGCCACGACGGCCTCCGCCTCGCGCAGCCGCACACCGGGCCATACGTCGTTGAGCGTCTCGGCGGCGTGCCGGGCGGGGCCCGCCGCGGGGAACCCGGCGGCCACGGCGGCGGCCAGGGCCCCGGCCTCGCCGCGGTGCACCCCGAGCGCGACGGCGTCGTCGGCCCGCGGGCTCTCCCCGCCGTCCCGCAGCCGGCAGCACACCTCCCACAGGACGAGCCGCCGCAGGCCCATCGCGTCGTCGCGTACGAGGGTCTCCAGGGTGTCGACCAGGGCCGCGGCGGCGAGGGCGCGCGGGTCGGCGGCCGAGAGCCAGCGCCGGCGGGCCTCCCGCACGTACGGCAGGTCGACGCGGGTCCAGTTGCCGCCGCGGCCGGGGAACCAGAGTCCGTCGAGGATGCGGAAGCCGTCGTCGGTGTCGGCCCTGGGGAGCGTGCCGAAGACGGCGTTCGCGGAGGCCGGCGCGGGCGCGGGCGGGCGCAGCACGTCGGCGGCGTGCCGGAAGGACAGGGCCGTCAGGGCGTCGTGCAGAGGGACGTAGCCGCGCATCGCGGGGGTGCGGGGCAGCACGGGGCGCGGCGGGCGGGTGCCGCGCGCCCTCGGGCGCTCGCCGGGGCGCAGGACCGCCATGGCTCAGCCGCCCGGCGCGGTGTAGAAGTACACGCGGACGACGGCGGTCCCGGGGCGTCTGCCGAGGTTGTGGAAGTCGTCCGTCGCCGTCTTCTCGGTGAACATGTCCCCGCGGCCCTTGCCGAGCAGGCCGTTCACGCGGTGCGCGTAGACGGTGCCGTCCGGGCCGCCGCCGAAGGTGAGGACGAGCGCGGCCGTCCGCCCCTTCCACTTCCGGGTGCCCTCGCTGATCTGCTCGACCAGATCCCCCTTGTCCCTGCCCGAGACCTTGAACTCCCGCGGGTCGCGGTCCACCGAACGCGGCCCCGTGGGTGTCGGGACGGGCTTCGTCGGCGACGGCTCGGGACGGTCGTCGGCCAGCGGGTCGGGCCGGTCGGCCATGGACACGAGTGCGAGCACGAGCAGCAGGTCGGCGAAGAGCCACCCGGCGAGCACCACAGCGCCGAGCCGCCCGCCCCGCCCGCGCGCCGGCCGCCTCCGGGTCACGCGGCGCCTCCGTCACGGGGGGCCGGCGCCGGGAGGCGGGTGGTCGGCGGGTCGAGCGGCTCGTCGAGCGGGTCGTCGAACGGGGCGGCGCGGTGTCCGTCGAGGGGCCGCGTGGGGGCGGGGAAGGGGGTGCTGGTGGGCGCGGGGTCGTCGGGGATGCCGCCGGACGCGTGGCCGTTGCCGGGGGAGCCGCCGGGGGCGGGCACGGGCTGGGGCGCGGCGCTCGTGCCGGTGCCGTACCCGCCGGTGCCGTACCCGCCGGACCCGTACCCGCCGGATGTCCCGCCGTTCACGGCGGTCGCGGTGCCGTTTCCGTGGCCGCCGTAGGACCCGCCGTCCGCGCCGTACACGGCGTTCGCGCCCGGCTCCTGTGCCGGGGCGGCGACCTGGAGCGGCATGGCTCCGGCGAGCGCGCCCATGCGGGCGTCGAGGCGGGCCGCCGCGTCCTGCCAGTGGGCCGCCGCGGCGTCCCAGCGCTCCGTGGCCTCGCGCATGCCGTCCACGGCGTCGCTCGTCCGGCCGGTGCTCGCGATCAGGGCCTGGGACGCCTGTTCCGTCGCCTCGACCACCGACTCCGAGCGCGCCACCAGCGACTGCTGCACGGTCACCAGGGCCTTGAGCGACGCCTCCACCGTGTCGCCCGCCGACTTGACCTGGCTCGCGATCTTGCCGGCGGCGATCGCGCCGGCCCGCCCCGCCCTGGCGGCCTCCGCCGCGCCGTCGCGCAGCGTGGTGTCGATGCGGTCGGCGACGGCGCCGAGCTTGGGGACCTCCTTGGTGAGGGTCAGCGCCGCGTTCTTCAGCGCGTCGGTGGCCTGTCCCACGGACGCGGTCGCGCCGCTGAGCGCCTGGTGGCTCCGCGCCGCCTTGGCGGTCAGGTCCCCCATCTCCTTGGCGGCCTTCGTCAGCTCCGCCGCGAACTGCTGCGGTGACGCGCCGCGGTGCGGCGCCAGCACCATCTGCGCACGGGTGAGGACCGAGGCGAGTTCGGCGAGGAGCCGCTCGCGCGCGGCCTCCTGCGCGGCCTCCTCCCGGTCGGCACGCACCCGCACGCGCGCGTGCCAGCAGGAGAGCGCCACCAGCAGGGCGATGAGCAGGACGGCCATCAGGGCCACGTTCTCGAAGCGGCCCAGCGAGGACAGGTGCCCGCCGAAGCCCGACTGCCAGAGCTGGAGGAAGGGGCGCGTCGCCTGCTTCGGCTGCTCCTCGGCCAGTTCCCCGTAGGCCCGCACGGCCTCGCGCAGGCCGTACCAGGTGATCAGGAGCGGCACGAACACCAGCACCCCGAGGGCCGCCTCCAGCAGGCGGTCCCGCTTGCCCGACGCCTGTTCGGGCGGTGAGATGACGCTCTCCGGCCGTACGTACGCCTGGACGAGGTCGACCTCCGCCCACTGGTCGAGCCGCGACACGGAGCCCAGATCCTTGTTCAGCGCGTCGAGTTCGGCGGAGCGCGGCGACAGCTCGGGCAGGGCCGCGAGACGCCGCAACTCCTTGATGATCAGGGTTTTGTCGAGCAGTTGTGCGGGCGTCAAGCGCTTTCCTCCCTGGCGCGCGGGGTGGCTCACGAAGTGGGGTACGAGCTCTCTGGCCGTGGGGTCCTAGCCAAGGACGTCCCCCCTGCCACGCCGGTTCCTGCCGTCACGGTTCAGCCGCCGCAACAGCGCCTCGGCGTCGGCGTGTTCAGGGTCCCACGTCAGGCACTTCCCCAGGGCCTCGATCGCCTCGTCCCGCTCGCCGCGCCGGTCCAGCTCCACGGCGTGCCGGTAGGTGCGCTCGGCGAGCAGGCCACGTACCCGTACGTTCGTCGGGTCGTGCCCGTACGCGCAGGTGAGCCACCGCTCGGCGTCGGCGAAGTGCTCGGGGGACATGTCGGCCATGGCCGCCGCGCAGTGCACGTCGATCATCGCGTCCAGCATGTCGGCGCCGGCCGGCCTGGTCGCCGCGTCCTGCCAGGCGATGTGCGCCGCCTGCACCGCGTGGTCGTAGTGGCCGAGCGAGAGCAGCGCCTGCGCGCGGGCGAGCTGCCGCCGGGACGCGCGGTCGAGCACCGGCGCGGGCCCGGGGGCCGCGGGCGGCCCGGGGTCGGGCGGGGGCGCGGTCCGGTCCAGGCCGTCGATGAGCTGCTGCGCCTCCGCGATGATCTCGCGCAGCAGCGCGGACGCCTCGCCCGCGCGCCCCTGCCCGATGAGCAGCCGCGCCTCCTCCACGGCGCGGGCCGCGCGGGGATCGTGCGCGACGCGCGGGTCAGGCGCCGCGGAAGGCCGCCGTGCGGCATCCGCCGCGTCCGCGCCGGGGAGGCGGCCCGCGCCGTCGGACAGGCGTTCCCCGTCGCCGCCCACCAGCGTGGCCGTGAGCGGGGGCGCGTCGGAGAGGGTGTCCTGGGAGAGCGCGGCCGGGTCCAGCGGGCCCTCCTCCAGGGCCGAGGGGCCCGAGGACGCGGCGCCGCCGCCGAGCCGCAACGCGTGCTTCAGCGCGCCCAGCGCGAGCAGTTCGGGAGTGGCCCGCACACAGCGCCGCCCGAGCCCCGCGACCCGCGAACGCACCTGCTCCATCCGGGTGCTGCCGCCCACGAGGAGCAGGGTGTCCACGTCCTCCCGCCGCATCCCCGACCGGTCGAGGAGCGTCTGCGCCCGGTCCAGGGTGCGCCGCACGTGCCGGTCCACGTACGCGTCGAAGTCGTGCCGGTCGATCCGCACCTGGAGCGGCGGCCCCCCGCCGAACCGCAGCCCGAGCATCGCGGCCTGCGGCCCCTTCGCCCTGCCGAGCGCCTCGCGCGCCTCCTGTCCGCGCACGCGAAGGCCCTGCCATACGGAGGTGTCGGGCCCCGCGGCCCGCCACGCGCCGCCCCGCGGCAGCAGCCGGACCGCCGAGGACAGCAGCTCCGTGTCGAACGCGCGGCCCCCCGACGTCGTGCCGCCCTCGTAGCCGAGGGAGCGGAAGTGGCCGCGCACGCTGCGGATCAGGCCGAGCTCGAACCCCTCGTACCCCATGCCGTAGACCAGGCAGGTGCCGCTGTCCCGCTCCGTGGTGTGGCCGATCACCGCGGCCATGGAGTCGCTGACGAGACGCGCGGGTTCGAGGCCCGCCTCGCGCGCCGCGTCCCGCAGGGCCGAGCGCTGCGCGGAGCCGAACCGCGCGGGCACGCTGATCACCGTCTGCGCGACCCGGCCCGGCGCCGCCGCCTCCACGCGCTCGCGCAGGGACCGCAGCCTGCGCACCACGATCTGGTCCGCGTCGGCCGCCCCCTCGGACGTCCGCACCGGACGTCCGCTGCCCAGGCGGCTCTTGAGGCTCGGGAACGTCACCGGCAGCGTGCCCGTCTCCGCCGGCTCGCACAGGAGCCACGGCCCGTCCTCGCCCTCCTCCGCCTCCAGGCGCCTGCCGGGGCCGTCCGGCAGCGCGAAGAGCGCCCGCAGGCCCGTGGCGCCGAAGTCGATGCCGAGGCTGACGGGGGCCGCCCCCGGCGCGGGGCGGCCGCCCCGCCGTGCCTGCGTCATCCGCCCGCCGTCTCGTCGGAGAACCGCAGGATGCCCTCGTAGTCGGGCCGGTCGGGCAGCGTCGGCACGGCACGCTCGGACTGGGCCACCGCCACCAGGTTGACCAGGTTGCGCGCCTGCTGGGCGGTCTGCACGCGGTTGCCCTGCCGGTGGGCCTGCTTGACGTACTCCACCGCCTCGTTGATCTGCCGGACGGTCTCCGGCGGCGCGCCCTCCGAGGCCAGTTCGGCCTGGCGGAACTGGCTGGCAAGGCCGCACTGGCGGTACATGTCGTCGAGCAGCAGCTCCGTCAGGCGCTTGTACTCGCCGCTGTCGCCCATCGCCACCGCCCGCTGCGCCTGCTCGATGTCGCGGCGCACCTTCATCGCCTGCACGGGCTCGATGTAGGGCCCGTACCGCCGCAGGAAGTGGTCGGCCTCCCGTTCGGCGAAGGCCAGCTGCTCGCGCAGGACCGCGCTGTCCAGCTCCTCCACGGGCTCGGGCGGCGGCGTGCGCGGCTTCTCCCTGTTGGGCGTGGCCTCCAGCACCATGTCGGTGCCGCGCACGCTGATCTTCACCGTGATGATGCGGTCCGCCGAGTAGTTGAAGGAGACGTCCACCTGCCGGTTGATCTCGATCTCCTGCGGCAGTTCGAACTCCACCACGCCCTGCTCGTGGTTCTCGCTCGCCACCTTGCTGTCGCCCTCGTAGACCGGCACCCGGATGCGGCGGCTGTCGGTGGCGCGGAAGGTGCGCTGGCGCGGTTCCGAGAGCGGGTACGGCGAACCCGCCTCGATGATCTCCACGAAGACGTCGTGCTGGCTGCCCTTGATCGCGGCGATGCCCATCGCCATCGGCGTCGACTCGTACAGGCCCGTGTCGCCCTTGGACCGCCCGTCCGCCAGGCTCCGGCCGCACGCCGAACAGGCGACCGCCCCGTACTCGTTCACCTTCGCGCACTTCGGGTCCGAGCACTCCACGCCGCGCAGCGTCTCGGCGAGGACGCCCGCGCCGAACGCCACGCACTCCATGGGGTTGATGTTCCTGCGGACCTTCGGCGCGCCGAAGAACGCCTCGACCGCCTCGTACACCGGCCGGGTGAGCGTGCCGCCGCCCACGAGGAGGACGTCGGAGATGTCGTCCGTGGACAGCTCGTAGCGCGCCAGGGTCTCCTGGACCAGCGCCATGGTCCTGCCCACCAGCGGTGCGATCATCGCGTTGAAGTCGGCGCGCGTCAGCTTCATCTCGACGTCGAGCACGCCGTTCTCCCCGCGGTAGGCCGCGGGCACCACGATGTACGTCTCCTCCATGTCGTTCAGCTCGCGCTTGGCGCGCTCGGCGGCCTTCTTCGCGTGGAAGAGGAACGCCTTGTCGCCCGACGGGTCCACGTGGTGCTCCTCGCGCATCCACGCGATGATCCGCTCCACGATCGCCAGGTCGAAGTCGTCGCCGCCCAGCCAGATGTCACCGGCCGAGCGCAGCACCTGGAACTGGCTCCTGCCCTCCTGGTCCTTGACCGCGTTGAGCACGGAGATGTCGAAGGTGCCGCCGCCGAGGTCGTAGACGAGGACCCGGCTGCGCGCCCCGCCCGGCTTGTGCAGGCCGAAGGCGACCGCGGCGGCCGTCGGCTCGTCGACGATCTTCTTCACCACCAGGCCCGCCTTCTCCGCGGCCTCGCGCGTGGCGGCGCGCTGGGCGTCGCGGAAGTACGCGGGCACGGTGATCACGGCGTGCGTCACGGGCTCGCCGAGGGTGCGCGAGGCGTCCCTGACCAGCTTGTCCAGGATGACGCTGGAGATCTCGGCGGGGGTGCGGGCACGGCCGCCGAGCACCACGTGGGCGCGCGGGTCGTCGTCGGGGCCCGCGACGATCTCGTAGCTCATCCGGTCGCGCGCCTGCGCCACGGAGCCGTCGGCGAAGTCCCGCCCCATCAGCCGCTTCACCGAGGCGATGGTCTCCTTGGGCTGCATGATCGCCCAGTTCAGGGCGTCCTCGCCGACCAGCGGCTGGTCCTTGCCGTCACGGTGCATGACGCCGACGACCGAGGGGGTGAGCCGTTCGCCCTTGCTGTTGGTGAGCACCGCGATGTCCGCGCGGTGCGGATCGTGGGCGGCGACAGCGCTGTTGGTGGTGCCGAGGTCGATGCCGATGGCCTTCATTCCCGCTCCGTTCCTTGCTCCGTCTCGCCGTCCACGGCGACGACCACCCGGGCGGCACGCAGCACGTGCCCCCGGTACCGGTATCCGCGCTGCACCGTCTCCAGGACCTCGCCCGCGGCCGTGCCGGGCGGCGCGGCACGGGCCTCGGTCACGTGGTGGGTCGCGGGTTCGGCCCGCTCACCGGGGCGCCCGATCCGTTCGAGCCCTTCGTCGGCCAGGGCCTTCTCCAGCTGCCCCGCGATCAGCGCGACGCTCCTGCGGTACGTGGCGGCGTCGTACGCCGCGCCGTCCCCGCCGTCCCCGTCGCCGGCGTCGTCGGCGAGGAGCCGGTCGAAGGAGTCGAGGACGTCGGCACAGCGCAGCAGCAGCCGCTCGGTGAGCGCCTGGTGGGCGGCGTCGCGGGCCGTCAGGTCGCGGGCGTGCTCGTAGGCGAGACGGGCCGTGGGATCAGACATCGAAGCGGACGAGGTCGGCCACCAGGCGCGCGGTGGCCTCGGGCACGGTGTGCCGCGACGCACCCGGCGCCGGGTCCTGCTGCGGGTCCTGCGGTGCGGCTTCCAAGGCGAGCTCCCGGTCGATGTCCGCCGCGGCGAGCGGCAGTTCGGCTTCCATGTCCACGTCGTACAGCAGCAGATCGACGAGCAGCCTGCGGCGTACGCCGCGCAGCTCGTCCCAGGCCTGCTGGGTGACCGGCGTCATCAGATGCCGGGCCAGCAGCTCGAAGGAGACGTCCCGCAGGTCGGCGTGGGTCGTCCAGGGGGTCACGCCGACCGGGGCGAGCGCGTCGTAGGGGAAGGGGCCCTCCCAGCTCGCGTCGGGGTCCTTGATCACGCGACACTGCCTCCTGCCGCTCGGTTCTCGGGGGTCTTCCCGCCGTGCCTCAGCTCGGTCTGCCAGCGGCGCACCGCGTCCAGGAGCGCCCGTCTGATCCGGCTGTTCGTGGGGTCCGCGCGGGTGGCGCGGAACAGGTGGTGCAGCGCCCACAGGATCTCCCCGCGGCGCAGCGCCAGCTCCGCCTTGTCGGTCAGCTCCGCCGCCCACGCGGGCAGGTCCTCGTCGTCGGGCGGCGTCTCCTGGCCGTCGCTGCGGATCAGGTCGCCCATGCCGCCGACGCCGAGGTGCCGGGTCAGGAGCTTCTCCATCTCGTCGAGGGCCTCGCCCAGCGTCTCGCGGTAGCGGTGCGTCAACGCCTGGCCGAGGCCCACGTCGAGCAGCCCGAGCGCCTCGTGCAGCAGCTCAAGGCGCTCGGGCACCGCGTACGTGCGCTCGTCCAGGGTAAAGACCAGGGACCGCGCCAGGTTGTCGCGGGCGTGGTTCGACTCCGGGTTGAGGGCGAGGGCGCGGCGCAGGTCGGCCTCGGCGCCGTACACGTCGCAGCGCATGCCGTGCTTGGTCCGGGTGTAGCCGCGCCACACGCCGCGCAGCGACAGCAGCGCCGACAGCTTCGCGTGCAGCTGGCCGAGCAGTTCGCGGTCCAGCGGGTGCAGCACCTCGGCCGCCGACTCCACGAGCGTGACGGCCTCGTCGAGGGCGGGGCCGAGCTGCGGCCCCTCCTCGGTGGACAGCGCCTCGACGCGGCCGAGCACCGTACGGATCACGGCCTTCTTGGACCGGGCCTGCATCCCGGCCCCGCGGGACACCTTCACCAGTTCCGACCACTGCTCCAGCGCCGCGCCGAGGCCGCCGTCGCCCCGCGTCAGCGCCGTCCTCGCGAGCGCCAGGCGGACGTGGACGGCCAGTTCGACGCCGTCCTGGAGCAGGCGGGCGTGGCGGCTCGGCAGGCGGACGTAGGCGGGGTTGTCGCGCAGGAACGCCAGGCAGTGCCCGCACTCCTCCAGGTGGCCGGCCGACGACGCGGGGCCCGCGCAGTCCTCCGGCAGGGTCGTCAGCGTGCGCGGCGCGGGCAGCTCGCGCAACGCCTGCTCGAACTTGCGGACCTCCGAGAGCGCGAAGCTCCGCGCGAGCCCCGAGAAGGCCCAGCGCAGCTCGCGCACCGCGTACTCGCCGGGGTCCCTGCCCTCCTTGGCCGCCGCGTCCAGGCTCGCGACGAGGTCGCCGAGCGGCGCCTGGAGGCACAGCAGCCGCAGATAGCGCGGGCCGCACGCCAGCGAGGCGCCCGCGCCAGGCACCGCGGGCAGGCCGCCCACGTCCTTCAGGACCCGCGCGCCGCCCAGCTCCGACTCCAGGAGGCCCGCCAACGCCTGGTAGGCGGCGGCCTGTTCCGGGCGGCCCTGCTCGGTATGGCGCTGCTCGAAGGC
Organism: Streptomyces sp. NPDC050703; assembly: GCF_040654435.1. Lineage (NCBI taxonomy): Bacteria > Bacillati > Actinomycetota > Actinomycetes > Kitasatosporales > Streptomycetaceae > Streptomyces > Streptomyces sp. NPDC050703. Next base: position 10,576 of record NZ_JBFAHX010000052.1, read on the forward strand.
CGAGAGCTGCCCGAAGAGGTGCTGGTTCAGCTCCCAGCGCAGCGCCGCCATGTCCTCCTGTGTCAGCTCCCTCTCGTACGCGGTGGCCCGCTCGGCACGCCAGCCGTCCCAGTACTCGTCGTCGCTCAGGAGGGTCGCCCAGTACACGAGCGCCGCCTCCCAGGCGCTCACCGCGTGCTCCCACGCCCCGCTCTGCTCCAGCTCCTGCGCCTGCCACAGCCGGGCCACCGCGAGGCCGTGCACCACCGCCATGTCGCCGGGCGCCGCCCGCAGCCGCCGCTCCCACTCGGCCACCGCCGCCTCCCTGTCCCTGGCCAGCAGGAGCAGCAGCGGGGCGTCGCCGGGGAAGCGTTCGCACAGGGTGTCGAGGAGCGCGGGGCCCTCGTCGGGGGAGAGCCGGGACAGGGCGTCCCGCAGGGCGGGGGCGGAGTGCCACCGGTACAGCAGGGCGTCGAGCTGGAGCCGCCGGCCCGGCAGCCGCAGCCGCTCCAGGGCGACGCGCTCGTGCCAGGACATCGAACCGCGTTCGAGCAGCGCGTACGAGGCGTTCTTGACGACGTCCATCGAGGCGCCGGGGTCCACGCCCGCGTCCCGCAGGGCCAGGTACGGGAACGCCCGGTCCCGCACGGCGAAGGGGTCGGCCACCAGGGGCGCGCCGGTGAGGCCGTCCGCCCAGGGCAGCAGCCCGAGCAGCCGCCGCAGCCTGCGGCACCGCACGTCGGCGCGGTCCAGCACGCCGCCGGCCCTCTCGTACGCGGCGACGGCTCCGCTCCACTGCCCCGCGGCCTCCTGGAGCCTGCCCTCGGCGTAGGCGAGCTGGGCGTCGGCGTCCCGGTGGCCCCGGCACCGCCCGAACTCCTCGGCGGCCCGCCGCCACTCCTGGTGCGCGTCGGCGACGCGCCCGCGCGCGTAGGCGGCCAGCGCGGGGGCGTCCCCGTACCCGTCGAGCGCCTCGGCCTCCCGCGCGACGCGGGCCCAGTCCCCGTCGGTCTCGGCGAGCCGCACGCGCGCGTACCGCCCCCGCGTCTCCGCGTCCCCGCCGAGCGCCCCCGCGACCTCCGCGTACGCCTCGACGACGCGCCGCCACGCCTCACTCGTCCCCGCCCCGGCCTCGGCGACGCGCGCCCGCACGTAGCCCCGCCGGGCGGGCACGTCGGCCCAGTCGCCGGGCAGGGCCGCATAGAGGTCGTCGGCGTCCCGCCAGCGCTCGGCCAGCTCGTGGGTGCGGGCGAGGGCGTAGCGGTGGAGGCGGGTGAGTTCGTCCGGCGGCGGGGAGGCAGCGGGGCCGGGGTGTTCGGCCGTGCCGTCGGGGGTGCCTGCCGGGAGCGCCTCCGCGTAGATCGCGCAGGCGCCCGCCCAGTCGCCCGCCTCCTCCGCCCTGCGGCCCTCCGCCTCGCGGCGCAGCGCGGACACGGTGCCCTCGCGCGCCCCGTCCGGCACGCCCGAGAGCAGGCCGAGGACCGCCGTCCAGTCGCCGCGCAGATCGGCGGCGACACGCGCGCGTGCGTAGCGGCGGCGTACGCCCACCTCGCCGTCGGCGTAGGCGTCGGGCAGCCGGCCGAAGCCGTCGATGACCCCGGTCCACTCGCCCCGCCCGTCGGCGGCCCTGCCCCGCGAGTACAGCACGCGGTCCGGCACGTCGAGGATCTCGGACGGCAGCCCCCCGAAGTGGCCCAGGGCCTCGGACCAGTGGCCACGCTCCTGGCAGAGCCGGCCCAGGGCGTACGCGCGGAGGTGGGGGGCGTCCGGCGGGACGCCGTCCGCGGACGCGGGACCCCGCACGGCCCCTCCGCCCTCCGCAGAGGACTCCCCGGCCACCGCCTCGAACGCCTTCTCCGCCGCCGCCCAGTCGCCCTCCGCCATCGCCGACCTGCCCTCGGCGTACCGGCGCAGGGCCCCCGCCGAGCGGTGGCCGTCCGGCAGGGGGCCGAGCAGGTCGTGTACCGCCCGCCAGTCGCCCGCCTCCGCCGCCGCAAGCGCGGAGTCGTACACGCGCCGCCGCAGGTCGCTCAGGAGCGGTTCCGTGTCCGCGCCCCGCGCGGCGGCGGCCGACAGGTCGGTGAGGGCATCCACCACGCGGCCCGCGTCCGCCGCGCCGCGGCCCCGCGCGCACAGGAGCCGCACCGCGCTGTCCCGGAACCCCGCCGCCGCGTAGGACCGTACGGCCGCCGCCCAGTCGGCCCGCGCGTCCGCCGCGCGCCCCGCCGCGTACGCGCACCAGCCGTCCTGGCCCGCCCGCGCGAACGCCTCCCGCGCCGCCTGCCAGTCCTCGTCCCCGGCCGCCGCCCGGCCCCGCGCGTACCAGGCGCGCTCGTCCGCGTCCTCGACTCCCGCGCACGCGCCGTACGCGGACTCCGCCGCACGCCAGTCCTCGCGCTCCTCGGCGGCCCGGCCCGCCACGAGGGCGGCGTGCGCGCGGGCGGCGGCATGGCCGGGACGCAGGGCGAGGACGGTCCCGTAGGCCTGGGCGGCGGTCGCCCAGTCACCCGCCTCCCGCGCCCGCGCGGCGTCCGCGAGCGTCCGCGCCACGTGCAGCTCGTCGCGGGCCGACGCGAGCCGCGCCGCCACGTCACGGGGGCCCCCGGGCCACGCGGCGAGCACCTCCTCGTAGCGGCTGACGGCGGTGGCCCAGTCGGCCTCCGCCTCCGCCGCCCGCCCCTCGTCGACGAGCGCGGTCATCCGCCGCAGCCCGGCCACCTCCGCCGCCAGGCAGTCGGGCACCGGCCCCGGCAGGCGCTCACCGACCACCGACAGCTGGTCCGCCGCACCCGCCGCGTCCCGCTCCCCGGCGAGCAGTTCGCAGAGCCTCTCGACCTCGGGCCAGGCCAGTTCGAAGGCGGCCTCGGCCCGCATCCGGCGCTGCTCGTCGGCGTACTGCTGGGTCGACGTGCGCAGGATGCGCTGGACCTGCGCCCACTGCCCGAGGTCGCGCTGGTGGCGCGCCGCGCGGATCAGGACGGTCGAGTCGACGTGGCCGAAGGGGCTCCGCAGGGTCCGCAGCGCGTCCGCGCCCTCGCGCAGCGGGTCCGCGACCGCCCCGCCGTCGTCCCGCACCTCACGCGCCTTGAACAGCCAGCCCTGCCTGCACTCCTCGTGGAGGAAGAGCGCGGGTGTCGCCCACTCCACCGCCGTGTGCCGCGGCTGGTGGGAGATGTGCAGCCGGGCGGTGGCCATGGCCTCGTCGATCGTCCGGTTGGCGGCGATGCCCTTCAGGAGCTCCGGGCTGAACGCGCCCGCCGAGACGTCGCTGACCTTCCCCCGCATCGCCACCACGGCGGGCACGCCGTCGCCGATGAGCGCCTGCGCGAGCCCGGAGAACGGTTCGAGGTGCGAACTGTCGGCCCCCGAGCAGAGGTTGAGCGCGACGAGGCGCAGCCGCTGGGCTTTCAGGAGCATCGCGCCGAGCAGGTCGGCGGGCACACGGTCGACGCCGCCGTCCCGCGTCTCCAGGGAGACCACGCCCTTGCCGATCTCGTCGTCGTACGACCCGTGGGCGATCAGGAGCACCGCCGTGGGCAGCTCGGGCTGGTCGGCGAGCGCCGCCTCCAGACCGGCGCGCGTGGCCCGCTCCACCACCTTCATCCGCACGGCCACCTCGGGCAGGTCGTGCCGGAGCGCGGCGATCTCCGCCGAGGCCCGCAGCGGCGCGAGGCCCGCGGGGGAGGCCCAGGCCACCAGGAGCCTGATCAGGCTCGGCTCGTCGGCGGACTCCGGCAGGCGCCCGCCGAGCGGCCCGCCGGGCAGGGAACGCACCAGGGAGTAGCCGTGGTTCAGGGCGAGGGTCTGCTGGGGGCTGTTCGCCGGCGCGCAGAGCGATTCCAGGGGGAGGTCGCGCAGCTCGGGCGGCAGGTCGAAGCGGAGCCGCAGGCCACGCGGCGGCCGCATCCGCTGCGCCCTGTCGAGCGACGCGTCGACGCAGGCCCCGACGCGCGCCCCGATCGCCTCGCAGGCCGCGTCCGCCGTGCCCGGCTTCTCCGCGGTCCTGCCGGGTTCGCCGAACAGCAGCCCGAACACCCCGCGCCCCAGCTCCTTCAGCTGGGCCACGGTGTGCTGCTCGCCCATCGGCGCCCGGCCGAGCTCCGCGGCGATCAGCCGGTCCCACCGCCTGCTGAACTCCGCGGGCTCTCCGCCCACCGCGATGATCTCGGCGGCCGACGCGGGGCCGCTCGCCGTCACGAGATAGCGGGCCGCGCCGACACGGCGGACCCGGATGCGCAGTTCCTCGTACGTGAGCACGGCCGTCACCGCTCGCTCTCGTCGGGCTGCCACATCACGTGGTCGAGATCGGCGACCGCGGCCTCGCGCTGCTCCACGAGGTCGGGGTCGTCGGGGAAGAGTTCGAGCGCGGCGGTGAGCCGGTCGATGGCCTCGCGCAGGGTGGCCCGCGCGCCGGAGAGGCTGCCCGAGCTCCAGCGGGCCAGGGCGAGCCCGCGCAGCACGACGCCGAGGCCCACCTGCGCCCGCAGCAGGTGCGGGTTGAACGCGACGGAGCGGCGCAGATCGGCGGCGGGCCCGTCGAGCGGCTCCTCCTGGTCGTTGGCCACGGAGATGCCGCGATCGGCGAGCACCCGCGCCAACTGCCCCTCAAGGCGGGCGCGTTCATTGGCACCGATCACCGACCGGGTCGCCTCCAGGGTGGACACCGCGAGGCTCAGCCGCCCGCCGTGGTGGGCCACGCGGGCCGCGCCGAGCGCCATGTCGACGATGGCGGTCTGCGTCTCGCGGTACCGCTCGATCTCACGGCTGTGGACCAGGGCGCGGCGCCAGTACGCGGCGGCGGCCGCGAAGTCGGGCCGCGCGGCCAGCAGTTCGGCGCGGCCCATGCCGAGGCGCGCCTCCAGGGCCAGGCCGCGCGCGTCGAGGACGAGCCTGCGGTGCTTGTCCGCGAGCCCGGCGTACCCGGGGTTCAGCTCGTCGAAGCGCGCGCACCCCGGCTCGCACACGGCCGACTCGCCGGGGCCGCCGCCCCGCGCCCGGCAGCCCGGGCAGCGCAGTTCGGTCAGGGCGGCGAGCGCGTCGGCGGGCTTGTTCTGGCCCAGCAGGAGCTGCGCGAACCCCAGTTCGGAGAAGGCGTATGTGAGGGAGGTGTACGCCGCCGAAGCGGCGGGCCCCGCAGCCGCGCCTCCCGGCGGGGCGGCGGCGTCCGCCGTGAGCACACGGTCCTCGTGCGCGGCGGCGAACGCCCCGAACTCCGCCGTCCTGCCCAGCTCCGCCACCCGCAGCGGCCCGCAGAACAGCGGCACCCCGCCGCCGTCGGCGGACGGAAAGCCGCCCACGGCCGCGAGCAGCTTCGCCGCGTCGGCCTCACGCTGGAGCAGCGGTCCCGGGGCGACGCGCGCCCCGGAGCCGTCCTCGGGCATGCGCCGCTCGATCAGCTCGCGCAGCCCGGCGCGCACCTCGGGGACGAGTGACTTCTCCACGGGTACGCCGTACCGCCGCCCCGCGGTGGCCCGCAGCCGCTCCCAGAACCCCGCGTCGTGCAGCACGGCCGCCCACGCGGCGACGCACCGCTCCCACTTCCGGCCGCCCGTGTCCTCGGGGGAGTGGAGCAGGGCGAGCGCGAGGCTGTGGGAGACGCGATGGTCGGCGGGGTCGCGCCGGACCGCCGCGTCGAGCAGTTCCACGGCCGCCGCGCGCCGCCCGCCGCGTATGAGCACCACGGCGTGCAGGGGGGCGAAGCCGCCGGGGTCGCTGTCGAGGCTCCGGGACGCGTCGACGAGGGCGCAGGACCGCCGCCACGCGTCGCCGCCGGGTCCGGCGCCGTCCCCGCCCTCGCGGCTCTTCCCGGCTCCGGCCCTGGCCCCTGCTCCGACTCCGGCGCCGTCCCCGCCCTCGCGGCTCTTCCCGGCTCCGGCCCTGGCCCAGTCCCCGTGCCCGGCTCCGACTCGGGCCCCGGCTCCGACTCCAGCCCCGGCTCCGACTCCGGCCCCGTCGCCGTTCCCGGCCGCGTCCCCGTTCCCGTTCCCGTTCCCGTTCCCGTTCTCGTTCTCATCGAGCAGCAGGGTGAGGGCCGCCCGGCGCAGCCGCAGGGCCACCTCGCGGTCGGAGCGGCCCGAGAGCGCGGCGAGCACCCAGCGGGCCTCGTCGTCCAGGGGTGCGGCGCGGGACGCCTCGCGGAGGTCGGCGACCGCGGCTGCCGCGTCGCCCGCGCGGGCCCGTACGTAGGCGCGCTGCACCAGGCTCCGGCCGTGCGGGGCCGCGCAGGCCAGCGCGGCGGTGAGATGGCGCTCGGCGGCGGCGAGGTCACCGCGGTGCGCGGCGGCGCAGCCCAGCCAGTGCAGCGGCCCCGCGGCCGTGGGCCGCAGCCGCCGCGCCCGCTCGAACTCCGCCACGGCTCCTTCGAAGTCGGCCGCGGCGAGGCGCACCCGCCCGATCCCGGTACGGGCCCGCGCGGCGACACGCCGCCCCCCTGCCTCGGGGGAGCCGTCGCCGTCCGGGGCGGGCGCTTCGCAGGACTCGCCCCCGGCCGCCGCGAGCGCCGCCAGGAAGTGCGCCTCGGCCGCCCCGCCGTCGCCGGCGGCCAGGGCCTTCTCGCCCTCGGCGCAGGCCCGTTCCGCGCGGCCGGGTTCCGTATCCGCGGTCTGCGCAGTCACAGTCAGCCCCCGTTCCACGGCGAACGCACCGCCGTGCCCTTCGGCCGGCGGTCAGCCGGCGGCCTCGTCAAGGACCGAGCGCCAGCGTCCCTGGGCACGGTCGTAGTGCAGCGGCCCGACGGAGAACGCCGTCAGGTCGAGTCCGGCGAGCCGCTCGTACGCCTCGGCGGGCAGGTCGGCCTCCAGGACGATGCTCAGCCCGCCCACCGGGTCCTGGAGCAGCAGCGGCCGCGCCTCGTGTGCCTCGCCGAGGGCGCCGGGAGCGGACGACGCGGGGCGCGCCACCTTCCGTACGAGCCCCTTGAACGACGCGTACGCGTCCTTGACCGCCTCCGCGCCCAGGCCGCCGAGGAACGCCTGGAGCGGCAGGGAGACCAGGACCATCCAGGGGATGTCCTCGACACCGCGGTGGTCGACGGCGCGGCGGGTCCGGGCCGGCGGGGCGCCGAGTCCGGTCAGCGCGGCGACGAGTTCCTCGGCGAGGCCGTCGGGGACCTCTTGGCCGAGGATCAGTTCCGCGCGCGGCGGCACGTCGGTCATGGCGGCTGTTCCTTCCGGGGGCGTGGACCGCAGCCTAGGGGCGTGGACCGAGGGCCCGGGGGGAAACGGGTGATTCACCGGGGGACCGGGGCCTCGGCCAGGCGCATCGGGGGCGCCGCCCCTGCTCCCCGTGCGCCCTCGGCGCGCCCCCGGTTCACGCGATGGTGCGATGACCGGCAGCCGCACGGATGGCGCCGAAAGGCCGCGGGTAGTGCCGCGCCATGACGCAACCGTTCGAACTGCCGAGCTTCTACATGCCGTACCGGGCGCGGCTCAACCCCCACCTCGCGGAGGCGCGCGCGCACTCCACGCGGTGGGCGCGCGACATGGGCATGCTGGAGGGCTCCGGCGTCTGGGAGCAGAGCGACCTCGAAGCGCACGACTACGGCCTGTTGTGCGCGTACACCCACCCCGACTGCGACGCCCCCGCGCTGTCCCTGATCACCGACTGGTACGTGTGGGTCTTCTTCTTCGACGACCACTTCCTCGACATGTACAAGCGCGGCCGGGACCGCGCGGCGGCCAAGGCGCACCTGGACCGCCTGCCCCTCTTCATGCCGATGGACCTGACGGCTCCCTTACCCGCGCCGGAGAACCCCGTGGAGGCGGGCCTGGCCGACCTCTGGGCGCGCACGGTGCCCGCGATGTCCGCCGACTGGCGCCGCCGCTTCGCCGAGTCCACGGGGAACCTGCTGGACGAGTCCCTGTGGGAGCTGTCCAACATCGACGAGGGACGGGTCGCCAACCCCGTCGAGTACATCGAGATGCGCCGCAAGGTGGGCGGCGCCCCCTGGTCGGCGGGGCTCGTGGAGTACGCGACCGCCGAGGTACCCGCGGCCGTGGCGGGGACCAGGCCGCTGCGGGTGCTCATGGAGACGTTCGCCGACGCCGTCCATCTGCGCAACGACCTCTTCTCGTACCAGCGCGAGGTCGAGGACGAGGGCGAACTCAGCAACGGCGTGCTCGTCCTTGAGACCTTCTTCGGCTGCACGACGCAGGAGGCCGCCGACACGGTCAACGACGTCCTCACCTCGCGCATGCACCAGTTCGAGCACACCGCCCTCACCGAAGTGCCCGCGCTCGCCCTGGACAAGGGCCTCGCACCGGCCGAGACCGCCGCCGTGGCCGCGTACGCGCGAGGGCTCCAGGACTGGCAGACCGGCGGCCACGCCTGGCACCTGCGCTCCAGCCGGTACATGAACGAGGGTGCCCTCGGCACGTCGCCGCCGGCCGGGCCCACCGGCCTCGGCACCTCCGCCGCCGACATCGGAGCGCTGCTCGCCTCCGCGGGGGCGGAGAGGGTCCGCGCCTTCACGCACGTGCCGTTCCAGAAGGTGGGGCCCTCGCTGCTGCCCGACTTCCGGATGCCGTTCCCGCTGCGCCTCAACCCCCACCTGGAGACCGCCCGGCGGCACGTCACCACCTGGTCGCACGCCATGGGCATCCTCGCGGAGGGCGTCTGGGACGAGGACAGGCTCGACGCCTGCGACCTCCCGCTGTGCGCGGCGGGCATCGACCCGCACGGCACGCCCGAAGCCCTCGACCTCGGCTCGCAGTGGCTCGCCTGGGGCACCTACGGCCACGACTACTACTCGCTCGTCTTCGGCCACCGCCGCGACTTCGCCGCCGCGAGGGCCTGCACCGAGCGCCTCGCCGGATGCATGCCGATCGGCGACGAAGCCGCCACCGTCCCCGCGAACGGCATGGAGCGCGGCCTCACCGACCTGTGGCGGCGCACCACGGTGAACATGACGGCGCGGCAGCGCGAGGCGGTCAAGGACACCGTCGTCGTCATGACGGAGAGCTGGCTGTGGGAGCTGGCCAACCAGCTGCAGAACCGTATCCCCGACCCCGTCGACTACCTGGAGATGCGCCGCGCCACCTTCGGCCTCCGGCTCACCATGAGCCTGCGCCGCATGGGCCACGGCCCGGTGGTGCCGCCCCGGGTCTACCGCAGCGGCCCCGTGAGGTCCCTGGAGAACGCCGCCACGGACTACGCGATGCTCCTGAACGACGTCTTCTCGTACCAGAAGGAGATCGAGTACGAGGGCGAGATCCACAACGGCATCCTGGTCGTGCAGAACTTCTTCGGCTGCGACTACCCGACCGCGCTCGGTGTCGTCCACGATCTGATGACCCGGCGCATGCGGCAGTTCCAGCACGTCGCCGAACACGAGTTCCCCGTCCTGTACGAGGACTTCGCCCTCTCGGCCGAGGCCCGCGCCACCATGGACGGCTACGTCGACGAACTGCGGAACTGGCTCTCCGGCATCCTCAACTGGCACCGCGGCTGCCGGCGCTACGGCGCCGACGACCTGGCGAGGCGATCCCACGGCTTCGTGCCCGACCTGGCGCCGAGGGCCCCCTCGCTCAGCGGACCGCGCTGATGGCCGGCTGCTCGGCGGCCACGCGCGCGTGGCGGACGGCGGCCCGCGCCAGAGCCCGTACGACCGGGTGCGGGCGCGAGCCGTCACCGGCCAGCTCGGGCTGGAAGAGCGTGGCCAGGAAGAAGGGATGGCCCGGCAGTTCGGCGATCCGCGCCCGGCCCGCCCCGTCCGCCCCGGTGAAGCGCAGGCCGTGCGCGCGCAGCGTGTCCAGGTGGGCGCCGGGCCCGTACGAGCAGTGGTAGCGCTCGACCGAGGAGGGCGCCCCGATGACGGACTCGGCGAGCGAACCCGGCGTGAGCGTCACCGTCCCCTCGTGGCCGACCAGTGAGCAGGCGAGCGGCACGATGAGCGGATCGCCGGCGTCCGGGTCGTTCTCCGCGTGCGCGACGCCCGTGAGCCCGCAGACGTCACGCGCGAACTCCAGCAGCGTGTGCTGGAACCCGCCGCAGGTCCCGAGGAACGGCACGCCGTCCTCGCGGGCCGTGCGGATGGCGGCGAGCGCGCCCGCCTCGCTGCGGTAGGGGCTGCCGGGCAGCACCCACACCGCGTCGAAGCCCCGTACGGCACCGGGCTCCTCCGCGTCCTCGGTCCCGATCCAGTACGCGTCGAGGAACAGGCCCTCGCGGGCGGCGAGCGCGTCGAGGAGGAGCGGCACGCGGGTGTGGGACGTGACGTCGGGGGAGCGGTCGCCCACGAGGGCGATGCGGGCGGGCGCGGTGACGGGAGCCGTGGTCATGCCCGTCATCCTCGGCCGGACCCACCGTTCACGTCCAACGATGAAACGTGCTCCACCCATCAGCATCACTGATGCATGCGGTGCGCGATGCTTGCGCCCATGGACCCGCATCTGCTGCGCACCTACGTGACGGTGGCCCGCCTCGCCTCCTTCTCCGAGGCCGCCCGCCACCTCGGCTACACCCAGTCCGCCGTCTCGCAGCACATCGCCGCCCTGGAGCAGGACCTCGGAACCGCCCTGCTCACCCGCCGCCCCGTGGCGCCGACCGCCGCGGGCGCCCGGCTCCTGGAACACGCGGGCCCCCTCCTGCTGCGCCTCGACGCGGCGCGCGCCGAGGTCGTCCGCGTCGCGGCCACCCCCGCGCAGGGCGTCACCCTCGCCGTCACCGCGACCGCGCTCGACCGCCGCACGGCCGGGGAACTGCCGCACGCGGGCGTGGCCCTGACCGTGCTGCCCCGCGCCGAGGTCCCCGCGGCCGTCGCGAGCGGCGCCGCCGACCTCGGCCTGATCGACGGCCTCGCCGCGCCCAGCGACCCGCTGAGCCTCCCCGACGTCGCGCCGCTCACCGCGCGCGGCATCGCCGAGGAACCCGTGGCCGTCCTGCTCCCCGAGGACCACCCCCTCGCCGGCCGCCACGGTCTGCGCCTCGGCGACCTCGTCGACGCCCGCTGGCTCGACGCCCCCGGCGCCGCCCTGCCCCTGGACCGGCTCCGCACCGCCAACGGCTCGGCGGGCTTCCGGCCCGCCCTCCGCTACGACGGCACCGACCTGCGCACCCTCGCCACCCTGGCCGCCGCGGGCCACGGCCTGGCCCTGCTGCCGCTCTCGGCCGCCCGCGAGGCGCCGGGCACGGTCGCCGTCCCCCTGACGGCACCGCGCGTCGTCCACCGCACCGAGCTGCTGCACGCGGGCACCCTGCGCGGGGCCGCGGCCGACCTCGCGGCACGCCTCGACGTCACCCGTTCGTGAGGCGTCACCACGGGGGCGCGCCGGGTAGGGCTGTGCCCGGAGGCGAGCCATGGAGCACAGCGCGTTGAGACCCAAGCCGATGCCGGGACAGGAACCTTCCGGCGTGGACTCGGGTGCGGGTACCGGCAGCGCTGCCGGGACCGGTACGGCCACGGGTACCGGCAGCGGTACCAGCACCCGTACGGCCACCGGCACGCCCGCGTCCCGGAGCCGTGACGCCGCCCGCGGGCGGCGCCGCCGCGGGCGCCCCGTGACCGTGCTGCGCGGTCTGGCCTTCGCCGTCCTGCTGGTCCTCTGCGGGGTCGGCATCGGCACCGTCGGGGCCACGGTCATCGGGCTCGGCGGACCGGGGGAGACATGGGGGGCGCCGGCCTCCGGCGGCCTCGGGAAGGCCGTGGGGGAGAAGGCGGGGCCGAAGGGGGCCGGGGCCGTGGGCACCGAGGCCGTGAGCGACGCGGCCCGGGCCGCCGCCCGGAAGCCGAAAGCGCCGCGAACCTCCCGGGTCCCGCAGTCCCCGCAGCCTCCGTACGCCCGGCGGGCCCAGACGGCACCGCGAGCCCTCCGGAACCCGCACACTCCGCAGCCCCGCCCCACCCTCCGAACCCCGCACTCCCACAAGGCCCACAAGGCCCCTAAGGCGTACAAGGCCCCCGAGACCGCCGAGGCCCCTCGGTCCCCCCGAGCCCGGCAGCCCCGGCAGGCCCCCTCGCTCCCCGCCCGCACCGCGACCCTCGGCGTCGAAGTCGTGGACGCGCCCCGCGGCCCCGGCGCCCTCGTCGTCGGCGTGCACGTGCCGGGGCCCGGCCACAGCGCGGGCCTCGTACGCGGGGACACCCTGCTCGCCCTCGGCAGGTCCCGCATCGGCTCCGCGGCCGGACTGGCCGCGGGGGTCGCCGCCCTGCGGCCGGGCAGGGCGGTGGCCCTGACGGTCCGCCACGCCACGGGGGAACGGCAGGTGCTGCTGGTCAGGCCGGGTGTCGTGACCTGACCCGGCGCCCGTGCGGCACACCGGCTCGCGGGCGTGGGCGACAGCGGGCAGGATGCCGGCGTGGACACCGACAAGCACCTCACGGACAGCTCTCCCGAGCCCTTCACCGCCGACGACTACGAGGCCCGCATGGAGCGCGCCGCCGCCGCGGCGGCCGACGCCGGACTCGCGGGCGTCCTCGTCGCCCCCGGCCCCGACCTCGACTGGCTCACCGGCTACCGGCCGACGGCCGCCACCGAGCGCCTGACCCTCCTCGTCCTCGCCGCGGGGCAGGACCCCGTCCTCGTCGTACCGGCCCTTGAGGCCCCGGACGCCGCACGGGCCGTGGGAGCCCCCGCGCTGACGCTGCGGGACTGGACCGACGGCAAGGACCCGTACGCCGTCACCGCGCCGCTCCTCGACGCGTCGGGCCGCTTCGGGGTGAGCGACAACGCCTGGGCCATGCACCTGCTCGGCTTCCAGAAGGCGCTGCCCGCCACGTCGTACGTGTCCCTCACGGAGGTGCTGCCGATGCTCCGCGCGGTCAAGGACGACGCGGAGCTGCGGCGCCTCGCGGCGGCGGGCGCGGCGGCCGACGCGGCGTACGAGGAGATCCGGAAGGTTCCCTTCGCGGGCCGGAAGGAGACCGACGTGGCCGCCGATCTGGCGGAGCTGCTGCGGCGGTTCGGGCACTCCCAGGTCGACTTCACCGTCGTGGGTTCGGGGCCCAACGGCGCCAACCCGCACCACGAGGCGGGCGAGCGCGTCATCAGGGACGGCGACATGGTCGTCCTCGACTTCGGCGGCCTCCTGCACGGCTACGGCTCGGACACCTCCCGCACGGTCCACGTGGGCGAGCCGACCGAGGAGGAGCGCCGCGTCCACGACATCGTGCGCGAGGCGCAGGCCGCCGGGTGCGCGGCGGTGCGGCCGGGCGCGGCGTGCCAGGACGTGGACCGTGCGGCCCGCGCCGTGATCGACGACGCGGGATACGGCGCGTACTTCATCCACCGCACGGGCCACGGCATCGGCGTCACGACCCATGAACCGCCCTACATGATCGAGGGCGAACGGCAGCCGCTCGTCCCCGGCATGTGCTTCTCCGTGGAGCCCGGCATCTATCTGCCGGGCCGCTTCGGGGTGCGCATCGAGGACATCGTGACCGTCACGGCCGACGGCGGGCGGCGCCTGAACACCACCGCCCGCGAGATGGCGGTCGTCGGCTGAGCCCGCGGGCCCCGGCTAGACGGCCGCGAGGACCGCGCACGACTCCCCGGGCAGCCGGAACACGCCGTCCGCGCCCGGGGCCTCGACCGGCTCCCAGGCGGCGAGCACACGCGCGTGGTTGCCGCGCAGCGGGACCGCGACGGCCTCCTTGCCGAGGTTCACGACGACCAGCAGGTCACCGCGCCGGCCCGCGAACCAGCGGGCCTCCTCGTCGTACGCGACCCGCACCGACGCCAGGTCGGGATCGGTGAGGTCGCCGCGGGCGGCCCGCAGGGCGATCAGCTCCCTGTGCCAGGCCAGCAGCCGCGCGTGGTCGCCGCCCTCCGGTTCCGACCAGTCGAGGCAGGACCGGTCGCGCGTCGCCGGGTCCTGCGGGTCGGGGATGTCCTCCGCGGCCCAGCCGTGCTCGGCGAACTCCCTGCGCCTGCCCTGCCGTACGGCCTCGGCGAGGTCGGGGTCGGTGTGGTCCGTGAAGAACTGCCACGGTGTCGAGGCGCCCCACTCCTCGCCCATGAACAGCATGGGCGTGAAGGGGCTCGTGAGCGTGAGCGCCGCCGCGCAGGCGAGCAGCCCGGGGGAGAGGGAGGCGGAGAGCCTGTCGCCTTGCGCCCGGTTGCCGATCTGGTCGTGCGTCTGCGCGTACCCGAGCAGGCGGTACGCGGGTGTCCGCGCCCGGTCCAGGGGGCGGCCGTGCGCGCGCCCGCGGAACGACGAGTACGTGCCGTCGTGGAAGAAGCCGCGCGTCAGCGTCTTGCCGAGCGCCGCGAGGGGGGCCCGCGCGAAGTCCGCGTAGTACCCCTGCGCCTCGCCGGTCAGCGCGGTGTGCAGCGCGTGGTGGAAGTCGTCGTTCCACTGGGCGTGCAGGCCGAGGCCGCCGCTCGCGCGCGGGGTGATGAGCCGGGGGTCGCCGAGGTCCGACTCGGCGATCAGGGACAGCGGCCTGCCCAGCTCGTCGGCCAGCGCGTCGACCGCCGCGGACAGCTCCTCCAGGAAGTGGCACGCGCGCGTGTCCGCGAGCGCGTGCACCGCGTCGAGCCGCAGCCCGTCGATCCGGTAGTCGCGCAGCCAGGCGAGCGCGCTGCCGACGAGATACGCCCGCACCTCGTCGGAGCCGGGCGCGTCCAGGTTGACCGCCGCGCCCCACGGCGTCTGATGGGTCTGTGTGAAGTACGGTCCGAAGGCGGGCAGATGGTTGCCCGAGGGGCCCAGGTGGTTGTGCACGACGTCCAGGACCACGCCGAGCCCGTGCGCGTGCGCCGCGTCGACGAAACGCTTCAGCGCCTCGGGGCCGCCGTACGGCTCGTGCACCGCCCAGAGCGACACCCCGTCGTAGCCCCAGCCGTGGCGCCCGGGGAACGGGCACAGCGGCATCAGTTCCACATGGGTGACGCCGAGTTCCGCGAGGTGCCCGAGGCGGTCCGCCGCCGCGTCGAGCGTCCCCTCGGGCGTGAACGTGCCCACGTGCAGCTCGTACAGGACCGCGGCCCGCACGCCGCGCCCCGCCCACGGCGTCCGCCACGCGTACCGGTCGTGGTCGACGACCGCGCTCAGGCCGTCGGGTCCGTCGGGCTGCCGCCGCGAACGCGGGTCGGGCAGCGTCGGGCCGCCGTCCAGCGAGAACCCGTACCGTGTCCCGTCGACGGCGTCGGCCGCGTCGACCTCGGCCGACCACCAGCCCGCGCGGCCCGGCACGCGCTCCATCGTCCGCGCGGCACCCGCGCACTCCAGCACGGCCTGTCCGGCCTCCGGCGCCCACACCTCGAACCTCACCGACGTTCCCCCTCGTCCGCTGTCCGACACACCTGGGTCCCATGGTGCGTCAGAAGTCCCTGCTCCGTGGGCCGAAGTGATCGATCGGCCGCCGCCCGGCCCATTCTGGACACCCGGGGCGGCGTTGCCCGACAATCGGCGGGTGACATCCTCTTTCGAGTTCTCCACGTCCCCCGCGCGGGTGACGGACGTCGAGCGGGACCGGGCGCTCGACGCACTCAAGGAGGGCGCGGCCACCGGCCGACTCTCGCACGACACCTTCGTGCGCCGCATGGAGCTGGTGCTCGCCGCCCGGAGGCCCGACGAACTGGCCGCTCTCACCGCCGACCTGCGGACCGAGAAGCCCTGGGCACGCCGGGTGCTCGGCGGCGTCGAGGCCGTCTCCGGGTTCACGGTGAAGCTGCGCAGGGCCTGGCAGGCCGAGCGCTTGCCCAAGCTGCTCCTGCCCTGCGCCGAGGCCCCGCGCCCCCTGCTCATCGGCAGGGAGCCGGCCAACGGACTGCGGCTCAGCCACGACACGGTCTCCCGGTACCACGCCGAGCTGCGACGGCAGGGCGGCATGTGGGTGCTGCGCGACCTCGGCTCGACCAACGGCACCTCCGTCAACGGCCGCAGGGTGATCGGCGCCGCCGTCGTCAGGGACGGCGACCAGGTCAGCTTCGGCCAGATGAGCTTCCGGCTCGCCGCCGACTAGTCGGTCTCCGCCCGTTCGAGCAGCGCCACCGGCGACTGGGCGAACAGCTCCGCCACGCGCACGTGGCCCTCGAAGACGCGCTCGGGGACGAGCAGATCGGTCCACCGCCCGGCCGGCAGCGGCAGCTCCGTCTCCCGCCAGCCGCCGGCCTCCGCGAGCCGCAGGGAGAGCCGTGTCGCCGCCGCCACGACCTGCCCGGAGCGTGCGAACGCCACGCAGTGCGGGGCGCCGGGGCCCTCGGCCGTCAGCGGCTCGTACGTCGCGGCCCCGCCGAAGAGCCCGGGGCGCCGCCCGCGCAGCCGCAGGACCGCCGCCGTCAGCGCCGTCTTCTCCTCGGAGAGGTCGCGGCGCTCCCGGTCCGTGTCGAGCCGTTCGAGGACGTGCGGCCGGAAGCACGCGGGACGCCGGTTGTCGGGGTCGACGAGGGCGCGGTACTCGCCCTCCGTGCCCTGGTACACGTCCGGCACGCCGGGTGCGGCCAGGTGCAGCAGGGCCGCGCCGAGCACGTTGGCCCGTACGTGCGCGTCCAGTCCGCGCGTGAACGAGGCGACCGCGTTCAGCGGCGGTCCGCAGGGACCCGCGTCCACGAACGCCTCCACCGCCTTCTCGTACGCCTCGTCGGGCTCGGTCCAGCTGGTGTGGAGACCCGCCTCGCGCACGTGCTTGAGCAGCGCGTCCCGCAGCCGCGTGTCGTACGGGATGCCGAATCCCACCGAGGTCTGCCAGGCCGCCCACGCGAGCTGCGGGTCCGGCGCGCCCGTCCCGCCCGCCCGCGCCGTCCGCTCGGTCAGCGCGGCCAGCAGGTCCGCCCAGCGCCCGGGGCACTGCGTGAGCACCGAGATGCCCGCCCGCACGTCCGCGCTCCGCTTGGTGTCGTGCGTGGTGAGGACCGTGCCCGAGTAGGGCCAGTCGCGCTGCACGCGCGCGAAGTACCCGTGGAACTCCTCCACGGAGACCGCGGGCCGCTCCGGCGCCCCGCCCACCTCCGCCGCGGAGAGCAGCGGCGCGTGCCGGTAGAACGCGGTGTCCTCCAGGGCCTTCGCCCGCAGCGCCGACGCGACCTGCGCGAACCGCGCGCGGAACCCCGCCACCGCCTCCCGCGCCCGGCCGTCCGCCCCGCCGGCGCGGCCGAGCGCCAGGTCCCGTACGACCGTGACCGTCTCCGCCTCCTGCGGCACGGTGAAGGCCGCCCGCGCCTCGTCCGCCGCCCGCTCGGTGAGCACGGTCTCCGGGGCGGCGCCTCCGGAGACGTAGGGCCGGTAGACCGGAAGGCGGACGAGCAGTTCCCTGAGCGCCGTCCGGATCGCCCAGGGCGCGTGGTCGCGCAGCGCCGGGTCGGCCGCGCAGATCGCGGCGGCCTCGCGCGTGAGGCGGTCCACCTCGGCGGCCAGTTCGCGCGTGACGACCTTGTACGCGGCGCGGCGCGCCGTGGCCTCCCACTCGCCGCCCCGGTCGGCGGGCGGCGCGGCGAAGCGCCGGTACTGGCCGAGCAGCTCGCCCGCGCCCGCCGGATCGGTGAGGACGCCGTCCAGGTGGCGCAGCGCGTCGTACCCGGTGGTGCCCGCGACCGGCCAGGCGGCGGGCAGGTGCTCCCCGTCGGCGAGGATCTTCTCGACGACCGTCCAGCGCCCGCCGGTCGCCTCGTGCAGCCGCTGGAGGTACGCTCCCGGGTCGGCGAGGCCGTCCGGGTGGTCGATCCGCAGGCCCTCGACGACGCCGTCGCGCAGCAGCTCCAGGATCTTGGCGTGCGTCGCCTCGAACACGTCGGGATGTTCGACGCGTACGCCGATGAGGTCGGAGATGGTGAAGAAGCGCCGGTAGTTGATCTCCGTACGGGCGAGGCGCCACCAGGCGAGGCGGTACCACTGGGCGTCGAGCAGTTCCGGCAGCGGAAGTCCCGCGGTGCCCTCCCGGATGGGGAACGCGTGTTCGTGGTAGCGCAGGACGTCGCCCTCGACCCGCAGGGCCCCCAGCTCGTCCCCGAGCCTGCCCCCGAGCACCGGCAGCAGCACGCGCCCGCCCCCGGCCTCCCAGTCGATGTCGAACCAGTGCGCGTACGCCGACCCCGGGCCCTGCCGCAGCACCTCCCAGAGGGCGCGGTTGTGCCGCGGTAAGGCGGCCATGTGGTTCGGCACGATGTCCACCACCAGGCCGAGGCCGGCCTCGCGGGCCGTGCGCGCCAGGGCCCGCAGCCCCTCCTCGCCGCCCAGCTCCTCGCGCACGCGCGCGTGGTCCACGACGTCGTAGCCGTGCGTCGAACCGGGCACCGCTTCGAGGACCGGGGACAGGTGCAGGTGCGAGACGCCGAGGGAGGCGAGGTAGGGGACGGCCGCCTCCGCGGCGGCGAACGGGAAGTCCGGCTGGAGCTGGAGCCGGTACGTCGCGGTCGGCGGGGGCGGCACCGCGGGGCCGGAGGGCACAGGGGTCATGCGGAAGTACGTACCCGCCCGGACGGCATTCGTGTCATCCGCTCCCGCCGGTCACCCGCTTCGGCGCGACCGGCGGCCCGGTCCCTCGGCCCTCGCGGCCCTCACGCCGGCCGCTGGAGCACCGTGAGGCTCCGGTCCATCAGCGTCAGGCGGTCGCCCGCCCGCACCTTGCGGCCCGCGTCCGGCTCGACGCCCTCTTCGAGCGCCGTGTCGACCACGACCTGCCACTGCCGCCCGTGGTTGACGGGAACGACGAAGCCCAGGGGGTCCGGCGAGGCGTTGAACATCAGCAGGAACGAGTCGTCGGTGATCCGCTCACCGCGCGGCCCCGGCTCCGAGATGGCGTTGCCGTTCATGAACACACTCAGCGCACGCGTGTGCGAGGCGTTCCAGTCGCTCTCCTCCATCTCCTCGCCCTCCGGGGTGAACCAGGCGATGTCGGACAGCTCGTCACGCGTGCCCTGGACGGGACGGCCGTGGAAGAACCGGCGCCTGCGGAAGACGGGATGGTCACGCCGGAGCATGGCCATCGCGCGCGTGAAGGCCAGGAGCGAGGTCTCCTCGTCCGGCCAGCGCACCCACGCCACTTCGTTGTCCTGGCAGTAGGCGTTGTTGTTGCCGCCCTGGGTGCGGGCGAACTCGTCCCCGTGGCTGAGCATCGGCACGCCCTGGGAGAGCATCAGCGTGGCGACGAAGTTGCGCATCTGCCGCTCGCGCAGGGCCAGCACGCCCGGATCGTCGGTCTCGCCCTCGGCACCGCAGTTCCAGGACCGGTTGTGGCTCTCGCCGTCCTGGTTGTCCTCGCCGTTGGCCTCGTTGTGCTTGCCGTTGTACGAGACGAGGTCGTGCAGGGTGAACCCGTCGTGGCAGGTGGTGAAGTTGATGGACGCCAGGGGCCGCCGCCCGTCGTCCTGGTAGAGGTCGGAGGAGCCGGTGAGCCGGGACGCGAACTCCGCGAGGGTGCGCGGCTCGCCCCGCCACAGGTCGCGCACGGTGTCGCGGTACATGCCGTTCCACTCGGTCCACAGCGGCGGGAAGTTGCCCACCTGGTACCCGCCCTCGCCGACGTCCCACGGCTCGGCGATCAGCTTCACCTGGCTGACGATCGGGTCCTGCTGCACGAGGTCGAAGAACGACGAGAGCCGGTCCACCTCGTGGAACTGCCGGGCCAGCGTCGCCGCGAGGTCGAAGCGGAAGCCGTCCACGTGCATGTCGGTGACCCAGTGCCGCAGCGAGTCCATGATCATCTGGAGTACGTGCGGCGACCGCATGAGGAGCGAGTTGCCCGTCCCCGTGGTGTCCATGTAGTAGCGGGGGTCGTCGGTGAGGCGGTAGTACGAGGCGTTGTCCAGGCCCTTGTAGGAGAGCGTGGGCCCAAGGTGGTTGCCCTCGGCGGTGTGGTTGTAGACGACGTCGAGGATCACCTCGATGCCCGCCTCGTGCAGCGCCTTCACGGCCTGCTTGAACTCCAGGACCTGCTCGCCCCGGTCGCCCCAGGAGGCGTACGCGTTGTGCGGGGCGAAGAAGCCGATGGTGTTGTAGCCCCAGTAGTTGTTCAGGCCCATGTCGACCAGGCGGTGGTCGTTCACGAACTGGTGGACCGGCATCAGTTCGAGGGCGGTCACACCGAGGCCGGTGAGGTGCTCGACGATCGCCGGGTGGCCCAGCGCCGCGTACGAGCCGCGCAGGTCGTCGGGGAGGTCGGGGTGCAGCATCGTGAGGCCCTTGACGTGGGCCTCGTAGATCACGGTCTGGTGGTACGGGGTGCGGGGCGGCCGGTCGTCACCCCAGTCGAAGTACGGGTTGACCACCACCGACGTCATCATGTGCGGCGCCGAGTCCAGGTCGTTGCGCTTGTCGGGGTCGTCGAAGTGGTAGCCGTACACCTCCTCGCCCCAGTCGATGTGCCCGCTCACCGCGCGCGCGTAGGGGTCGAGCAGCAGCTTCGCGGAGTTGCAGCGGTGCCCCTGTCCGGGTTCGTAGGGGCCGTGTACGCGGAAGCCGTAGCGCTGCCCCGGCATGATGCCCGGGAGATAGGCATGCCGTACGAACGCGTCGGACTCGCGCAGCTCGATGGCCGTCTCCGAGCCGTCGTCGTGCAGCAGACACAGCTCCACTCGCTCCGCGGCCTCGGAGAAGACCGCGAAGTTCGTGCCGGCTCCGTCGTACGCGGCACCTAAGGGGTACGCCTGTCCAGGCCAGACCTGCATGCAAAGACTCTTTCACTCACGCCCCCTCGGGTCGGGGCCACATTGGCCAGAGTCTGCCCAAAAGTGGGGCAACCACCGCCTTGTTCAACCCGTCTAACCCCCTGACCACATACTCGGCATGCCCAAAAATGGGGCGCCAGGGGAGTAGGGGGAGTAAGTGCGCGAAACAGTCAGACGCCACCTCGGAAAGGTGGTGGCGGGCGCGGCGGTAGCGGCGGCCGGCACCGCCGTGCTGGTGGGCGTCGCGCTGCCCGGATCGGGGGCGGGCGAGTCGGGGGGCCGCCAGGCCAACGCCGCGGCGCAGGAGCAGGACGCCATCGCGAGGAACGGTGTCGTCGAGGAGGCGCCCGAAGAGGGCGCCAGGGGCGTCGGCAGCGACCCGCTGACCGACGAGGAGATCGAGCGGGCCGAGAAGGTGTCGGTGTCGGCACCGATGCGTTCGAGCGCCCGGGACGTCGAGGGGGACCGCGGCCCGCAGCTGCTGTCCACGAACCTCAGCGAGCCGGACCCGGCCAACACCGGCGCGGCGGCGCAGCGCAAGGCCGAAGTCGTCTACTACGACTACAAGACGGACGCGGTCATCACCAAGACGGTCAATCTGGAGACCGGCAAGGTGGACGACACGACGACCGCCCAGAACGTGCAGCCGCCGCCCAGCCAGGAGGAGCTCGCCGAGGGCGCACGGCTGCTCATCGCCGACCCGCTCGGCAAGGGCCTGAAGAAGGACTTCAAGCACGCCACCGGCAAGGCGCTCACGGGCCCGGGCCAGCTCGAACTGAGCGGCATGGTCTTCCGCAAGGAGACCGTCGAGCGCGTGCCCGACAAGCTGGCGGAGTGCGGCAAGCACCGCTGCCTCCAGGTCGTCACCAAGGTCAAGAGCGGCCCCTGGATCGACACCAGGTCCCTCGTCGTGGACCTGAGCACCGGCACGGTCGGCCGCCTCGGCTGACCCGGCCGCGCGGCACGGCAGCCGTGTCCGCGCCCGCCACCACACTCGTCTTTCTCCTCGTACGAGGGAGTTCACTCCGCAATGCACGTCAACAGACTTTCGCGCGCCCGCGGCCGGGCCGGCATGGCCGTCGCGGTCTCCGCGCTGATCGGCGGCGCCCTGAGCGCCACCACACCCGCATCCGCCGCACCGCAGGCGCCCAGCGCCCCGACCGCGGCGGCCGACTGCAGTGACGCCTACAAGATCGAGCAGACCCTCGACGGCGGCACGACCTGGCGCATGTGCTGGCACTACAACACGCTCTCCGGGCTGATACTCGACAAGGTCAGCTACCAGCCCAAGGGCGAGCCCAAGCCGATACCCGTCCTGACCAGCGCCCGCCTCGCCCAGGTGCACGTCCCCTACGACGACGGCGAGGCCGAGTACGACGACGTCACCGGCACCGACTTCGGCCAGGCCCTGCAGAACCTCAAGACCAGCGAGTGCCCCGGCGGCACCATCAAGACCGTCAAGGTCCCGCACCGCGGTGACGTCAAGGGCCTGTGCACCACCACACGCGCGCGTGGCCACGCCTACCGCCTGAACGACGACCAGAGCACCGGCGGCACCGGCAAGGTCTACACGGGCCAGGGCAAGGACCTGCTCGTCTACACCGTCAACAAGGCCTCCTGGTACGAGTACATCACCGAGTGGCGCTTCTCCTCCGACGGCACGATCACCTCCAACGTGGGCGCGACCGGCAGCCTCTCGCCGTACGACTACGACGGCGGCGACAGCCGCGGCTGGCCCATCGGCAAGGGCGACCAGGCCAAGGCCGAGAGCCACGCCCACAACGTCTTCTGGCGGCTGAACTTCGGCCTCGACGGCTCCCCGAAGGCCAAGGTCGAGCAGTACGACTCCAAGGTCACCCCGCCCACCGGCCAGGGCAGCCCCAAGACGAAGACCACCCGCACCAAGGTCACCAAGGAGCTCGCGGGCGACCGCAAGGACATGCGCTGGTGGCGCGTGGTCAGCGGCGCGGGCAAGAACAAGGACGGCCACCCCAGGTCGTACGAGATCGTGCCGGGAGCCAGCAACAAGCACGCGGGCCGCGAGTTCACCAAGCACGACGTGTACTTCACGCAGTACAAGAAGTGCGAGCAGTACGCGAGCAACAACCCCGGCTGCGCGAACTCCGCGCCCACCAGCGTCGACAAGTGGGTCAACGGCCAGACGATGACGCACCCCGTGACCTGGGTGCACATCGGCTTCCACCACATCGCGCGCGACGAGGACCAGCAGCCGATGCCGGTCCACTGGCAGGGCTTCTCGCTGGCCGCGCGCGACGTCACCGCCATGAGCCCGCTCACTCCGCAGGACCTCGCGGGCCAGAACGGTCAGCCGCCCCTCGGCGGTTGACGGGCCACACTGCCCATCGGGCTGCACCGCCCGCCGCTCCCGGAGTACCCTTCCTTGATCGTTGACCGGGGGAGTGTGCGGGGAGCGGAAGGCAGGTGCACGGGTGAGCTCGGGTGGGCGGGAGCTGCCCCCAGGTGACGAGGGTCACGAGGGGGGCTCCGCGGACGTACCCGCCGGAGCGGTGTCACTGGCACGGCCGATGGAGACGGCGTCCCAGATAGGTCCGGAGCTGGAGTGGGACGCCGACGCCTGGCGCGAGGTCCGTACGCGCGCCCAGCGCGCCGGGCGTGCCTACATCTGGCTGAATCTGGTGGAACAGCGGCTGCGCGCGGTCGTGGCCGCTGTTCTGCGCCCGGTCTACGAACCGGTGCACGCCGACGACTGGGTCGTCGCCGCCGCCGGGCCGGCCGGGCAGGAGTGGGTCCAGCGGGCGGTCGCCGTGCGCGAGGTGAGCCGCCGCAAGGGGTACCTGCTCGACCCCGCCGACGACAACGTCCTCAGCTTCCTGACACTGCCCCAGCTGCGCGAGCTGATGGTGCAGCACTGGCCGTGCTTCGAGCCGTACCTCGACGAGCGGCGCGACGTCGAGCTGGCGCTCGACGAGCTGGAGGTCACCCGCAACGTCGTCTCGCGCAACCGCGCGCTCTCCGAGGCGGTCCTCGCCCAGGCCGAGCGCGCCTCCGCCAGGCTGCTCGACATCCTCGGCGCGGGCACCGACACGCCCTCCGCGCGGCGCCTGCCCGTCGACGCCGTCGAGGACCTGGTGGGCGACCGGTACGCGGACGTGGTCGCCGTCCATCCCGACCGGGTGCGGCTGCTGCGGCAGTTCCCCGCGGAGGACATCTTCGGCGGTGCCCGCCGCCTCGACGCCATCGGGATCGGCCTCAACCTCCTCGCGCAGAACTTCTCCGGGCGCCGTCTCGTCAGGCTCGCCGACTCGGGCTGCCGGGCGCGGCTGCTCTTCCTCAACCCGGCGAGCAGCGCGGTCAAGCGCCGCGAGCGGGAACTGGGCATCAAAAGGGGTGAGTTGAGCCGCACGGTCGAGATGAACATCCTGCACATGCGCCGGGTCAGGGCGCGCCTGCGGGACCCCGGTGCCTTCGAGATCCAGGTCTTCGACGAGACGCCGCGCTTCACCGCGTACCTGGTCGACGGGGACGGTTCGGACGGCATAGCCGTCGTCCAGTCGTACTTGCGCAGGACGCGGGGGATGGAGGCGCCGGTGCTCGTGCTGCGCGGCGGGGGCCGGGTGGTGAAGTCGGACGATCCGGGCGAAGGCGGCCTTTTCGCTACCTACCGGGAGGAGTTCGAACTGGCGTGGGCGGACTCGCGTCCGGTGTCGTGAACGGGGGTGCGGCGGGCTGAGCGGAACGTGGTCCTCCCGTTGTCAGTGGTGCATGCGATCGTTGTGGTCACTGGGGGAAAGCACCACGAAGAAGGGGGCGGCCATGGGCTGGCACCAAGAGCTGATGGTCGGGTTCGACCTGGAGACCACAGGCACAGATCCGGCCGAGTCGCGCATCGTCACCGCGGCGGTGGTCGAGCTCAAGGCCGGTGAGACGCTGGGGCACCGCACCTGGCTCGCGGACCCGGGCGTTCCGATACCGGCCGACGCGGTGGCCGTGCACGGCATCACCGATGAACGCGCGGCGGCCGACGGCAGACCCGCCGACGAGGTGGCGGGAGCGGTGGCCGACGTCCTCACGTCGTACTGGCTGTCGGGCGTCCCGGTCGTGGCGTACAACGCGGTCTTCGACCTGAGCCTGCTCTCCGCCGAGCTGCGGAGGCATGGCCTGCCATCCCTGAGCGAGCGCCTCGGCGGCGCCGAGCCGGGCCCGGTCATCGACCCGTACACGATCGACCGCCGCGCGGACCGCTACCGCAGGGGCAAGCGGAACCTGGAAGCGGTCTGCACGGAGTACGGCGTGGTCCTCGAAACGGCCCACGACGCCCTGGCCGACGCCCTCGCGGCGGTCCGCCTGGCCCGCGCGATAGCCGGCCGCCACCCCAAGATCGCCACACTCGGCCCGGCGGAGCTGCACCGCCGCCAGACCGAGTGGTACGCGGAGTGGGCGGCGGACTTCCAGACCTTCCTGCGCGGCAAGGGCAACGCGGACGCCGTGGTGGACGGGGTGTGGCCCCTGCGGGAGGGCTGAGGCGGCCGTTCGGCCGCGCCGGTTGCGCCCGGCTCAGAAGGGGTACCAGCGGACCTCGGGGTCGCCGTCCCTGAGGGAGGCCACCCGCCGGCGGAACTCCGCCAGGGCCCCGGGGTTGGCGGGCGCGTGCTGGGCCACCCAGGCGCAGCTCGCGGTCTCGCGGGCCCCGCGCAGGACGGCACACCCGTCCCACTCGCGCACGTCCCAGCCGTACGTCGACACGAAGCCGTCGTAGGCCCCGGCCGGGAGGCCGTAGCGGTCGCGGGAGAGCGCCATGACGACCAGGTCGTGCTCGCGCAGGTCGAAGGAGAAGGTCTCCAGGTCCACGAGTACGGGGCCGTCGGGGCCGAGAAGGACGTTGCGGGGCAGCGCGTCGCCGTGGATCGGGCCCGGGGGGAGGTGCGGGGTCAGCGCGGCGGCGGCGGTGGCGAAGCCGTCCCTGCGCTGCCGGAGGTAGTCCGCGTCGGCCGGGTCGATGGCGTCGCCCGCGAGCCGCAGCCAGCGCTCGACACCACCGAGCAGTTCGCGGCGGGGCAGATCGAAGGAGGGGGGTTCGAGGGCGTGTACGAGACGGATGAGCGCGGCCACGTCACGCGGCTCCGCGGGGCGCACGGCCTCCGGGAGCCGGTGCCAGACCGTGACCGGATGGCCGTCCACGAGGCGGGCCTCGCCTTCGGCGGCGCGCACGGCGGGGACGCCGGCCTGTTCGAGCCACCGGGCGACGGCGAGTTCCCGCCGGGCCCGGTCGAGCAGCTCGGGGGAGGCGCGCCCGACCTTGACGACGAGCTGCCCGGCGGCGAACACCGCGTTCTCGCCGAGGGCGATCAGCTCGGCCCCACCCGCCGGAACCCCCAGAGCCGCCGCGTCCAGCACGTACCGCGCCCGCGCCTCGTCCATCCCATGCCTCCCGCATCCGTCACCCGATCACCCGGATCGCCGACAGTCTCGCATTCGCACTGGCCAAGGCGTGTGCGCGGGCCGTGCAGCCGCTTGACGTATCAAGATCACATCAGCACGATGACGGGGGCCGCCAGGGCGGCCGGACCCGCACCAGCCGCCCAAAGGAGCCGATCCCGTGACATTGGCGACCGCAACGAAGCGGTCAGCGAGAGGCGCGCAGCGATCCGGACGGCCGGACCACGGCGCGTGGTTCCTCGTGCTGCCCGCGCTGATCCCGATCCTCGTCCTCAGCGTCGGCCCGCTCCTCTACGGCATCGCCCTGGCCTTCACCGACTCCCAGTCGGGCCGCACGGAGCCCACCCAGTGGATCGGCGCGCTCAACTTCCGGGACCTGCTGCACGACACGCTGTTCTGGGACTCGTTCCGGATCGGCCTGCTGTGGGCGTTCGGCGTCACCGTGCCGCAGTTCCTCCTCGCGCTCGGCCTCGCCCTGCTGCTCAACCAGCCGCTGCGGATGCGCTGGCTGGCGCGGGCGCTCGCGATCATCCCGTGGGCGATGCCCGAGGTCGTCGTCGGCATCATGTGGCGGCTCGTCTACCACCCGGACGCCGGCGTCCTCAACGAAACGCTCTCCGGCCTCGGCCTCGGGGACGGCGAGGACTGGCTGACCGGTACGGCCACCGCGCTCCTCGCCGTGATCGTCGTCGGCATCTGGGCGGGCATGCCGCAGACCACCGTCGCCCTGCTCGCCGGGCTCCAGAACACCCCGCGCGAGCTGCACGAGGCCGCGGCGATGGACGGTGCGGGGGCCTGGCGCCGGTTCCGCACCGTCACCTGGCCCGCGATCAGGCCGATCGCCCTCGCCATCACCGCGCTGAACTTCATCTGGAACTTCAACTCCTTCGCCCTGGTCTACGTCCTCACCCAGGGCGGCCCCGGCGGCCGTACCCGCCTGCCCATGCTCTTCGCCTACGAAGAGGCCTTCCGCTACGGCCAGTTCGGGTACGCCGCGGCCATGGGCTGCGTCATGGTCGCCGTGATCTCCGTGATCCTCGCCTGCTATCTGGCGGGCCGTCTGAAGGGAGGCGACGAGGCATGATGCGCACGAAGAAGAGCACGCGCGCCGCGCAGTACGCGGCGCTCGCCGCCTATCTCGTCTTCCTGGCCTTCCCGTTCCTCTGGCTGATCTCCACGGCGTTCAAGCCGGCACGGGAGCTGGGCAGCCTCCACCCCACGTGGGTCCCGGAGGACCCGACCCTGGAGAACTTCCGCCAGGCCTTCGACGAGCAGCCGCTGCTGCGGGCCGCGGGCAACTCCCTGGTCGCGGCGCTCAGCGCGGCCCTGATCGCGGTCGTCATCGCGACCCCGATGGCGTACGTCATGGCGCGGCACCGCAACCGCCTCGCGAAGGCGGCCACCGGCTGGGTGGTGATCAGCCAGGCGTTCCCGTTCGTCCTGATCATCATCCCGCTCTTCCTGATCCTGAAGAACCTGCACCTGATCAACTCACTGCTCGGCCTGGTCCTGGTCTACGTGGTGTGGTCGCTGCCCTTCGCGCTGTGGATGCTCGTGGGATACGTCAGGGCGGTGCCCGCCGAGCTCGAAGAGGCGGCGGCGGTGGACGGCGCGAGCAGGGCGCGGACGTTCGTCTCGGTCGTCGCACCGCTCCTCGCGCCCGGCATCGTGGCCACGGCGATGTTCGCCTTCATCACCGCGTGGAACGAGTTCTTCTTCGCGCTCGTCCTGCTCAAGACCCCGGAGAAGCAGACGTTGCCGGTCATCCTCAACCGCTTCATCGGCGCGGAGGGCGTCGCGGACCTCGGCCCGCTCGCCGCGGCGGCCTTCCTCGCGACCATCCCCTCGCTCGTCATCTTCGCGATCATCCAGAAGCGGATCACGGGCGGCATGCTGGCCGGGGCGGTGAAGGCCTGATGCGCACCCCGCGGTTCCGCCTCCGCCGCGGCCGGCTCCTCGGCGCCGCCACCGCGCTCACCCTGCTGCTCGCCGGCTGCAGCGGCGACCCGGGCGAGGACGACGGCCGGATCACCCTCCAGTTCCAGTCCCTGGCCTGGCAGAAGGAGTCCGTCGACGCCAACAAGGCACTCGTCGACGAGTGGAACGCCACGCACCCCGACGTCAGGGTCGAGTACGTCCAAGGCAGCTGGGACAGCGTCCACGACCAGCTCCTCACCTCCTTCGAGGGCGGCGAGGCGCCGGACATCATCCACGACGCCTCGGACGACCTCGCCGACTTCGCGTACGGCGGCTATCTCGCGGACCTCGGCGACCTCCTCCCCGAACGCCTGAAGTCCGACATCCCCGAGCGGAGCTGGGAGACGACGACGTTCGGCGGGAAGGTCTACGGCGTGCCCTTCCTCCAGGAGCCGCGCGTCCTGATCGCCGACGCGAAGTGGCTGAAGAGGTCGGGCGTACGGATTCCGACCCCCGAGAAGCCGTGGAGCTGGGAGGAGTTCCGGCGCGTCACCGCCCGGCTCGGCGACGGCGACGACGGGAAGTACGGCGTCGCCTGGCCGCTGAAGGAGCCGGTCTCCGCGACGCTCAACCTCTCCCTGTCGGCGGGCGGCCGGATGTTCCACCGCGGCGAGGACGGCAAGGTCGACATCCGCTTCGGCAAGGCCGACGCGGTCATGCCGCGCACGGTGCATGACCAGGTGAACACCGACAAGAGCGCGTCGGGCGCCACCCTCGGCATGGGCGGCTCCGACACGCTCCCGGGCTTCTTCGGCGGCAAGTACGCGATGGTCCCGCTCGGCTTCTCGTACCGCCAGCAGATCGCCCAGCAGGCGCCCGAGGGCTTCGACTGGCAGGTGCTGCCCGCGCCCGCGGGGCCCGGGGGCCTCGCGCAGGGCGTCAGCCCCCAGACGCTGTCCGTGGCGGAGGACAGCCCGCACAAGAAGGAGGCGGCCGCGTTCATCGACTTCTTCCTCCAGCCGCCGAACATGGTGAAGCTGGCGCGCGGCGACTGGATGCTGCCGACCGGCGAGGAGGCGCTGAAGGACCCGGCGCTGCACACGGAGAAGGACGGCTGGGCCACGGGCACGGCCCTGGCCGGACATCTGCGCCCGGCCCCCGCCCAGGCGGTGCGCGGCTACCCGGAGTGGAAGGACAAGGTGGCCACCCCGGCGCTCCAGGAGTACTACAGCGGCGCGATCGACCTGGCGGAGCTGCGCGACCGCCTGGTGGAGGACGGGAACAGGGTGCTGGCGCGGTACCAGCGCTAGGTCCGGGGGCCGGTGGCCGGGGGCCGGGTCCTCCGTGTGATGACCCGGCCGACGTCAGACGGCGACCGACTCCTCCATCTCCTCCTCGGCGGTGGGCTCGGGGGCCGGTGCCACGCGGCGGCGCCGTTCCCACAGGGCGGCGACGGCGACGACCAGGAGGCCCGCGAGGAGCCAGGCGGTCAGCGTCCACACGTGGGCGGGGAGGCCGTGGCCGCCGAAGTAGAGGTGGGCGCGGATGCCCTCGACGAAACCGGCGCCGTTCCAGAAGGAGTGCAGCGCGCCGAAGAAGCCGTTCTGCAGTTCGGGGCGGAAGAGGCCGCCGGACGTGGTGAAGTTCAGCATCACGAAGAGCACCATCATCGTCAGCGTGGTCCAGCGCTTCAGGAACGTGTGCAGGCCCACGCCGATGAAGAGGACCCCGGCCGAGTAGAGCCAGGCCATCGCCCACACGCCCCAGAGGCCGTGGTGCGCCAGGTGGAAGATCGGCCCCGCGAGCGCCGCGCCGATCAGGCTGACGGCGAAGGAGACCCCGACGACGAGGCCCGCGCGGGCCCGCATCCGCAGCCCCGCGCCCGCGGCGCCGAGTACGGCCACGGAGGCGTAGGAGCCGATGCTCACGGCGACGAGCAGGAAGAACAGGCCCTGGCCCGTGGGGTCGTCGGCGACCGGCTTCGCCACATCGGTGACCTTCAGCGGTACGCCCCGCTCCGCCGCGAGCGGCGTGAAGATCTTCTGCACCGCCATGGCGCTCATGTCGGAGCCCGCCGAGGCCACGACGAGCTCGGGGGACTTCGCGCCGGGAATGTAGGCGCCCGCTATGTCCAGCGACTTCAGCGCGTCCACGGCCGCCCCGCGGTCGGGCAGCGTACGCACGTCGAGTGCGTCGCCCGCCGCCTCGCGGACGCCCTGCGCGACGGAGTCGGCCGCGGGGCCCGATCCGACGACCGCGACCGGCAGGTGGTTCGGCTCCGGGGTGACGAAGGCACCCATGTAGGCGAGGCCCATGCCGAGGCACATGAGCAGGGGCGTGACCAGGTGGAGGAGGACGTGGCGCAGGGTGGCGCGCGGTCCGGGGGCGGGTTCCGCGGTGGCGGACATGGGCGTTCTCCGGTTGCTCGGGCGGGGTGTGAGGGGGCGCGGAGCCGTGGGGCCCGCGGGTCGGCGGCTCGGCGAGTCGACAGTAGTTGGTATATGCAACTCACTGCGATGTTGTACTCTACAACCATCCACGGGAAGGGTGAAATCGTGACCGAGCGAGACAGTTCAGCGGCCGGCTCCTCGGCCACCGGCCCGGCCGGCTCCTCGCCTGCCGCCCCCGCCGCGTCCGCGCGGGGTGGCGGCGCGCCCGCCGCGCCCCGCGACACCGCCATCGAGACCATTCAGCGCGAGATGACCGCCTTCGCGCGCCGGGCCCGCGCCACCGCCGCGCGGATGCATCCCGAGCTGTCGCTCGTCTCGTTCACGCTCCTCGGGCACCTGGAGTTCCAGGGCGGCTGCCGGGCCACGGACCTGGCCGCGCACTACACGCTGGACAAGTCGACGATCAGCAGGCAGGTCGGTGCCCTGGAGAAGGCCGGGCTCGTCGAGCGGCGGCGTGACCCCGCGGACCACCGCGTACACGTGCTGCACCTCACCGAGCGGGGCAACGAAGTCCTCGCCCAGGTCGGCAACGCCCGGCGGATCGCGTTCCGGGAGCGGCTCGCCGAGTGGAGCGAGTCGGATCTGTCGCGGTTCGCGGAGTACCTGTCGCGCTACAACGAGACCGCGACCGCCGACGGGGGGTCGCCCGACCTCGTCGGCGGCGGCAGCAGCGGCAGCGGGGGCGAATGGCGTCGCGTCCAGCAGGCCGAGGACGAGGCGTGAAAGTGTTGCACGATACGTATCGTCTCGTCTAAGCTCCGGGGTATGACCACACCACGGCCCGCCCATATCGCCATGTTCTCCATCGCCGCGCACGGGCACGTGAACCCGAGCCTCGAAGTCATCCGTGAACTCGTCGCCCGCGGGCACCGCGTCACGTACGCCATTCCGCACGTCTTCGCGGACAAGGTGGCCGAGACCGGCGCCGAGCCCCGGCCGTACACCACGACGCTGCCCTCGCCGGACGACGACCCGGAGGCCTGGGGCACCGAACTGATCGACAACATCGAGCCGTTCCTCGACGACGCCGTCCAGGTCCTGCCGGAGCTGGCCCGCGCGTACGAGGGGGACGAGCCCGATCTCGTCCTGCACGACATCACCTCCTACCCCGCGCGCGTCCTCGCCCGCCGCTGGGGCGTCCCCGAGATCTCGCTCTCGCCGAACCTCGTCGCCTGGGAGGGGTACGAGGAAGAGGTCGCCGAGCCGATGTACGCGGAGCTGAAGACGAGCGAGCGCGGACGGGCCTACTACGCGCGCTTCACCGCGTGGCTCGCCGAGAACGGGATCGACCAGCACCCCGACCCCTTCGTCGGCCGGCCGCCGCGGTCCCTCGTGCTGATCCCCAAGGCGCTCCAGCCGCACGCGGACCGGGTCGACGAGAGCGTCCACACGTTCGTCGGCGCCTGTCAGGGCGACCGGGCCGCGCAGGGCGACTGGGAGCGGCCCGCCGGTGCCGAGAAGGTGCTGCTCGTCTCGCTCGGCTCCGCCTTCACCAAGCAGCCCGGCTTCTACCGCGAGTGCGTCGAGGCGTTCGGGGGGCTGCCCGGCTGGCACGTGGTGCTCCAGGTGGGCAAGCACGTGGACGCGGGTGACCTGGGCGAGGTGCCGCAGAACATCGAGGTACGTGACTGGGTGCCGCAGCTCGCGGTCCTGAAGAAGGCCGACGCCTTCATCACGCACGCCGGTGCGGGCGGCAGCCAGGAAGGGCTCGCCACCGCCACCCCGATGGTCGCCGTACCGCAGGCGGTGGATCAGTTCGGCAACGCCGACATGCTGCAGGGGCTCGGTGTCGCCCGGCACCTGCCGATGGCGGAGGCGGACGCGAAGGCGCTGCGCGAGGCGGTGCTCGCGCTGGTCGACGACCCCGAGGTGGCGCGCAGGCTGGCGGAGATCCAGGCGTCCATGGCGGGCGAGGGCGGCACGGGGCGGGCGGCCGATCTCATCGAGGCGGAACTGGCCGGGGCGCGGGCGTGATGGAGTGTGACGGCGCGTCACCCGGTCGTCCCACGGGGGTGATCGGGCCCGCTGGTTCCCCTTTTGATGTAACGCTCAGTGTAGCTTTTCGGTAACGCTCGGGTAACGTGCCCGTGCTCTGGCGGGGCCATTGACTCGTCCTGAAAGGAGGACCGTTACCCCCGGTTGAAGGTTGCACGGAAGCGATCTTGTCCCTTGGGTGAACCCCTCCCTAGCGTGAGGTGAACTCTCGCCGAACGCCAGGAAGTTGACCCCCATGCGCCGAGACATACCGCCCCTCGCAGAGGTGCGCCGCATCACCGAGAAGAAGCGTGACGCGTGGTGGACCGTGCTGCTCGTCGACCCGGTCGCCACGCCGCTCGTACGGTTCACCGCGATGCGCACGAACATCACGCCCAACCAGATCACGTGGGGCGCGTTCCTGCTGGGGCTCGGCTCCGCCGCGTGCTTCGCGTTCGGCGACTGGCAGTGGCTGGTTCTCGGTGCCGTCGTCTACCACTTCAGCTTCGTCCTCGACTGCATGGACGGCAAGGTCGCCCGGCTCACCGGCCAGGGTTCCGTCTTCGGCGCCTGGCTCGACTTCGTCTTCGACCGCATCCGCGTCATGGTGTGCGGCGTCGCCCTGATGGGCGGCCAGTACGAGCGCACCGGCGAGACCTCCTACATCTGGCTCGCGCTCGCCGTCGTGGGGCTCGACACCCTGCGGTACATCAACTCCCTGGAGATCTTCAAGATCCGGCACACCATGCGCAAGCAGATCAAGACGCGCATGCGGGCCGCGCGGCGGGCGCGGAACGAGGCGGAGCTGGCCTTCATGGAGGACCTGCTGCGGGACAACCCCCAGGCGGACATCGAGCAGGACCTCCAGAGGGCGCGCGGCGAGGCCCCGTACGCCCTCCCGGCCCAGGCCGGAGCCGGGGCCGAAGCCGAAGCCGAAGCCGAAGCCGGAGCCGGAGCCGGGGCCGGGAGCGAGGGGGAGGGGGAGGCGTCGACGGCCGCCGCTCCCAAGGCGCAGGTCATCGACCTGCACCAGGAGTTCCGGCGCAAGTTCCCGCTCTACCTCCGGGCGCGCTCCTTCCTGCTCCGTCACCGCATCCGGGCGCACCTCGTCAGCGGCATCGAGTTCCAGATGGGCGTCTTCATGATCGGCCCGCTCTTCGACGCGGTGATGCCCGCGACCATCGTGTCCGGCGCGCTCCTGCTCGTCTTCGAGCTCGCCATCATCTACAAGCTGCTGCTGTCGACGAGGGACTTCACGCGGACGATCGACTCCTTCGAGGAGGAGCGGGTCTCCGCCACGGTGTGACACGGGAACCGCCTCCCCGTGCGGCCGGAAAGTGGGCGGCGCGGGGCCCGGGTTGGGGCGGTTCGGCCTCTGGATGTCCGTTCCCGTGCAACAGATCCCGTTTGTTATTACAGAACCTTGTTGAACAAGTCACAGGTGCTTGAAGGTATTGATCTGCGCGCGTCAATCCGTCAGGGTTTCGTCCCAACACCCGGAGATCTTCCGGGCCGCGAGGGCTGTCGCGGCGACTTTGTCGCCATGTCCCGCCCCTCGCGCGACAGCTGAATACCCCCCACATCCCCCCACAGCACCACGAGGAGACCCCTCTTCATGGCAACTCACAAGCGCGCCCGCTCGCTGAAGCTCACGGCCGCGACAGCCACCACCGCCACCGCGATCGGCGTCACGGTCTTCGCCACCTCGTTCGCCGGTGCGGCCACCCCCGCCGAGGGCAAGGTGTACGGCCTCGACGCCAAGGGCGCCGTCGCCGGCAGCTACATCGTGATGATGGACGAGAAGGCCGACAAGGGCGACAAGTCCGAGCTGGCGCAGGAGTACGGCGGCGAGCTGAAGCGCAACTACTCGTCCGCGATCAACGGCTTCTCCGCCAAGGGCCTGAGCGAGACCGAGGCCAAGCGCCTGGCCGCCGACCCGGCCGTCGGCAAGGTCGTCCAGTCGAAGAAGTTCACCATCGACGCCACCCAGGACAGCCCGCCGTCGTGGGGCCTCGACCGCATCGACCAGGCGGACACCGCGGGCGACACCAAGTACACCTACCCCGACGCCGCCGGTGAGGGCGCCACCGCGTACGTCATCGACACCGGTGTCCGCGTCAGCCACAAGGACTTCGGCGGCCGTGCCACCTCCGGCTTCGACGCCGTCGACAACGATGACAACGCCGACGACGGCAACGGCCACGGCACGCACGTCGCCGGCACCATCGCCGGTGAGGCGCACGGTGTCGCCAAGAAGGCGAAGATCGTCGCCGTGCGCGTCCTCGACGACCAGGGTTCGGGCACGACCGAGCAGGTCGTCGCGGGCATCGACTGGGTCACCAAGAACCACCAGGGCCCCTCCGTCGCCAACATGAGCCTCGGCGGCGGCGCCGACGAGGCCCTCGACGCGGCCGTGCAGAAGGCCATCGCCTCGGGCGTCACCTTCGCGGTGGCGGCCGGCAACGAGTCGACCGACGCCTCGCAGGGCTCCCCGGCCCGCGTCAAGGAGGCCATCACGGTCGCCTCCTCCACCAAGGACGACGAGCAGTCCGACTTCTCCAACTACGGCGACGTCGTCGACATCTACGCCCCGGGCTCGGACATCACGTCCGCCTGGAACACCGGTGATGACGCCACCAACACCATCTCCGGTACGTCGATGGCGACCCCGCACGTCGTGGGCGCTGCCGCGATCTACGTCGCCGCCCACCCGGACGCCAAGCCCGCGGACGTGGCCACGGCCCTGACCGGCGGTGCGACGCCCGACAAGATCTCCAACCCGAGCGAGGGCACGCCCAACAAGCTCCTGAAGGTCGTCGAGTAGTCCTCGCCGCCCTTCCCCCGAACCGCGGTCGCCGTGCCCACCCCCACGGGGCGTCTCGCTCTCCACCCAGTCCCGGGCCCCACGGATGCGGATCAACAGTTCGTCGGCGTCCACAGGTTGCGTCATGCCCGACATATACCCTGGGA
>NZ_JBFAHX010000053.1:0-45650 GCF_040654435.1 Streptomyces sp. NPDC050703
GTGGGCCACGTCGAGCATGCGGTCGAGCAGGTCGGCGTGGGCGCCCGAGCCGCCGGAGGCACGCCGGGCCGCCACCACGGCGTCGACGGTGCCCTCGGTCCGCCGCTCCACTGCCCCCCTCTGCAATGTGTCCGTCACGGCCCGCCGATTCACCCCTTCGGGCGGGCGCTCGGAGTGAACCGGGGGAGCGGAAGGGGGCGCGTTCGCACCGCGTCCTGTCCGGCTGATCACCGCCGACCTACGGTCGGGACACGCGGTACGGCCGGGAGGTTCGAGCATGGCGGGACGGGGTCCGGGGGCAGGGGACGCCCCGGGCACAGGGGAGCGGGGCGGGCACGAGGCCCTCGACATGTCCCTGGTGCGGGTGTGCGACCCGGCGGGGCGCCCGAGGGGCATGGGCTTCGCGGCCGACGACATCGGCACGGTGATCACCGCGCACGAGGTGGTGGACGGCCTCGCGGGCCTCGTCCTGCGCGCGCCGGGCGAGCGGACCTGCGTGGTCTCCGCCGACGCCGTGGTGGCGCTGCCGGACAGGGGCCTCGCCCTGGTGCGCACCGAGGGCCTAGGCCTGCGTCCACTGCCGCTCGCCGTACGGGACTCCGTGGCACCCGGCACCTACGTCCGCATCGCCGCCTGCGGCTGGCGCGAGGCCCGGCTGCTCGGCTCGTCCCCGGTGACCTACCCCGCGCGGGACGGCGTCCACCCGCTGGCTTCCGCCCTTGAGCTGGCCATCGGCACCTCGGGCACCGACGCCCTGCGGCTCGGCGGCGGCGCGGCGGGCGGCCCGGTCGTGGACGCCTCGTCCGGCACGGTGCTAGGCGTCCTCGGAACCGCACTGCTCCCACGAACGCCCGACACGTCCCCGCCCGGAGAACCACCCCCACCACACCGACCCGCGGCCTTCGCCGTGCCGCTGAGGGGGGCCGTGCGGCCGGCGGGGGTCGGGTCGGTGCGGGGGGCCGGGACAGTGGCGGGGCCGGGGCCGGGGACGCTGCCGGGAGCCGGAGCAGTGGCGGGGGTCGGATCGGCGGTGGGAGTCGGAGCACTGTCGGCTGCGGGGCCGCCGGCGGGGGGCGGTTCAGTGGCGGGAGCGGGACCACTTCCCGGGGTCGGGCCACTGTCCGGAGGTGGTTCGGCGGGGGGAGGCGGGGCGCTGGACGGGGGCGGGGCGCTCGGGGAAGTGGTCGGGCGCAACGCCGCGACCGTGCCCGCCTACGGCCCCGACCTCAACCTCGCGGGCGCCCTGCACCTGACGGCGACCTCGGCGGGGTCCGACGGCCCGCGCCCCGAGCTGCTCGAACCGGTCGCGAGGCCAGGGACGGCAGCGGAGTTCGACGCCTTCACCGCGGGCCCCGCCTCCGTGCTCGCCCTGGTCGGCGACCCCGGCACGGGCCGTACGACGGAGCTGGCCGTGCTCGCCGCCCGGCGGGCCAGAGGCGCCGCGCCCCTGCCGACGCTCTGGCTGCGCGGCGCCGACCTGCGGGGCACGGACACCTCCGTGGCCGACGCCGTGGAGCGCGCGCTCTCCAGGGCGGGGCGCATCCTCGCCGCCGCGCGCGACACCCCGGCGGACCAGGGCCTCGGCGACATCTCGGCGGGGCGCGTCGCACGGCTCCTACGGGACGCGGGGCGGCCGCTGCTCCTGCTCCTCGACGGGCCGGAGGAGATGCCGCCCGCGGCGGCGCACCGCCCGGCCGCGTGGAGTGAGGGCACCGCTGCGTGGCTGCGGGAGACGGGCGCGCGGCTCGTCGTCGCGTGCCGCGCGGAGTACTGGGAACAGGCGGGGGCGCACTACGCCCCGGGGACGCTGCACGGCACGGACGCGGGCACCGGCCTGCCTCCCCGCGTCCACCTCGGCGACCTGCCGGAGCCGCGGGCACGCGAGGCCCGCGAGCGGTACGGCATCCCGGAGGGGGCCCTCGCCGACGCCGACGCACGGCACCCGCTGGCGCTGCGGCTGCTCGGCGAGGTGCGGGCGGCCCTGCCCGACGCGCCACCACCGGGCACACCCTCCAGGGAGGAGGTCCTCGCCGCCTACCTGGACCTGCTCTGCCTGCGGATCGCGGTGCGCCTCGCCGCGCCGAACGGACTGCGGGGCACCGCCGTGCGCCGGCTCGCCGCGAAGGTGTCCGGGCAGGTCCACGAGGCCGCCCGGCGCAGCCTCGGCCCCGGCCACGGCGAGCTGGACCGGGCCTCCTTCGAGGCGGTCTTCCCGTGGGGAGCGGCACCGGACCCGCGCTTCCACGGCTGCACGGGGTGGGCGTCGGCGGTCCTCACCGAGGGGCTGCTCGTGCCCGCGGGAGCCGGTTACCGCTTCGCGCACGAGGAGCTGGCCGACTGGCTCCAGGGCACGCACCTGGACGTGGACGTCGCCCTGGACGCCCTGGTCCACCGGCACGGCCGCCAGGGTCCGGCCGTGCCCGAGCAGCGGAGCCCGGCCTCGGGGCGCCCGTCGCCGGTGCCCCGCCACCGGATCGGCCCGGTCGTCCAGGCCCTGCTGTCGCTCGGACGCCAGCGCGGCCCCGCCGCACTGGCCCCGCGTCTGCGCGATCTGGCGGACGCGGCGGCGCGGCCCGCGGACGCCACGCCCGGCGGTGCGGACACCGACGCCGCGTGGTGGGGGAGGCATCTGCTGCGGGGGGTCCTGTCACGCGTGCCGGACGCGGCCCCGTATCTCCCGGTGCTCGAAGTCCTCGCCGACCGCGGGGAGTTCGACACCGGCTTCTGGCTGCGGCTGCCGCTGGGGGAGGGCGAGCGGTTCGCGCTGCTGCGGCGCCTCGTCGTGCGCGACGGGCCGCCGGGGACCCCCGGCCGCTGCCTGGACGCCGTCGCCAAGCTCCTGGCCGCCGACCCCGTGGGCGCACAGCCGCGGCTCATCCGCTGGTTCGCCGACGAGCGGCCGCTGGACGCGGCGCCCGACGCCACCGTGGCCTCCGCCGCGCAGGCGCTCCTGTACACCCACCGGCACCGCGCCGTCGACGCCCTCACCGACGCCCTCGTCGAGAGCGGCCACGCCCGCGCCGACGAACTGCTCGCCGCGCTCGCCGAGGAGGAGCCCGCCGCGGTCTGCCGCGCCGTCGACCGCTGGGCGCAGGACGAGCGGCCCGGACGGCGCGCCGCTGCCGCCGCGCACGGTCTGCGCGCCGCCGCGCACACCACCGCCGAGGCCGACCGCGAGCTGCTGCGCTACACCGCGCTGACCCTGCTCGCGGCGCCTGGCGGTGAGTCCCTGCACGGGGCCGCGCTCGCGCTGCTGGTCCGCGATCCGGCGACGCGTACGCGGTATCTCACGCGTGCCCTGCGGCTCTTCTCCGACGGGGACGCGCGGATGCCGGTGAGCGCGGTGGCCGCGGCCCTGCCCTCGCATCCCGAGGCGGTGCTCGCCGCCTTCCGGGCGCGGTTGCGTGCGCCGGGGCCCGTCGCGGAGGACGTGCTGGGCGGCCTCCTCGACGTGACGACGCCCGCGCTCGCCGAGCGGGTCGCCGCCCTGGTGCGCGACCTCCTCGCGGCAAGGCCCGAGGCCGGTGAGGCCGCCGCGGCGTACGTCGACCGGCGGCTCGACGAGGGGCCCGGCGTACGGGACGTGCTGTCTCCCCTGGTGCTGGTGGTGCTGCACAGTCCGGTGCCGTCGGTCAGGGCCACGCTCGCCCCCGTACTCGCCGGCCCGGGCGGCGCGGCTCCCGGCGGTGTCGCTTCCCGTGGTGCCGCTGCCGGTGATCCGCGGGGTGAGCTGCTCGACGCCCTGCTCGGACAGGAGCGGGACCCCGTGGTCCTGGAGAGCGTCGTGCGGAGCGTGGCCCGTGCCGCCGCCGCACGCGGCGAGGAGCAGACGCGCGAACGCCTGCTCCGGGCGGCGCGGCCACTGGTGCGCACGCCCGGGGGCGCGTCCCGCTTCGGCCGCTGCCTGGTCGAACTGGCCCGCTCCGAGCCCGGCTTCGCCGCCCTCGTGACCCGGTGGTTCCGCGGAGCCCCCGAGGAGTGGGCCGCCCTGGTCGGCCCGGACACCCGCCGGACGATCGAGAACCTCGCGGGCGGGGTGCGGGTGCCTGCCTGAAGCCCCGCGTCCGGGGCCGCGAGTGACCCCCGCCACCCCGGACGAACAGACACCGATGCGAGCCGGGGCCGCCCGGCATGGCAGTCTTAGACCTGCGTAATCGGCAATGGGAACGTACAGACGTCACGGACGTACACAGGTTCGGCGAGGAGCAAAGAAGTGCAGCGCTGGCGTGGCTTGGAGGACATCCCCCAGGACTGGGGGCGCAGCGTCGTCACCATTGGTTCCTACGACGGCGTGCACCGCGGGCACCAGCTCATCATCGGCCGGGCCGTGGAGCGCGCCCGGGAGCTCGGCGTGCCCGCCGTGGTCGTCACCTTCGACCCGCACCCCAGCGAGGTCGTGCGCCCCGGCAGCCACCCGCCGCTGCTCGCCCCGCACCACCGGCGCGCGGAGCTGATGGCCGGCCTCGGCGTGGACGCGCTGCTGATCCTGCCGTTCACCACCGAGTTCTCGAAGCTGTCGCCCGCCGACTTCGTGGTGAAGGTCCTCGTCGACAAGCTGCACGCGCGCGTGGTCGTCGAGGGCCCCAACTTCCGCTTCGGCCACAAGGCCGCGGGCAACGTCGACTTCCTCGCCGAGCTCGGCCGCACGTACGACTACGAGGTCGATCTCGTCGACCTGTACGTCAGCGGCTCCGCGGGCGGCGGCGAGCCCTTCTCCTCGACGCTGACGCGGCGCCTGGTCGCCGAGGGCGACGTCACGGGCGCCGCGGAGATCCTCGGCCGCCCGCACCGCGTCGAGGGCGTCGTCGTGCGCGGTGCCCAGCGCGGGCGCGAGCTCGGCTTCCCCACCGCCAACGTCGAGACGCTGCCGCACACCGCCGTCCCCGCCGACGGCGTCTACGCCGGCTGGCTGCACGCCCAGGGCGAGGCGATGCCCGCCGCGATCTCCGTCGGGACGAACCCGCAGTTCGACGGGACCGAGCGGACGGTCGAGGCGTACGCGATCGACCGCGTCGGGCTCGACCTGTACGGGCTGCACGTGGCCGTGGACTTCCTGGCCTTCGTGCGGGGGCAGGCGAAGTTCGACTCCGTCGAGTCGTTGCTCGTCGCCATGGCGGCTGACGTGAAGAGGTCCCGGGAACTCGTCGAGGCCGCCGGGCGCGCGTAGCCGCCGTGCGTTGCCCGACCGCGGATGCGTCGTGGTTCGCTCGCGCAGTTCCCCGGGCCCCTGACGGGGCTTCGCCGGGCGCCCCTCAAGGCGCCCCGCCCGCGGCCGCCCAGTGGCAGGCGACCTGTGTCTCGCCGCCGCCGGACAGGAGCGGGAGGTCCACCTCCCGGCAGCGGTCCGCCACGCCCGCCCGGCCGGCCTCGCCGGAGGCGAGGACCTGGCACCGCACATGGAACCGGCACCCGCCGGGAACGCGGGACGGGTCCGGCGGCTCACCGGAGAGGACCACCGGGTCGCCGGGGGCCTCGGGCAGCACCGAAAGCAGCGCCTGCGTGTACGGATGCCGGGGCGAGGTCAGGACCTCCTCCACCGTGCCCGTCTCGACGATGCGGCCCAGGTACATCACCGCCACCCGGTCCGCGATGTTCCACGCCAGCCCCAGGTCGTGCGTCACCACGAGCGCCGACAGCCCCAGCTCCTCGCGCAGACGCAGCAGCAGGGCGAGGATCTCGCCGCGTACGGAGGCGTCGAGCGAGGCCACGGGCTCGTCGGCGACGATCAGCTCCGGCTCCAGGACCAGCGCGCCCGCGATCACGACCCGCTGGCGCTGACCGCCCGACAGCTCGTGCGGATAGCGCAGGAAGAACCGCTCCGGAGGCCGGAGCCCGGCCCGGGAGAGCGCCTGCGCGACCGCGGCCCGCTCGTCCCCCGCGTACCCGTGGATGCGCAGCCCCTCGGCCACGGCGTCGTACACCGTGTGCCGCGGGTTGAGCGAGCCGCTGGGGTCCTGCAGGACGAGCTGGACGCGCTTGCGGTACGCCTTGAGGGCGCGCCCCGCGTAGTTCAGCGGCTCCCCGGCGAACGTCACCCTGCCCGACGTCGGCGGCACGAGACCCAGCAGCGAGCGCGCCAGCGTCGTCTTGCCGCACCCCGACTCGCCGACCAGGGCGACGATCTCACCGGCCCTGATGTCGAGGTCGACGCCGTCCACCGCCCGCGCGGTCGGCGCGCCCCGGCGGCCGGGGAAGGCGATGTGCAGGCCGGCGGCCGACAGTAGCGGG
Organism: Streptomyces sp. NPDC050703; assembly: GCF_040654435.1. Taxonomy (NCBI): domain Bacteria; kingdom Bacillati; phylum Actinomycetota; class Actinomycetes; order Kitasatosporales; family Streptomycetaceae; genus Streptomyces; species Streptomyces sp. NPDC050703. Next base: position 6,229 of record NZ_JBFAHX010000053.1, read on the forward strand.
CCGCCGGGCTCCTGAGTGGTGGTCATGCGCGGGTCCTCTTCACGGTTCTCCTCGGTCACGGTGTGCGCTCCGCCGCCGAGGGCGCCGCCGTGGGCTGCGCGGGAAGCGGGGCGCCCGCGTGCACGCAGGCCGCGCGGTGGTGCGGGCCCGCGTCCCGCAGGGCCTGGTCCTCCGTGGAGCAGGAGTCCAGGGCGACCGGGCAGCGCGGGTGGAAGGTGCAGCCCGTGGGGAGCGCGGAGGGGTCGGGCGGATCGCCGGGCAGACCGCGCGGCGCGAACCGCGACGCCGGGTCGCCGATCCGCGGGAAGGCCGCCGACAGGGCCTTGCCGTAGGGGTGCCGGGCGCGCTCGTAGACCTCGGTGGCCGGGCCCTCCTCGACGACGCGGCCCGCGTACATCACCGCGAGCCGGTCGCAGGTGTCGGAGAGCACGGCGAGGTCATGACTGATCATCATCAGGCCGAGGTCCTGCTCGGCCACCAGCTGTTCGATCAGCCGCAGGATCTGCGCCTGGATCATCACGTCGAGGGCGGTGGTCGGCTCGTCCGCGATGATCAGGCGGGGATCGCAGGCCAGCGCCATCGCGATCATCACGCGCTGCCGCTGGCCGCCGGACAGCTCGTGCGGATACGCCGCCGCGCGCGCGGCGGGCAGCCCCACGTGTTCGAGCAGCTCGCCGACCCTCTTCTCCGCGCCCGCCCGGGTCGCCTTCCCGTGCAGCAGGATCGGCTCGGCGATCTGGTCGCCGATGCGGTGCACGGCGTTCAGCGAGTGCATCGCGCCCTGGAAGACGATCGAGGCACCGGCCCAGCGCACCGCGCGGACCCGCCCCCACTTCATGGTGAGGACGTCCTCGCCGTCGAGCAGGATCTCGCCGGACACCTTGGTGCCCGCGGGCAGGAGCCGCAGCAGGGCGAGGGCGAGCGTGGACTTGCCGCACCCCGACTCGCCGGCCACGCCGAGCTTCCGCCCCGCCTCGACATGCAGGTCCACGCCACGGACGGCGGCGGCGCCGTTCGCGTACGTCACTTCGAGGTCGCGCACGTCGAGGAGCCGGGGCCCATCGGCCTTCTGCACGCCGTTCCTCTGTACGTCGTTCTTCTGTACGTCGTTCAACGGGTGGCCCCCAGCCTGGGGTTGAGCACGGATTCCACGGCACGGCCGCACAGCGTGAACGCCAGCGCGACGACGGCGATGGCGAGGCCGGGCGGGGCGAGGTACCACCAGTGCCCGGCGCTGACCGCGCCCGCCTCGCGCGCGTCCTGGAGCAGGCCGCCCCACGAGACGCTCGTCGGGTCGCCGAGGCCGAGGAAGGCGAGCGTGGCTTCGGTGAGGATGGCGCCGGAGATGACCAGCGTGGTCTGCGCGAGGACGAGCGGCATGACGTTGGGCAGCACGTGCCGGGCCATGATGTGGCCGTGGCCGCCGCCGAGCGCCTGCGCCCGCTCGATGTAGGGCCGCGACTCCACGGCCAGCGTCTGCGCCCTGACCAGGCGTGCCGTGGTCGGCCATGTCGTCACGCCGATCGCCAGGATGATCGTCCAGATCGTGCCGGACAGCACCGCGGCGAGCGCGATGGCGAGCACGAGCGTCGGCATCACCAGGAACCAGTCCGTGACGCGCATGATCACCGTGGCGTACCAGCCCTTGAAGTGCCCGGCGGTGATCCCCACCAGCGTACCGATGGCCACCGACAGGACGGCGGCGAGCAGCCCCACGGTCAGCGACATGCGGGCGCCCCACACGAGCAGGCCCAGCAGGTCGCGTCCGAACTGGTCGGTCCCCAGCGGAAACTCCCCGCTCGGCGACTCCATCGGATCGCCCGGCGCGTCGGTCACGCTCTGCGCGTCGGAGCCGACGAGCAGGGGCGCGAAGACCGCGGCGAGGGCGATCAGGACGAGCACGGCGAGGCCGACGAGCCCGGCGCGGTGCGTGCGGTACTCGCGCCAGAAGCGCGCCGCGGAGTGCCTGCGCCGCGTCCGGGCGAGCGACCGCGCGCTCTTCGCGGTCGCCGCGGGGGGCAGCGGCGCGGAGTCGGCCGGTGTCGGTCCGGCCGGTGCCGGGTCGGTCGGTGCGGATTCGGTCGTCATCGGCCCACCCGGGGATCGAGCAGCGGATAGATCACGTCGGCCAGGGTGTTCATCAGGATCACCGCGACGGAGAAGACGAAGAACAGTCCCTGCACCAGCGGCAGGTCGGGCACGCTCAGCGCCTGGTAGAAGAGCCCGCCGAGGCCGGGCCAGGAGAAGACGGTCTCGACGAGGATCGCGCCCGCCACCACCGTGCCGAGGTTGACGAACATCAGGGTGACGGTCGGCAGCATCGCGTTCGGCACGGCGTGCCGACGGCGTACGAGATCGTCGCGGAGCCCCTTGGCGCGCGCGGTCGTCAGATAGTCGCTGCCCATCTCGTCGAGCAGGGACGACCGCATGACGAGCAGGGTCTGCGCGTAGCCGACCGCGACCAGCGTGATCACGGGCAGGACCATGTGGTGGGCGACGTCGACGACGTACGCGAAGCCGGTCTCGCCGCCCGATTCCAGGCCGCCGGTCGGGAACATCCCGGGAATCGGTCCGATGCCCACCGCGAAGGTGATGATCAGCAGCAGCCCGAGCCAGAACGACGGCACCGAGTACAGCGTCAGGGCGAGCCCGGTGTTGAGGCGGTCGCCGAGCCTGCCGTTGCGCCAGGCGGTGCGGGTGCCGAGCCAGATGCCGATGAGGGTGTACAGGACGTACGCCGTTCCGGTGAGCAGCAGCGTCGCGGGCAGGGCCTCGGTGATCTTGTCCATCACCGGGGCGTGGAACTGGTACGAGGTGCCGAAGTCGCCGGTCAGGACGTTGCCGGTGTAGTCGAAGAACTGGGTCATGACCGGCTTGTCGAGGCCGAACTCCTTGCGCATCGCGGCGAGCTGTTCGGCCGAGACGCGCTTGCCGCCCGTCATCTGCTTGACGGGGTCACCGGGGATCAGCCGGAACAGGAAGAAGCTGGTGACGAGCACGGCGAACAGCGACACCGCCGCACCGCCGATCTTGCCCGCCGCATAGAGGAGGTAGGCGCGGGTGTCGCGGGCCCGGGGCCCGCGGGCCGGCGCCGCCCCGGCCTGGACCGGGTCGGCGCCGGCCCCGGGGCCCTTGGGGCCCTTGGGGCCCTCGGTGTCGAGCAGTGCGGGATTGCTGTCAGCGGTCATGCGTTACTCGCGGTCCTCTGCGGTCGAACGGCGGCGCAGGGCGAACAGGACTCCGCCGCCCACGAGCACCACCGCGGCAGCGGCGATACCGATGATGACACCGGTCGGGCTGCCGTCCTTGGAGGAACTCTTCCCATCCGCGGGCACGGCGGACCACCAGCTCCAATATCCGTCCTGGCCGTAGATGTTGCCCGCCGCCGTCGGCATGGTGGTGATGGACTTGATCTGGTCGGTGCGGTAGGCCTCTACGGCGTTCGGGTACGCGAGGACGTTCATGTACCCGGAGTCGTACAGCCACGACTGCATCTGCTTGACGATGTCGGCACGCTTGCCCTGGTCGTACTCGGCGAGCTGCTTCTCGTACAGGTCGTCGAACTTCTTGTCGCAGATGAAGTTGTCCGTGGCCGCGCTCTCCTTGGCCTTCACCGGCAGCGCGGCGCAGGTGTGGATGCCCAGCACGAAGTCGGGGTCGGGGTTGACGGACCACCCGTCGAAGGCGAGGTCGTACTCACCCGCGTACCAGGGCACGGACACGTCGTCGAGACAGTTGACCTTGAGCCCGATCCCGAGGTCGCCCCACCACTCCTTCAGGTACTTGCCCACGGCCTTGTCGTTGGGGTCGGTGGCGTGGCACAGGATGCGGAGGTCCAGCGGCCTGCCGTCCTTGCCGACGCGCTTGCCGTCGCCGTTCTTCTTGTAGCCCGCCTCGTCCAGGAGCCGGGCGGCCTTCTCCGGGTCGTACGCCATCCGCTGGTCGGCGCTCGGCTGCCAGGCGTACTCGGAGAAGCGCGGCGGGATGTAGCCGGCGCCCTCGACGGCGTGGCCCTGGAACACCTTGTCGACGATGGCCTCGCGGTCCACGGAGAGGAAGAGCGCCTGGCGCACCTTCTTGTCCAGCAGCGCCGGATGGCCGTCACCGAACTTCTCGCCGTCGCGCGTCTTGGCCCCCGGGTTGGTGGCCAGGGCGAAGAACCGCCGGCCAGGACCCTCGTTGACCTTGATGTTCTCCTCGTTCTTGAGGGAGTCGGCCTGCGCGGGCGTGAGCGCGGGCTGCCCGGCCACGAACGACACCTCGCCCTTGCGGAGGGCGGAGACGGCCGCGTCCTGGTCCTTGTACGTCTTGAACACCAGCTCGTCGAACTTGGGTGCGCCGCGCCAGAAGTCCTTGTTGGCCTTCAGCCGCACGTACTGGTCGACCTTGTAGTCCGTCAGGATGAACGGCCCGTTGCCGACGACCGGGAAGTCCTTGTCGTTGTTGAACTTCGAGATGTCGTCGACCTTCTCCCAGACGTGCTTGGGAACGATCGGCACATCGAGGGCGGCCATGGTGGCCTGCGGCTTCTTCAGCTCGATGACCAGCTTGGTGGGGCTGGGCGCGGTCACCTTCTTGAAGTTGGTGACGAAGTTGGAGTTCGCGGTGGCGGTGCCCTCCTTGGACATCACCTTGTTGAACGTCCACGCCGCGTCCTCGGCGGTCGCGGGCTTGCCGTCCGACCACGTGGAGTTGTCCCGGATGGTGTACGTCCAGGTCAGCTTGTCGGCGGAGGGCTTCCAGTCCGTGGCGAAACCATCGATCGCACGGTTGTTCTTCGCGTCGTAGTTCGTCAGGTACTCGTAGGTGAGGCGGTGCAGGCTGGTGCTGAGCAGCCGCTGGGCGAGGAACGGGCTGAGCGAGTCGACGCTCTGCGCCACGGCGACGGTCAGGACCTTCTTGCCGTCGTCCGCCTTGGCCTCGGCCTGCTGCGGGGCGGGGTTGAGCGGTGTGGCGAGACCGGCCGCGAGGGTGAACGCGGCGGCACCCCCGGCGAGCACGAGCCTCAGCCGCCCACGGGGCCGGGGTGCGTGCGGAGCCGCTTCCGTCACTGCTGTTCTGCCGTGCTGATCTTGTGTGTCCATGGGTCGGTGACCTCGCGTCATCGCTCGCGCAGGGATGGCTGGTTGAACTGGTTGAACGCTGGAATGCACGCTGGTTGATCAAGGGACGTCAGCTGGTTGCTGTGTGTTTACCAGCGCCGGTCAGCACACGTCAACGGCAGGTGAACCCCATGTGGCCTGCGGAAATAACGACTTGACGGCAACTTCACCCGCATTGGTCAAGACCTCTGACGCAGGGCTGGTGAGGGGGTGGCGGCTGGGGGAGCAGCAGGTGGGCGGCTGCGCGCGGACCGGCGTCCGCGGGGTACCGCCGGACGGGCGAAACGCACGGCGGGCCCGCGCCGGTGAACGGCACGGGCCCGCTGGTGCGAGGGGCGGTGACTACTGCTGCGGAGGCTGCGGCTGCTGCTGATGGGGAGCCGCGGGCTGCTGCGCGGGGGGCGGGGCCTGCCAGTCTTGCGGCTGCTGGGGGTGAGCCTGCGGGGGGATGCCGGGCTGGGGGTGCTGCGGGTGGGGCTCCGGCTGCGGGTGGGGCTGCTGGGTCTGGTGGGGCTGTTGTGGGGCATACGGCTGGGGCTGCGGCTGCCCCGGGTAGGGCGCCCCGGCGTGCTGCGGCGGCTGCCCCTGGCCGGGCAGCGGAGGGGCCACCCGGGGCGGCGGGTTGCCGTCCGAGGTCCAGAGCCCCTGCTGCTGCTGGGCCCGCACGAAGTCCTCGGCCACCATCGCCGAGAGGTTGAAGTACGCCTCCCGCACCTTCGGCCGCATCATGTCGAGATCGACCTCGGCGCCGGCGGCGAGGTGCTCGTCGAAGGGGACGACGACGACCCCCCGGCACCGCGTCTCGAAGTGCGACACGATGTCATCGACCTTGATCATCTTTCCGGTCTCGCGCACCCCGGAGATGACGGTGATGGACCGCGAGACCAGATCCGCGTACCCGTGCGCGGACAGCCAGTCCAGCGTCGTGGACGCGCTGCTCGCCCCGTCGACGGAGGGGGTGGAGATGATGATCAGCTGGTCGGCGAGGTCGAGAACCCCGCGCATGGCGCTGTAGAGCAGACCCGTGCCCGAGTCGGTCAGGATGATCGGGTACTGCTTCCCGAGCACGTCGATGGCGCGCCGGTAGTCCTCGTCGTTGAACGTGGTCGACACGGCGGGGTCCACGTCGTTGGCGATGATCTCAAGCCCGGAAGAGGCCTGCGAGGTGAAGCGCCGGATGTCCATGTACGAGTTGAGGTACGGGATCGCCTGCACCAGGTCGCGGATGGTGGCCCCGGTCTCGCGGCGCACCCGGCGCCCGAGCGTGCCGGCGTCCGGGTTGGCGTCGATCGCGAGGATCTTGTCCTGCCGCTCGGTGGCGAGGGTGGACCCCAGCGCGGTGGTGGTGGTCGTCTTGCCGACGCCGCCCTTGAGACTGATGACGGCGATGCGGTAGCAGGACAGCACCGGCGTCCTGATCAGCTCCAGCTTCCGCTGCCGCTCGGCCTCCTCCTTCTTGCCGCCGAGCTTGAAACGACCGCCCCCGGACCGGCTGCTCTTGGCCTTCGGCTTGGTGTTGCGCAGCAGCCGGTCGGAGGACAGCTCGACGGCCGCGGTGTACCCGAGCGGAGCCCCCGGATTGGTCCGCTCCCGCTGATCGTGCTGGACGGCCTGCGGCCAGGCGGCGCCGGTGCGGGGGTCGACGGGGGGCTGGGGCGCCTGCGGTTGCGGCTGCGGCTGTCCCTGGGCGGGGGGCTGGGGCAAGCCGTGCGGCTGCGGCTGGGCCTGGCCTTGGCCTTGGGGGCCTTGGGGGCCTTGGGGCTGCGGCTGGGCATGGGGGGCCGGAGGTTGCTGCTGGGCATGGGGGGCCGGAGGCTGCTGGGGGAAGCCGTAACCACCGGCTTGTACGGGGGTGTCGCCCGCGCCCGGCTGCTGCGGGAATCCGTAACCGGCCTGCGGCGAAGGCGCGGGTGCGGCGGCTCCGGCCTGCGGGAACCCGTAACCCTGCGGTGCCGGGCCCTGGGCGGCCTGGCCCTGGGGGGTGTGCCAGCCGCCGGGGGCCGGCGGCTGCGGGGTCTGGGGCTGTACGGGCGGTTGCGGCGACGGCTGGGCCTGCGGGGGCACGGCTGCGGGGGGCGGGGGTGCCTGCTCCGGCGTAGGGTCGGGCGGCGTCTGCGCCTGCACGGCGGGGGCGGGCTGCACCGGCGGCTGCTCTCCCTGGACCGGTGGCGCGGGCTGGACCGGCGGTGCGGCCTGGGTCGACGCGGGCCACTGGGGCGCGGCGGTCGGAGCCGCGGGCTGGTAGGCGGGAGGCAGGGGCGGAAGCCCACCCTGCGGCGCGACCGGCGGCGAGGCCCAGGAGCCGGGCACGGAGTCCCGCACACCGCTGCCGCTGTCACTGCCGCTGTCACTGTCAGTGCCACTGTCACCGGCAGTGGCAGGCTCGGCACCCCGAGGAGCAACGGCTTCGGCGGACGGAACCTCGACGGGCCCGGGAGACTCGGCGGGCTCGGCGGCCTGGACGGGCTCGGGGAACTGGACGGGCCCGCCAGGCTGGACGGACTCGGCGGCCTGGGCGGGCTCGGCGGCCTGGACGGGCTCGGTGGTCCGGCCGGCCTCGGCAGAGGGCTCCGCCTCGGTGGCGGAACGCTCCTCGATCTCCCGCTTCAGCGCACGCGCGGAGAACCGCATGGTGGCACCACTCTCAAGGTCGCCACCCCCCAGGCCCTCCGCGACGGGCGCGGCAGCGGCCGCGGGCCCTGACTGCGCATCAGGACCGGAGGAACCCTGCGCGTCCTCGGCACCGGAAGCCTCCTCGGCGCCACCTTCCGCGTGACCTTCCGTGTCACCCTGAGCGTTGGCCTTGGCCTCGGCCAGTGCATCGACCTCGTTCTTCGGTACGACACCGGTCACGTGAACGGAAGCGGCGGGCCCGGCGAGAGCGGAGCTCCAGTCGGTGGCGGCACCTCCGGACGCGGATTCAGGCGCGGAGCCGGCAGCGGAAGCAGAACCGCCCCGCTCCTCGCCCACACCACCCACACCACCCGGATCAGCGGGCTCGAACCCGCTCCCCACGGGAAGCTTGGGCACCGCACCCGAAGAGGCCCCGTCCCCGGAAGCGGACTCGGCAGGCGCCACGGGCTCCGCACCGACCGGAGGAACCGGCCCGGTGGGCGGAGCCAGCGGAACGGGCGGCATGGCGAACGACGGCAGGGGAGCCGGTTCCGGAGCCGGAGCGGACTCGGGGGACGGCTCAGCCTCAGGCGCGGGCGGAGCGAACGGAGCGGAGTCGGGCGGCTCAGCGGAGGCGGAGGGCTGCGCGGCGGGCGGCGGCGTGGTGACCGGGGGAGTGGAGACGGGCGGAGGCGGGGGCGTCTCCCCGGCGCCGCCCGAAGCGTTCTGCGTGTACCAGGCGGGCGGCGCGTAGTCGATGGTGAACTCGCCCGTCGTCTCGGCAGCGGACTCCGCGTCGGACTGATCATCGACGGGTGTGTCCCAGCCCCCGCGGATCTCGTCCCGATCGCTGTTCACAATGCCTCCTGATGTGGTCGAGCACCCTCGTGCCGTGGTGGGGGGCGACCGTTCGTGTCGTCCGATCCGCCTGGCTCTCCCCGTTGAGGACGCGCACGGCCCACACGTGGGTTCTTGTGTCGCGCCTTGTCCCAGCCTAATCACCGGAACCGGGAGCACGGCAGGGCAGTCCGCCCCACCAATGCTGTCCATTGCGTCACGCCTCGCTCAGAAACGAGCCGCATACACCAAACAGCGAAGGACAAACCACCCAACGAGGCATGGAGCACTCCGAAGCCCCCGTCAACTCCGCATCCGCGGCGGCTCAGTCCACCCGCCGAGCGGCACCCAACAATCCGGTCTCGGCGTCAGTGGCCCGCGTCATCACGTACTGCCGGTCGCGGTCGGCACACCACAAGGTCACCCCGTCCGCGAGCGTCGGCAACGACGCGACGTCGGCGTCCGGCAACCCGAGCAGGCGCCCGATCCGCACCGCCTCGTCCGGCGACACCCGCTGCACGCCCACCAGCGACGCCTGCCGCACGAGCCGAGGCGCGACGGGGCTCAGATAGGGCAGCACCGTCAGCACGGACTGCCACGGCGCGGAGACGACCCGCCCCCGAGGCGGCCGCATCCCGCAGTCCCGCACCACGAGCACGGGACTCCCCGCGGACGCCCCCTGCGGCGGCACCCGCCCCACGTCGTGCACGGCCATCCCGCTCTGCCCGGCCCCGAGCACCCGCGCCAACTGCGCCCACGCCCCGGCCCGCCCGGTCTCCACAGCCACCCGCGCCCCGGTCGCGGCGGCCCGCAACGCGATGACCTGAGCCGTCCAGAGACCGCCGACGAAGAGAATGTCGTACGGCGTGGGACGGCTGACGCCCAGTGCCGCGGGCCGGCCCTCGGCATCCACACCGATCACGACCCCGTCGTCACCGATCGGCAGGGTGAGCGCGTCCACCTGACCGGCGGGGAGGGCGTGCCTCGCGTGCCGGGGGCCGACCAGCCCGAACCCGCCTCGTGGAGCCGCCGCGAACGCGCCCCTGGCGGGTTCCCCCGGAGAGCCCGGGAGGAAGGGAGCCGAGCCGGCCATCAGCGAGTACCTCCGAGCGGCATGGTGGCCAGCATCCCCGGCAGCTGTTCATGGTCCAGCCGCACCAGCCCCGTACCGGCCTGCCGTGCAGCCCGCTCCAACGAGCGCCGCGCTGCCACGAGTTCGGCATCACCGCGACCGGTCACCCGCAGGTGGCCGCGGACGGTGGTCCCGTGCTGCGCGCCACGCCCGAGCGTGAGGCTGAACGTCGTGGTCAGCGCCGGCACCGCGGTGAGAAGCGCCACGAGCTGCGGCAGCGCGGGCCCCCCGGAACCCCGCAACTGCGGCCAGCGCTTCACCCAGTAGGTGGTGTGGCGCCGGTTGTCGCACCGCCAGACACGCGGAGACTCCTCTGTCCTGCGCTCCAAAACCGCGCCCCGGTCGGCCAGAGCCGTCACCAGGGGGTTGGCGCAGGCGGAGGTCGCGATGGCGGAGGCCACCTCCTGCTCGTTCAGTACGGTCACGCGGAACCCCGCTCCCGTGAGCCGACTCGCGAGCTGGTCCGCGGCCCGCACCACGCACTTCTGGGCCCCGAGCAGGCCGCCTCCACGCGCCGCCACGGCTTCGGGGGAGAGCTCCGGGTCGAGTTTGAGGGCGATCCAGGTGATCCGCACGGCGGGCGCGCCCGTGAGGGCCTGCAGCGGCGCGTAGTTGGTGACGGCCAGGGACTGCTGGGGCAGGTGCAGTGCGGGCGCGGGCTGGGTGTGCAGCACGATCTGGGCGGACTCAAGCCGGATGCCGTCCACTTCGAGTGCGTCACGCACCAGGTGCACCGGCAACGGCTGCCGCCCGCGATCGGCCCGCAGCGCCGTCACGGCTGATTCGACCTGGAGGACCGCCGTCACGAACGTTCCGTCCCCGACCAGGCCGACCCTGCGACGGTCCCGTCCGCTGTAGGCGTACGTCCGGAGAGCGGGGTCGCATTCGACCGCCGGTGCGAAGGCGGGGTCGGTGCCCGGCGGTATCGACCGCTCCGCGGCACTGCGCCGACGGGAGCGCAACGCCCGAGCGGCGTCGAGCCATTCGTGCAGGGGGCGGCCACGGCGACGTACGACGGCGAACAGCACGAGCACCACCGCGACCACGGATGCCGGGGCGAGCGCCAGAGGGCCGGCGACCCAGGCCGCGACGAGCAGAGCGGCGGCGACCTGGAGCAGCACGAGCCGCAGCAGGCCGGCCGAGCCCGACTCGCCCGGGAGGGGCCGCAGATGGACGGGGTCCGCCCCGGATGCCCCCGCCGCGGACGATGGGCCGGCGGCCGTCTGCGTACCTGTCTGAGTACGCGTACTGGGACACGTCCCAGTACGTGTCCCAGTACGCGTCCCTGTACGTGTCCCAGTACGCGCCCCTGTACGTGTCCTCGTACGCCTGTGCGACGCTGAAGTCACCGGCCCAACCCCCGCAATTCTCCCGAACCGCCTTATCCGGCAAGGCGCTTGGACCTCTCTTACCTCACCCAGCCCGCACGCGCGGTTACTCAACAGGCATAGTAGGGCCCGGCCCGACTACGGAGTGCGGGGGAACGACTCGCAACCGTAACCGGACAGCAGCCACTCAGGTCGCTCACGGGGAGAAGCGGACACGTATGGCATCACGGCGGGACGAACTCAACGCGTACACCTTCGCGAAGCGCCGCACGCTGGCCGCGTTCATCCAGCCCTCACCCTTGGGCTCGGAGGAGGGAGCCCCCCGCCCCCTGCGGGCGGTGGTGCCCGGACTCGTCGTCGCGGTGGTCGTCCTCGCGGTCTTCGGCGCGTGGGGAATGTTCCGGCCCGCCGCCAAACCGGGCTGGGACGAGCCCAAGAAGCACGTGATCATCGCGAGCGACTCGACGACCCGCTACGTCATCCTGGAGACCCACGGCAAACCCCAGCTGCACCCGGTCCTCAACATGGCCTCGGCCAAGCTGCTCCTCGACTCCGGCGAGGGCAAGGTCATCAACGTCGACGAGTCGGTGCTCGACAAGGGCACGGTCCCCCACGGGGCCACCATCGGCATCCCGTACGCGCCCGACCGCCTCCCCTCGGCGCGGGAGGCGGGCTCCGCCAAACGCTGGGCGGTCTGTGAGCGACCGGTCGAGGGCGGCAGCAGCGTCCAGAAGGCCGCGTTCGTCCTGGGAGAACGCGACCGGCACCGCACCGACGGCCGTGAACGGCTACGGGGCGGCGAACTGCTGTACGTCATGGGCCCGGACAGGACACGCTCTGTGGTCGACGCCCGCGGCCGGGCGTACCGGATCGCGGAGAAGGAAGACCGCGGACTCCTCCTGCGCGTCCTCGTGGGATCGGGCCGCGAACCGCAGAGGGTGTCCAGGCAGTGGCTCGACACCCTGAGCCCCAGGGACGCGATCGCCTTCCCCGAGATCGACGGCCGCCCGGGCGCCGACGCGAACGTGCCGGGCCTCCAGGACGACGCGGCGAACAAGGTCGGCATGATCCTCACGGCGACCGACGGCGAAGGGCCCAAGCACTACGTCGTCCTTCGGGGACGGATCGCCCCGGTCTCCGATTTCACCGCGAAACTGCTGCTCAGCAGCCCCGACCTCGACCTGGAGGAACTCGGGCAGAACGGCCGCGCCCGGCAGATGAGTGCCGCGGCGTTCCGCCCCGCGACGGAGGAGTTCGGGGCGGAGAACGACTGGCCGCGCCTGGAGCCGAGCACCGCCAACGAGGCATCCGGCACACGCGGCGGCAGGAACACCGTCTGCAACGTCCTGCGCGACGTCGACGCCGACGACGGCACGACCACCCTCAGCACATGGGCCGGCTCCGACTTCCCCGCACCGCTCCCCACCGGTTCGTCCAGCGCGTACGTCACCCCCGGCTCCGGCCAGCTCTACCGCCAGTTCCTCGGCTCCGAGACCAGGGCCGGAGGCGTCTTCCTGGTCACCGACACGGGTCTGCGGTACGCGATGCAGTCCAACAGCGACAGCGCGACCGACGACGCGGGCATCGGCACCTCCGCCGAACAGCGCGAGCGGCAGCAGCAGGAGGCGCGGCAAGCCCAGACGCGCCTCGGATACGGAGACAAGGACATCACTCCGGTCCCCGCTGCCTGGTCCACGTTCCTGCCCACGGGACCACGCCTTTCGACGGCCGCGGCGCGCCAGCCGCAGGGCTCCTGAGGCGCGGGACGAGGAGCACTGAGATGACGCAGCCGTTCACCGTACGACGCCGCGGCGCGAGCAGGGCCGCCGGAACGATCGCCGCCGCGCTGACGCTCGCGGTGGCGCCGCAGGCCGGGACGCCGGCCGCCGCCGACTCCGTACCCTCCGGGCAGTGCACGTTCCCGTCCGAGAAGCACGAGGGGCGCCCCTGGTCCCTGCAACGCGTGCTCCTGGACGAACTGTGGCTCCAGTCCACGGGCAGAGGTGTCCGCGTAGCCGTGATCGACACCGGCGTGGACACCCAGAACCCGCAGCTGAAGCCGGCGGTGGACGTGTCCCGTGGCCGCAACTTCCTCCCCGCCGAGGACGACGAGGGAGAGAAGATCGAACGAGGCAGGGCGAACGGTACGACGGACAGGGTCGGCCACGGCACCCGCGTGGCGGGCATCATCGCGGCACGCCCCGCCAAGGGCACCGGCTTCGTGGGCCTCGCCCCGGACGCGACGATCATCCCGATCACGCAGAACGACGCGGAGGGCCACGGCACGGCCGCCACCCTCGCGAAGGCCATCGACCACGCGGTCGACGCCGACGCGGACGTCATCAACATCTCCCAGGACACCGCGAACGCGGCGGAACCCGCACCGGAACTGAAGCGCGCGGTGGACAGGGCGCTCGGGCAGCACCGGGTGGTGGTCGCCTCGGCGGGCAACGACGGCCTGGGCGGCAACATCAAGAAGACCTACCCGGCCTCCTACGAGGGGGTGCTCGCGGTGGCGGCCTCGGACCGCAACAACGAACGGGCCGCCTTCTCCCAGTCCGGCGACTTCGTCGACGTGGCGGCCCCCGGCGTCGACATGGTCTCCACGGTCCCGGGCGGCGGCCACTGCGCGGACAGCGGCACAAGCTTCGCGGCCCCCTACGTCGCCGGCCTCGCCGCCCTCATCAAGTCCAAGCACCCCACCTGGACCCCACGTCAGATCACGGCCCAGATCCAACAGACAGCAGAACGCCCGGTACCCGGCCACGACCGCCTGGTGGGCTGGGGCGTGGCGGACCCGACCCGCGCCCTGACGGAGGACGACCGCCCCCTCGAATCCCCGACCCCGAACGGAGGAGTCACCCGCGCGGACGCCCCGACACCCGCAGAACTCCACCTGGGCGAATCCGCAGAAGAACGAACAACCCGCCTGGCCACGTACGCCGTGGTCGCAGCGGTGGTTGTGACCGCCGGACTCGGCGGGGCGGGGGTGGCTGCGCGGGACGCTCGGCGGCGAAAGCGTTCCAGGCGATGATGCGCGACGCAACCGCTGTTTTCTATCTACCGGAGCATTTTTTCGAGTTCTCCAACGCGCCCGTATAATTGCTGATCAGCTTCTTCATGGCAGGAGCATCACTGTGGTCGGGCGTAAAGACTTGAATAACGGTGAACAGGGCTTGCTGCGGGTGCGCCGGGTCGCTACATGCGTTGACCTTGCCCACGGCGCCAGTACCTGAGAAAAGATATTTTTCGCTGGTCTCTACCGGGCGTGCTTCAACGTGTGCATGAACAGACGCAACTTCGGCCACGTTGCCCTGTTCGTCCCACCATACTTGGCTGACTCGGAGGGCGGTCTTTCCATCCACCGCAATATCGCACCGTTCGGTTCCGCCGGATGGATGTTCTCGACGGAAGGTGGCCTGCTCGCCGTCAGGCATGAACGGGTCGAGCAGGGCCGCCTTGACCTTGACCGTACAGAGTGAGCGAGGCAGCGAGTATTCCCTCTTTCCTTGCTTCTCGGAACACGCCGACAAAGCGAGAGTCATCAAGGATACCGCGAGTAGTGCCGGACCGATTCGATTACGTGACCGTGGACCGTGACTGCGTAGCTGGAACACCTCTCTCCTCTCCGGTGCAAAGCCCCGACGTCAGATGGCTGTGTGGATGTCCGAAGCCATGGCCGACACATTTGTTCCAGCGACCTGGAAGCCGCGTTGTGCTCCAATTCTCGCCGTTTCCCCGATGTCATCCAAGTCTTTGCGGTGGTGTGCATCGCGCGCACTCTCCGCGCCTTTCTCGCTGTACTTACTGTTCGTTTCCAATCCGCTTTCCCACCGCTCTCCCATGGCGGGGCCGGCCTGTGCTTTAGCCTGTCCTTCGGCATCCTTGAACAGCGATTCCAGTACCATGCTGCTTGCAGTACTCGCTGCACCTCCAACGGCGGCCCCCGTGATCGGGTTGGCAATGTATGCAGTGCCTACTCCAATTCCGGTTCCGATACCTCCGGAGATTGCATTCTTCCACTGAGAAATGGCTTCACCGTACTCTTTGTCGCTGGCCTCGGCCGGTCCCGCCACGGCTTCCTGACGTCCGATTGCCAGGGTTCCGGAGATCTCGCCAGAGCCATACGCGATTTGATCGATGCTCCTTTCCGGATTGCTGTAGCGGAGCTCGGTCGGCAGGTCCGGGTCCAAGTGATATTCCATGAGGTTCGCCATGTAGGATTTTTGACCCACTTCCACGGCCGCGTATCCTTCGCTGTGCTGGCCGATGGCGAAGAGGAACCGGATCGCATCCCTGTGATGCAAGGTGGCTTCGGAACCAGCTACCGGAAACAATCTGTCTGTATCTCGGTCGTGGTCATTGGTCATGGCTCGATTGATGTCCGGCAGATATTCCGAGGCGATCTGCCCGACACTGTCACTCAAATACGGATGTTCGGTCAGACGTTTGGAGTCGTCCGAGATCGATGAGACCAAACTCTTCATTAGTTTTGCCTGCTCCGCATTGTGCGGCATGTTATCCATCGGCGGCGGTAGCTCACCTGCCGGGTGACCGGTTGTGGCGGCCTCAAGAGCAAGGCCCAGGTTGTTGCGTCCGGTATTACTGAGCTCCCCTGAATCATTGACGTCGTTCGGCCAGCCTCTCTCCTCGAAGAGATACTGGAAGTTGGACTTCGACTTTCCGTCGAACGGATTGTTCTCGTCATTTTTGGAGATGAACTCATCGTTGAAGAAGCTGGTCGCCGCGTGGGGGCTGTTTGACAGACCTTTCAAATAACCGGCCGTCGGGTCCCATCCCGTGTCGCTCCCAGTTCGGTTCAGATGCACATCATTCCCGCTGCGTCGCCATGCTGTTCCTTCACCGTTGCCCGTCATTCTCTTCTCGGTCTCCATCAACCGAGAGCCGTAGTCGGTCAAGAACTGGTCGTCGAAATTTCCCCATCGCATGAGATTACTCATGACCTGGAAGCCCATCGGGCCGCTGTTCCCGACGGGCTTGTTGCCGAGGTCCACCACCTTGCTCGTCCATTCGGTCATGCCGAGTGAGTCGCTCTGGGTGGCCGTGGCCAGGGTGAGACTGAGGTGTTTCTGCAGGTCGTCGAACTTGCCGTGTCGTGCGTGGTTCAACTGGGGGTTCGCGTTCGGGTCGTTGATGTCGGCCCAGAACTCCAGCGTCCCCTTGGCGCCGAGATTCGTGGCGAACTGCTCGGCGAACAGTTCGTCGTCGGCGTACTTCTTGAGGCCGGAATTCAGTCGGTCGAACTCCGCGACGGTCAGATCGGCCGGGTTCTTCTTCGCCAGCTTGGAAAGCTTGTCCGCCTCCTCGGTGGCCGCCACCGCGGCGTCCCTGCTCTTGTACTTGGCGTCAGCGAACCCGAACCTGCTCAGGTCCGCAATCGCCTTGAGAGCCGTCGCCGCTGAAGCGTCGCTCTTGGTCGCCTTGTCGAGGACCTTCTGAACGTCATCGCGGAACGCGTCGACTTCAGCTTGACTGCGGTCCGGTACGGACGTGCCCTTGGCGGCACGGTCCGGGTGGATGTTCATATCGACTCTGAAGCCGCCCCCGCCGGTCGACGTGACCGTCAAGTTCTTCTTCGCACCGTCCGCGATCAGACCGACGAGCTCTTCCTGGTGCTTCCGCAGTTCTCCCAAGGTGTCCCGCATGATCCTGCTGATGCTCTGGGCCTGCGTGTGCGCATCATCGAACTCTCCCGCCGTCTTGGCGATGAACTCACGTGAGACGGTGGCGTTGTACCCCGCCCAGTCGGCCTTCTTGGCCGCTCCCGTCAGCCCTTTCTCGGCGGCTCCCTTGAGATCGTCGAGCTTGTCGACCATCTTCGACCAGTCACTGACAGCCTCGTCGAGCAACTTGAATTCCGCGAAGCGGAGCGCGTCGAGATCCATCAGTCGTCCTTCTTCTTCGGCGGGCCGTAAACGGGATTGTCCTTACCGGGCTCGCCGACCCGCTCGTCGAAGCCGGCATCGAGCATGTCGATGCTGCTCATCTGGCGCCGGATGTAGTGCTCGTCGTCGGCATGCAACTTCTTGGTGACCCGCATGTGGTTGGCGATGTGCGCGCACGCGTCCCGCAAGGACGTGAGCTGTTCCTCCCAGCGCGTCGACACGTGCTGGAGTGCGGAACCCAGAGCGAACCCCTGCCCCGTGAGGTCGGCCGCGGCCTTGTCGCTCCCCGAGAGTGCGCCCCGGCCCTCTTTCCACAGCCGGTCGTAGAGCGTGAAGGCGTGATCGCCGATTTTCGCCAAATCTCCCTGGCTGACGCGCAGGTCACCGTAGGAGGCGGGATCGGGCGCGGTGCTGCCTCCCGTGCCCGGCTCGACCTGGTTCAGCTGCATGTGTGTCGGCTGCCGATCCGCGGCCTGCGACTTCAGCTGTTCCCACTCGTCCCACGCCACGCGCGAGCCCCTTCCCCGTGTTCGAAGCGCATCTTCGGATGCCGGGTGTTGCACCTCAACCTAGCAACGTGCCCAAGTCCAGGCGGTGTTGTTCGATCCCGTGTCATCCGGCACGGCCAGTGCGACTGGTGCATGCCGGGTTGTGACTCCTGGGGCAGCTGGTTCGGCTGCGACTCGGGTGGCTCGGGCATGGCTCGTTCCCAACCGCACGCCCGGAGAGCCGAGTTGGCCACCTTACGGAGTGTGACTAGAGTGACACGCGCACGGTAAGTGACCACCAGCCACACCGCGATCACGAGAGGGTCGGGAGGCGGGTAACGGGGAGGGAAGGCCCAGTGCTTTCTGCGAACGTGCACGGGGGAGTCACGGCGTCGTCAGGCGCTGATATCAGGCGCGGGCTGGAAGCGTTGAAGACGTTCCGGCGGCGCATCAACACGCTTCTCACGGAGTTCGAGGGTTCAGCCGGCGGTTCCGCGAAGGTCGGGGCGCAGAAGGTCTCCCGCGCCTCCTTCAGCGGGGCGGGGAGTGCCTTTCCCGAGGCTGACGGGCTGTACGCGGAGTACGACCAGGTCCACGAACAGCTGACCTCGCTCTCGAAGATGCTCGGCGACCAGATCGACGCCATGGGGATCGCGGTGCACGGCGCCGACGTCGGCTTCGACAACCTCGAAGAGGACCTGCGGCAGCGCTTCTGGGCCATCCAGACCAGAGTCGGCCGCCAGGAGGTGCCGAGCGAGCGCGAACGCGGCGGCGAGCCGGACGCGCAGGGCGGCCAGGGCGGCCAGGGCGACCAAGGCGGCCAGGGCGGCCAGGGCGACGAGAAGTCCGACGCGGGGTGGTCCTAGTGGCGTTCGAAGGACACCGTCTCAACGACATGATCGACCTGGTCGACCAGGCCAGACCGGAGGACATCGAGAGCGCCGGCAAGGCGTTGCAGGGCGCGCGGAACGCGATCGCGTCCGCTGCCCGGGAGCTCGGCCGGCACATCGACCGGGTCGACTGGGAGGGCGAAGCGGGCGAAGCCTTCCGCAAGTGGGGCAAGAGTCTCGTCAACGACACGCACAAGCTGTCCGACTTCGCGGCTGCCGCGAGTTCGCACATGGAGTCGGCAGGTGCCGGGCTGGCGTCCGTGCGCGCCTCCATGCCGCCCCGGGACAACCGTGCCGACCCGAAGGCCGTGGAGGACATCCCCTCGCCGAAGCGGGTCGAGGGGAACGAGGAGTACGGCGCCGCCGTCAAGGCGGAGAAGCACCGTCAAGAGGCCATCAACCAGATGAACCGGCTGGCGTCGTTCTACCTGGTGTCCCGGGAAGGGATGGCGCGCCAGGAGCCACCTACGTTTTCGGCGATGCCCGACGTCGGGGTGCCCGAGCCGGTCCCGGGCAAAGACCCCGTGTCACTCGGTGAGGGACGGGGAGGGCCGTCCGCCACCGCGCCCTCCGGTGGTGCTCAAGCCACCCCGACTGACCGGTTCCTGGATCCGGTGGCCACCGGCGGCAACGCTTCGCCCGACGGCCCCTTGTCACATGGCTCCTCCACGCCTCGGCTCGATGGGCACGGCCCCATCAACACTCCGGATCGAGCGGTAGGTACGGAACTCGACAGTGTGCAGACCTTGCCTCCACAGACCACTGCCCCTGTGCCTGGACCCCCGGCTCCGTCCTCTGGACCAACGCAACACGACGTGACACCAGTTATGCCTATGGGCAGTGGTCGTTCCATCCCAGGGCCCGGTGACCTCACTACACGTACGCCAGGTCCGCCGGCTGCCTCGAAACAGGTGCCGTCCGCCCAAGGGCGCCCGGGATCGGCTGGACCGGGGAGGGCTTACGACAGTACGGGGCGCGGGTCGGCGCCACCGAACGGTCGATCTGCCCCCATCGGCCCGACCGCGCAGGGGCGGAGCGCCAGCAGCCCCGCGGTCTCCGGGCAACCGCCCTTGGGCCGCCCCATCATGGGGGGCACTCCGCGACAGGTCGGCGATCCGGGCCCACGGTCCGGCACCCCGCATGCGGCCGGTGCCAGGCCGGCCCAAGGCGTGGTCGGTGGTCGGCCCAGTCCGGGGCCAGTGTTCGGTGGGGGCGAAAGCAGGGTGGCGAAGGGGCCCGGGGCGGGCGCTGGGACCACTGGCGGCTCGCGTGTCACGAGCGGCAGCGTCGATCAGCGGGGACTCGCGGGAGCGGGCGCGCAAGGCAACGGCGCCAATGGGCCGACCCCGCGCCGGGACGGCAACCGCCAAGGCGGCGTGGTCGGCACTCCCAAGACTCGCGAGCAGACGTCGGGAACTCGTAGAGGCGGCTTCACCGCCGGGGGCACCGGCCTGGTGCGAAATGCCAATGGTGATCATCGGCCCTCCGCACAGGATGACGTAGAGGGGGCGCCGCGGTCCGCTGAGGCGATCGAGGACGAAGAGATGAGTCTGCCCGATGGGCGGCGCGAGGTACCACCAGTGATCGGTTGACTGTGGGCGAGGAAATGCAGGGCATGGAATCGGGACCTGATCGGCGTGGCAGGCGGAACAACGCGAGGATGAGCCATATGCGGAGAAGGCTCAAGGTTTTTGGTCCCGTGGTCGCCGGACTCCCGCTTTTGTTCACATGGTTGGCACCGAGTGCGGCTGCCGATGACGTTCCTTCCAACCAGTGGTATCTGCGAGCCATGGACGCGGAAAACGTGTGGAAGGCCAGCACTGGTGAGGGCATCAGCGTGGCCGTCATTGACACGGGAGTCTCAGAAACGCCCGCACTTCGAGGACGTGTTGAGTCAGGCAAGGATTTCGCCGGAGTGCCTGGCGGCCCATTGAACGACTACCACAGCCACGGCACCACGATGGCGGAGCTCATCGTGGGGTCCGGCAGAGCAGGGCTGAAGGGCCTGGCTCCCGGAGCCAAGGTCATTTCGTTCCGGGTTGGCCTTGGCAAGACTTTCAGGAGCAGGAAGTCGAGCGGCATTCCGGACGCCATCCGAGCCGCGGCCGACAGCGATGCCCGGATTATCAGTATGTCCTTCACTGGTGAATACCTGAGACCCAGCGAAAAGAAGGCCGTAGAGTACGCCCAGTCAAAAGGCAAGTTGCTGTTCGCCGGCGTCGGCAATGATGCGCAGACGAAGAACTTCGTCGGCTACCCGGCTGCGTACCCGAACGTTGTCGGAGTATCCGCCGCAGACAAAACCGGCAAGGTGGCCAAGTTCTCGGAATTCGGGGAGTACGTCGACCTCGCCGCCCCCGGCCTCGGCATTCCCCGCTGGTGCGACAACACCTTCCGCTCCTACTGCGACGAAGGAGGCGGCGGTACCAGCGCCGCCACCGCCATCGCCTCCGCCTCCGCGGCCCTCGTCTGGGCCAAGCACCCCGACTGGACCGCCAACCAGGTCCTCCGTGTCCTCATCGACACCGCGGGCCGCGACTGGCCGAAGGACGAGCCGAGCGACTACCTCGGCTATGGGCTGATCCGGCCGGCCCGCAATGTCGTCAAGGGCCAGGGGAAGCCCGGGCCCGCGGACGTCGATCCCATCACCAACGAGAAGACCACCGGTGCCGGTTCCGACGGCGGTGACTCGGCGCCTGACGCCTCCGCCTCCGCCTCCGCGCCCGCCGCGCCCACGCGACCCGCGACGAAGGAGGCCCCTGACGGGGAGAAGGGTTCCGCCGCCGAGCGGTCCCCGGAAGATGACGACGGCGGCAGCCTTCCGTGGCCGGTCCTGGGCGGCCTCGCCGCGGTCCTGGCGATCGGCGGAGGCGCCTTCGCCGCGATGCGCGCTCGACGCCGCGCCTGAGCCAGGCGGGAGCACGGCCTCCCGGCCTGATCACGCTCCGAAGCCACCCCAGATGTCCCAGCCGTCTTCAGCCATCCCACCAATCCCACCCATCCACTCCACCCCACCCATCTCACCATCCCACCCATCTCACCATCCCAACGACAGTTCACGAAGGGAGCCCAGCCGTGGCTGAAGGCCAGAAGTTGAACAACCAGCAAGTGGCGCTTCTGAAGAAAGAGATCGTGGGCAAGTACGACTCGGTCCAGAAGCAGCTCAAGCGTCTCCAGGGCACGCTCGACATGATGGAAGGCAACTGGCGGGGCATTGGAGCGCATGCCTTCGACAGGAAGCAGACCGAGATCAACGAGCACATGAGGGCGGTCGGAAACATCCTGGTCGACTTCCTTGAGGGCATCAGCGGCAACGAGAAGCTCACGGAAGGGCTTGAGGACCAGGTCCGGTCGACCATGGACAGCATCGACGTCCAATACGGCGCACAGAAGTCAGCGATCAGCAGCTACTGAACCACTGAGGTCTACAAGGGAACGGGTTTCCCACACCTACTGAGAGACGGGGCAGGCATGGCGAACGTGCACTTGGACGAGCTCGCGGTCAAATACGGCGGCCTCGACGCCATCACCACCGAACTCGGCATCCAGGCGAGGCAGCTGGAGGCCGACCTGGCGGACATCAAGCGCGCCGTGGCCAAGGTGGCCGAGGGCTGGGAGGGTGAGGCCCACACGGCGTACGTCGCGAAGCAGAAGGAATGGGACAAGCACGTCGAGGCCATTCACCGGGCGCTCGTCGACATCGGGCAGAAGGTCGGC
Source organism: Streptomyces sp. NPDC050703 (assembly GCF_040654435.1). Taxonomy (NCBI): domain Bacteria; kingdom Bacillati; phylum Actinomycetota; class Actinomycetes; order Kitasatosporales; family Streptomycetaceae; genus Streptomyces; species Streptomyces sp. NPDC050703. The sequence continues at coordinate 28,242 of NZ_JBFAHX010000053.1, forward strand.
CGGGCCGGCGGTGACTACCGGGGCGGCGACCTGAAGGGCGCCAGCTACTTCCAGTGAGCCAAAGGGCATTAGCTGCTGCCATAAGGCACTCCAAGACGCACCCAGGGAAGAACTCCAGGGAGCACTCCTGGAGGCACTCCAGGAAGCGCGGCAGGAGTGCCCGGCAGCCGGCGTACGGCATAGGGGTGGACGCGCGCGGGAGGCGTCCACCCCGTCCTATGCGTGACCGGTACGAGGCGTCACGTCACTCGGCCGCCGCGACCCCGCCATTGCGCACAGAAGGCTCCAGGTCGAATTCCCCGTCCCGCGCGCCCAGGACGAACGCCCGCCATTCCGCCTCCGTGTACCGCAGCACGGTCTCCGGGTCCAGTGACGACCGCATGGCCACGGCGCCCTCGGGCAGGTACGCGATCTCCACCCGCTCCTCGTGCTCCTCGGTGCCCGGCGCGCTGTGCCACTCGACGCCGGAGATGTCGAGGGCGTAGAGCTCCTCCTTCTCGCGTTCCTTGCGAGCCTTTTCCCGCGCCTCTTTGTCGGGTGCATCGGCCATGGCGGAGGGTCCTTTCACAACGTACGAAAGAGCTGTGGGGCCACCCTACTTGCGGGCTCCGCCCCTGTTCGGAGGTTGGGCAGAACGGCGGCCCTCAGAATTCCGCGTCCGCCAGTCCCGTCTGCACCATCGGTTTCCCGCGCTTCCGGGACACGAAGATCCCTCGTCCGGCCGGCATGGGGCGCGGCCGTACACCGCCCAGGATGTCGCCCTCGTCGGGGTCGCCGGCGAGGACGACCCCCTGCGCGCCCAGCTCCTTCATGCGCTGCATGAACGGTTCGTACGACGCCCGCCCCGCGCCCGCCGTCGACCGGGCGATGATGAACCGCACCCCCACGTCACGGGCGAACGGGAGGAGCTCGGTGAGGTCGCCGAGCGGGTTGCCGCCGGACGTGGAGACCAGGTCGTAGTCGTCGACGATCACGTACACCGTCGGGCCCCGCCACCAGCTGCGCTCGCGGAGCTGCCGCGCGGTGACGTCCGCGGGCGGGGTGCGCCGCTGGATCAGGTCGGCGAGGGCCGCCATGTGGTGGTCCATGGCGTTGGACATCGGGATGTACTCGGCCAGGTGGGAGGCCGGGGCGGCGTCGAGGAGGGAGCGCCGGTTGTCGACGACGAAGAGTTTGCAGACGTCGCCGCCGTACCGCTCCGTCAGCCGTTTGATGAGCAGCCTCAGCAGGTTGGACTTGCCGGACTCGCTCTCCCCGAAGACGAGGAAGAAGGGGTCCTGGTCGAAGTCCACGAAGACGGGTTCGAGGTTGTTCTCGTCGAGGGCGAAGGACAGACCCCGGTCAGGGAAGAGGTGCCCCGGGGGCAGCTCGTCCGCCGGCAGTGCGCGCGGCAGCAGACGGACCGCGGGCGCACCGGGTGCCGTCCAGTGGCGGGCGGCCTCCGCGGCCAGGGCGGCCGTGGCCTCGGCGAGGCCGGTGTCCGAGGACTGCCCGTCGATACGGGGGACCGCGGCCATGAAGTGCTGCTTCTGCGGCGTCTGACCGCGCCCGGGCACCCCGGCGGGGACGTTGGCGGCGACCTTGCGGTCGAACTCGGAGTCCATGGTGTCGCCGAGCCGCAGCTCCAGGCGGTTCATGAGGTGGTCCTTGAGGTTCGCGCGGACCTCCATGGACCGCGACGCGGTGAGGACCAGGTGGATGCCGTAACCGAGGCCCCGCGCGGCGATGTCGAGGACGGCCGGCTCCAGGCCCTCGTACTCGGACCGGAAGTTGCCCCACCCGTCGACGAGCAGGAAGACGTCGCCCCACGGCTGGTCGGTCACCGAGATCTCGCCCCGGGCCCTGCGCGCGCGGAGGTCGGCGATGGACGCGATCCCCGCCGTGCGGAAGTACTCCTCCCGCCGGGACAGCACGCCGTACACCTCGGCGACGGTGCGTCGGACCCGCTCGGGGTCGAGGCGCGAGGCGACACCGCCGACGTGCGGGAGCCCGGCGACGGACGCCATCCCGCCGCCTCCGAAGTCGAGGCCGTACAGCTGCACTTCGTGGGGCGTGTGCGTGAGGCAGAACGCCGCCATGAGCGAGCGCAGCAGGGTCGATTTCCCGGACTGGGGTCCGCCGACGATCTGCATGTGGCCGGCCGCCCCGGAGAAGTCGCACCACAGGGGATCGCGGCGCTGTTCGTACGGCTTGTCGACCAGGCCCAGCGGTATGACGAGCCGTCCCGTGCCCTCGTGGCCGGGTCGGCCGAGGCCGCGGCCCTCCACCGCCGTGAGCCCCGGGAGCAGCGCGTCCAGCGGCGGCGGGCTGTCCAGCGGCGGCAGCCACACCTGGTGGGCGGCCGGGCCCTGCGCCTCCAGGCGGCGCACGATCACGTCGAGGACGGTGTCGGCGAGCGCGTCGTCCGCGCTGCCCGGGTCCGGGCCCGCGGCGGCCCGCGGCTCGGGCGCGGTCACGGCCGCATGGCGCACGGGCACCTCGGCGGCGGTGAACAGCACCGGTCGGCGGTCCACGGGGCGCGGGCCGCCCGGCACGGTGGCCCGGCCCGATTCCGGCCGGTACACGCCGGAGACGTAGGCCGCCTTGAAGCGCACCATCTCGTCGGTGCCGTACGTCAGGTAGCCGGAGCCGGGCACGTTCGGAAGGTGATACGCGTCCGGCACACCGAGAGCGGCACGCGACTCGGCGGCGGAGAACGTGCGCAGGCCGACGCGGTACGAGAGGTACGTCTCCAGGCCGCGCAGCCGGCCCTCCTCCAGGCGCTGCGAGGCCAGGAGCAGATGGACGCCGAGCGACCGGCCGATGCGGCCGATCTGCACGAACATGTCGATGAAGTCGGGCTTCGCGGTGAGCAGCTCGCTGAACTCGTCGATGACCAGGACCAGGGACGGGATCGGCTGGAGCGCGGCACCCGCCGCACGGGCCTTCTCGTAGTCGTGGATGTTCGCGTGGTTGCCGGCGTCCCGCAGCAGCTCCTGGCGGCGGTTCAGCTCACCCCGGATGGAGTCGCCCATGCGGTCGACGAGGGCGAGGTCGTCCGCCAGGTTGGTGATGACGGCGGCGACGTGCGGCAGCTGCGCCATGCCCGCGAAGGTCGCACCGCCCTTGAAGTCCGCGAGGACGAAGTTCAGGCTCTCCGAGGAGTGCGTCACGGCGAGGCCGAGCACCAGCGTCCGCAGCAGCTCCGACTTGCCGGAACCGGTGGCTCCCACGCACAGCCCGTGCGGGCCCATGCCCTCCTGGGCCGCCTCCTTGAGGTCGAGCATCACGGGGCGGCCGTCCTCGCCGACGCCGACGGGGACGCGCAGCCGTTCCGCGAGCGAGCGGGCGCGCCACGTCCGCCGCGTGTCGACCGAGTCGGCGTCGCCGAGGCCGAGGAGGTCGGTGAATTCGAGGTCGGCGAGGAGGGGTTCGTCCTCGTCACCGCCGGACGGGACGCGCAGCGGGGCGAGCTGCCGGGCCAGGGCCTCCGCTCCCTCGTACGAGAGGACGTCCGGAGTGCCTTCGTACACCAGGCCGTGGTCCGACTCGATCCGCAGCGCCCCCGGACGCACCGCGAGCGACAGTCCGCCGCGCCCGTGCGTCAGCTCACCCGGTACGACCTCCACGACCGTCACGCCCTGCAGTCCCTCCGGTGAGGCGAGCGCGGCCGTCGGAGGGAGCGAAGGGCCGTCGAGCACGACGACGACGTGCGGCTCGTCCGGCAGGGGCGACCCCTCCGGGTGGAAACGCGGCCGTCCCCGGAGGCGGGCGGTCAGCAGGGCCTCCAGTTCGATCGGGTCGCCGGTGATGAGCCGGCGGCTGCCCGCACCGTCCGCTGCCCCGGGCACCTGGCTGTGCGGCAGCCACTTGGTCCACTCCCACGCGGGCGCGGCTGCCGTGCCCGTCCCGACCGCGATCACCAGGTCCTGGGGGGAGTGCAGCGAGGCGAGGGAGGCGATGAGCGCCCGCGCCGTGCCCCGTGCCGTCTCCGGGTCCCCGCTGACCGTCACGTGGTAGAAGGCGCGCAGGGAAATGGCCATGGGCAGGTCTTCCAGCGTGCCGTGCGCGGCGAGGAAGCGCTGCATCGCGCCCGCGGTGAGCGGCTCCAGCTCGTCCACCGGGGCCGTCTGCGGCGGTACGAGCGGCGTGGCGAGCGACTGAGGCCCCAGGCCGATGCGCACCTGTGCGAAGTCGGCGTCGCCCGTGCGGCGCTCCCAGACCCGGCTGCCCTCGGCGACCAGGGCCCACAGCTGTTCGGGGGAGGGGTGGAGGTAGTACTGCGCGTCGCGCTGGGCCCGCGCCGTCTCGACGGCGGCGCGGCGGGTCTGCTTCAGGTATCCGAGGTAGTCGCGCCGCAGGTCCGCCAACTGCCCCTGGTTGCCGCGGCGGTAGCGGACCAGCATCGCCACGGACATGGCCACCGTCGACGCCACCATGACCATGCCCATGACCTTCATGAACGGGTGGGCGCTCGGCATGAAGAAGAACACCACGGAGCCGCCCATGCCGAGCATGGGCAGCAACTGCATCATCGCGCCCTCCTGCTGCCCGCGCGGCAGCTCGGGCGGGGGCCGCAGCACGACCTCGTCGGTGGGGACCGGCGAGGGCAGCGTCCGAGGCGGGCGCTTCACGACGATGTGGCTCACTGAGCACCAATTCCCTTGTCGGGCGGGCGTTCCGCTCGCCGCCCGGTGACCGGGGGGCGTGATCGCTGTGTGATCATACTGATACCGGTAGTCACCGCTCGGGGGCAGGGTGCCTGACGCGCACCCGTGCGGTGGGAGATCCGGCCAGCCAGCGGGGCGGGCAACTGCCGGAAGAATGCGGGCATTTCCCGGTACGCGTCGGGGGCACGGCCCCCGGAATCAGCCAGGAGGACCGGTTCTCCCGCGACCGCGCCACGCCCTACGAGACAGTCGGTGAACGCGGCGCGCGCGACATCAGCAACAACGGCACCACGGTCGGCAGCGAACGGTCGCCGGTGAACGGTCGGCAGCGGCCGGAACCGGCACGGGCATCAGCGACGAGGGGGAACAGCAGGTGGGTACGACGGCTTCCACGACGGCCACCGGATTCGGGCGGCCCGGCGGCGGAAACCCCCCTGAAAGCTCATCCGGGCCTGGTGCCGGGGCCGGGGCCGGCACGTCCTACGGCTTCTGCCGGGTCACCATCGTGGCGCCCGACAGCCGCATCGACGTGGCGCTGCCCGACGACGTCCCGGTCGCCGACCTCCACCCCGAGGTCCTGCGGCTCTCCCGGCAGGGCCCGGCCGAGGGCGCACCGGTCGGCTACCACCTCGTACGCCGTGACGGCACCGTCCTCGACAGCGCCCGCACGTTCGCGGCCCAGCGCGTCCTCGACGGTGAGATCCTCACCCTGCGTCCGTTCTCCGCGTCACTGCCACCCGCTGTCTTCGACGACGTCTCCGAGGTCGTCGCGGCCGCGGTGACCCGTGACCACGTGCTGTGGACCGGCGACCTGACCCGCGCCGCCGGACTCGTCGGCGGGGCCGTGCTGTCGTCCCTCCTCGCATACGTCGCCTGGGCCGCCGCCCCCCACCACGACCTGCATGGACTGCCGGGCGTCCTCGCCGCCGTCGCCGGCGTGCTGCTGCTCACCCTCGCGGGGGTCCGCGCGCGGGTGTACGACGACCGGGCCGCCGCCCTCGCCTTCGGCCTCGGCGCGCTGCCGAACGTGGCGGCGGCGGGCTCCGGGCTGCTGCCGGTGACCGACGGGCAGGGCGTGGGCAGGCTCCAGTTCCTGCTGGCCTGTGCCGCCGTCCTGACGGCATCCGTGATCCTCGGGCTGCTCTCACCGAGTGGCGACGGGCCGTTCGTCGCGTGCGTCTTCGCCTCCGCGGTCGGGCTGGCCGCCACGTTCCTCGCGGCACTGTGGCGGCTGGAGCCGGTCGAGACCGCTGCCCTGTGCGCCCCGCTCGCGGTCGGGGCCCTGGCCTTTCTGCCCGGCCTCTCCATGCGCTTCGCCCGGCTGCCCATCGGCTACGAACCGCCGCACGGCGCGCGGGGCGGCTATGGAGCGGACCCCGCCCCGCAGGAGCCCGTCGACGCCGAGCGCATCGCTGCGCAGGCCCGCCGCGGCCAGGAACTGCTCGTCGGCCTCGTCGGCGGCTGCGCGCTCGTCGCGATCGGGTCCGCGGTGGTGCTCGCCCTCGCCGCCGATACGTGGGGACAGGTCCTGGCCCTGGCGACGGGGATCGCGATGCTGACGCGTGCGCACCTGTTCCGCTACACCGCCCAGGTCGCCGCGGTCCTGGCCGCGGGTCTGGTGACCCTCGTCCTGCTCGGCATCGGCCTCTGCCTCGACCTGCCGGTCGGCCCGGCCGGTGACGGCGCGGCACCGGACCTGCGGACCATCTGGCTCGTCGTGGGGATCGCGGCGGCGACGGCCCTGGTCACCGGTGTCGGCATGATCGCCTCACGCACCGGGGTGACCCCGTTCTGGGGCCGCTTCCTGGAGATCGCCGAGTCCTTCGTCCTGCTCACCCTGGTGCCGCTGACGCTCGCGGTCTTCGGCGTGTACGCCGAGGCCAGGGCCATGACGAGCTGAGCGCGCCGAGCGAGGGTCCGAGGCCGGCGGCCGACCTCCGCTACGGGGCCGTCGCGCCGGCTGGTAACCTGTGTGACGACCGTCAGTCTGCGCACCTCCGGATCCGGCAAGGATCAGGACGGGAGACGCAGGGACCCGGGCCCGTGAGGGCCCGCCCGACGGCCATCCCCGCCTCACGAGTCCCGTAAGCCCCCCTGAGACGTAGACCAGGGGCACTCGGAGGCACACGAAACACCACGAGGAGTACGCGTGTCGCTCGACGCCGCTACGAAGAAGCAGATCATGACCGAGTTCGGCCAGAAGGAGGGCGACACCGGCTCCCCCGAGGTTCAGGTCGCGCTGCTCTCGCGCCGCATCTCGGACCTGACCGAGCACCTCAAGACGCACAAGCACGACCACCACTCCCGTCGTGGTCTGCTGATCCTGGTCGGCCAGCGTCGCCGCCTGCTGCAGTACCTGGCCAAGAAGGACATCCAGCGCTTCCGCGCACTGGTCGAGCGCCTGGGCATCCGCCGCGGTGCGGCGGGCGCCAAGTAAGACGCCGTGAAGGGAGCGGTTCCCACTCGAAGCACTCGAAGGGGGCCGCTCCCTTTGCTGTACGTGCGCGGTGTCACCCCGGCTTTGTAGTCTGGTGACGAAAGCACGTCCCCGTGGGTAGGGACCGATCACGGTCCAGCGCCCCCGGGACACCAGTACGACCCCACGAGGGAGAGACGCACCCAGCCGCCGCCGGTCCTCGGTAGTGGCCCCCGGGAGAAACCCCCGGGAGCTTCGATCGAAGACCGGCCCGCACACACGGCGCGTTTCTCCGCACGGTCCCCGTCCACGGAAGGACGCATGGGACGCCGCCCCCGGGCCACACGGGACCAGGGGCGAGAAGACGAAACGTAGACACGTAGGAGAACAGTGGAGAACGAGACCCACTACGCCGAGGCCGTCATCGACAACGGCACGTTCGGCACCCGCACCATTCGCTTCGAGACGGGCCGTCTGGCCCGTCAGGCCGCCGGCTCCGCCGTGGCCTACCTGGACGACGACACGATGGTCCTCTCGGCCACCACCGCGTCCAAGAAGCCCAAGGACCAGCTCGACTTCTTCCCCCTGACGGTGGACGTCGAGGAGCGGCAGTACGCCGCGGGCAAGATCCCCGGCTCCTTCTTCCGCCGTGAGGGCCGGCCCTCCGAGGACGCGATCCTCACCTGCCGCCTGATCGACCGCCCGCTGCGTCCTTCCTTCAAGAAGGGCCTGCGCAACGAGATCCAGGTCGTCGAGACGATCATGGCTCTCAACCCCGACCACCTGTACGACGTGGTCGCGATCAACGCCGCCTCCTGCTCCACGCAGCTCGCCGGCCTGCCCTTCTCGGGCCCGATCGGCGGCACGCGCGTGGCGCTCATCAAGGGCCAGTGGGTCGCCTTCCCGACGCACACCGAGCTTGAGGACGCCGTCTTCGACATGGTCGTCGCCGGTCGCGTCCTCGATGACGGCGACGTCGCGATCATGATGGTCGAGGCCGAGGCCACCGAGAAGACCATCGAGCTCGTCAAGGGCGGCGCCGAGGCGCCGACCGAGGAGGTCGTGGCCGCCGGTCTCGAGGCCGCGAAGCCCTTCATCAAGGCCCTGTGCAAGGCCCAGTCGGACCTGGCGGCCAAGGCCGCCAAGCCCACCGGCGAGTTCCCGATCTTCCTGGACTACGAGGACGACGTCCTGGAGGCCCTGACCGCCGCGGTCAGGACCGAGCTGGCCCAGGCGCTCACCATCGCCGGCAAGCAGGAGCGCGAGACCGAGCTGGACCGCGTCAAGGCGCTGGCCGGCGAGAAGCTGCTCCCGCAGTTCGAGGGCCGCGAGAAGGAGATCTCCGCCGCGTACCGCTCGCTGACCAAGACCCTGGTCCGTGAGCGCGTCATCAAGGAGAAGAAGCGGATCGACGGTCGCGGTGTGACCGACATCCGTACGCTGGCCGCCGAGGTCGAGGCCATCCCGCGCGTGCACGGCTCGGCGCTGTTCGAGCGCGGCGAGACCCAGATCCTGGGTGTCACGACGCTGAACATGCTCCGCATGGAGCAGCAGCTCGACACGCTGTCCCCGGTGACGCGCAAGCGCTACATGCACAACTACAACTTCCCGCCGTACTCCACCGGCGAGACCGGCCGCGTCGGCTCCCCGAAGCGCCGCGAGATCGGCCACGGCGCCCTCGCCGAGCGCGCGCTCGTGCCGGTGCTGCCGACGCGCGAGGAGTTCCCCTACGCGATCCGCCAGGTCTCCGAGGCCCTCGGTTCCAACGGCTCGACGTCCATGGGCTCCGTCTGCGCCTCCACCATGTCGCTGCTGAACGCCGGTGTGCCGCTGAAGGCCGCCGTCGCCGGTATCGCCATGGGTCTGATCTCCCAGGAGATCGACGGCGAGACGCACTACGTCACCCTCACCGACATCCTCGGTGCGGAGGACGCCTTCGGCGACATGGACTTCAAGGTCGCCGGCACGAAGCAGTTCGTGACCGCGCTCCAGCTCGACACCAAGCTCGACGGCATCCCCGCCTCGGTCCTGGCCGCCGCGCTGAAGCAGGCCCGTGACGCGCGTCTGCACATCCTCGACGTGATGAACGAGGCGATCGACGTTCCGGACGAGATGTCCCCGAACGCGCCGCGCATCATCACCGTCAAGATCCCGGTGGACAAGATCGGTGAGGTCATCGGCCCCAAGGGCAAGATGATCAACCAGATCCAGGAGGACACCGGCGCCGACATCACGATCGAGGACGACGGCACCATCTACATCGGTGCCGCCGACGGCCCGGCCGCCGAGGCCGCCCGCGCCACGATCAACGGCATCGCCAACCCGACCATGCCGGAGGTCGGCGAGCGCTACCTGGGCACCGTCGTGAAGACGACGACCTTCGGCGCGTTCGTCTCCCTGCTCCCGGGCAAGGACGGCCTCCTGCACATCTCCCAGATCCGCAAGCTCGCCGGTGGCAAGCGCGTGGAGAACGTCGAGGACGTCCTCGGCGTGGGCCAGAAGGTCCAGGTCGAGATCGCCGAGATCGACTCCCGCGGCAAGCTCTCCCTCATCCCCGTGGTCGAGGGTGAAGAGGGCGACGAGCAGGCCGCCGACAAGAAGGACGACACCGACAAGTGACGTCGCGTAGCACCACGACGACGGCCCGCACCTCCTCGGAGGCGCGGGCCGTCGCCCGTACCCAAACCCTCATCAAGGGCGAGCACGGCATCGGCACGGTCCGCAGGACCACCCTCCCCGGCGGCCTGCGCGTCGTCACGGAGACCCTGCCCTCCGTGCGTTCGGCGACCTTCGGCATCTGGGCCAACGTCGGATCGCGCGACGAGACCCCGTCGCTGAACGGCGCCACGCACTACCTGGAGCACCTCCTCTTCAAGGGCACCAAGAAGCGCAGCGCCCTCGACATCTCCTCCGCGCTCGACGCGGTCGGCGGCGAGATGAACGCCTTCACGGCGAAGGAGTACACGTGCTACTACGCGCGCGTGCTCGACACCGACCTGCCGCTCGCCATCGACGTCGTCTGCGACATGCTGACGGGCTCGCTGATCCGCCAGGAGGACGTCGACGCCGAGCGCGGCGTCATCCTCGAAGAGATCGCGATGACCGAGGACGACCCGGGCGACTGCGTGCACGACCTGTTCGCGCACACGATGCTCGGCGACACCCCCCTCGGCCGGCCCGTCCTCGGCACCGAGGACACGATCAACGCCCTCACCGCGGACCGCATCCGCCGCTTCTACAAGAAGCACTACGACCCCACGCATCTGGTCGTCGCCGCCGCGGGCAACGTGGACCACGGCAAGGTCGTACGCCAGGTCCGCGCCGCCTTCGAGAGGTCCGGCGCGCTGCGGGACACCGAGGCCGTCCCGATGATCCCGCGCCAGGGCTCCCGGACACTGCGCACCGCGGGCCGCGTCGAGGTCATCAACCGCAAGACCGAGCAGGCCCACGTCATCCTCGGCATGCCGGGCCTGGCCCGCACCGACGAGCGGCGCTGGGCCCTCGGCGTGCTGAACACCGCGCTCGGCGGCGGCATGTCGTCCCGCCTCTTCCAGGAGGTGCGGGAGAAGCGCGGCCTGGCCTACAGCGTGTACTCGTACACCTCGGGCTTCGCCGACACCGGTCTCTTCGGGGTCTACGCGGGCTGCCGGCCCAGCCAGGTGCACGACGTCCTCAAGATCTGCCGCGACGAGCTGGACCAGGTCGCGGAGCACGGTCTCACGGACGACGAGATCACCCGCGCCATCGGCCAGCTCGCGGGCTCCACCGTCCTCGGCCTGGAGGACACCGGTGCCCTGATGAACCGCATCGGCAAGAGCGAGCTGTGCTGGGGCGAGCACATGTCCGTCGACGACATGCTGGCCAGGATCTCGGCGGTCACGCCCGACGAGGTGCGCGAGGTGGCCCGCGACATACTGGGGCACCGCCCGTCCCTCTCGGCCATCGGACCCCTCAAGGACAAGCAGGCGGCCCGCCTCCACGACGCGGTCGCCTAGCCACCCGGGCCCACGGGCCCGACCGGTTCGACGTAAGGAATGAAGGACATGAGCAAGCTGCGCGTGGCGGTCATCGGCGCCAAGGGACGCATCGGTTCCGAAGCCGTGAAGGCCGTCGAGGCCGCCGACGACATGGAGCTGGTCGCCGCCCTCGGCCGCGGCGACGAGCTGCGGTCGCTGGTGGACAACGGCGCCCAGGTCGCCGTCGAGCTGACCACCCCCGACTCGGTGATGGCCAACCTCGACTTCTGCGTGGGCCACGGCATCCACGCCGTCGTCGGCACCACGGGCTGGACCGACGAGCGCCTCGCGCGGCTGCGCACGTCCCTCGCCGCGTCCCCGGAGACGGGCGTCCTGATCGCCCCGAACTTCTCCATCGGCGCGGTCCTGACGATGAAGTTCGCGCAGATCGCCGCGCCCTGGTTCGAGTCCGTCGAGGTCGTCGAGCTGCACCACCCGAACAAGGCCGACGCCCCCAGCGGCACCGCCGCCCGCACCGCCCAGCTCATCGCCGAGGCCCGGCGGGAGGCCGGCAGCGCCGCGCAGCCCGACGCCACGACGACGGCCCTGGACGGCGCGCGCGGCGCGGACGTCGACGGCGTACGGGTCCACTCCGTACGCCTTCGCGGCCTGCTGGCCCACCAGGAGGTGCTGCTCGGCGGCGAGGGGGAGACCCTGACCGTCCGGCACGACTCGCTGCACCACAGCAGCTTCATGCCGGGCATCCTGCTCGGCGCCCGCCGCGTGGTGAGCACCCCGGGCCTGACCTTCGGCCTCGAACACTTCCTGGACCTCGGCTGAGCCGGGAAGAGAACCCCATGCGAGCCTCCATGCGAGCGAAGATCACCTACGCCGTCACGGCCGCCGTCCTGGTCGTCTACTTCGTCCTGGTCGGCAGCCGCGGCGTACTCCTCATCAAGCACGGCACCCTGCTCACGGTCACCTTCGGCGTCGCGGTGCTGATCCTGCCGGTCATCGGCGTCTGGTTCCTCTGGCAGAACACCCGGTTCGTGCAGCGCGCCAACCGGCTCGCCGCCGAGCTCGACGCCGAAGGCGGCCTGCCCGTCGACGAGTTGAGGCGTACGCCCGGGGGCCGCATCGACCGCGACTCGGCCGACGAGGTCTTCGCCCGCCGCAAGGCCGAGACGGAGGACGCCCCGGACGACTGGCGCTGCTGGTTCCGCCTCGCCGTCGCCTACCACGACGCCCGGGACACACCCCGGGCGCGCAAGGCCATGCAGCGGGCCATCGCCCTCCACGAGGGCAGGCCGGTGAACGCCTGACCGAGGGCCGGACTTCTGTCCTCAGGCGCCTCAGGTGCCTCAGGCAGTGGTGCGGTACTCGTAGGCCCACGCCTCGATGGAGTCGGCCGCCCGCTCGAACGCCTCGGCCCGGGCGACGAAGTCGGCGTTCTTGTCGGTGAGCAGCAACCGCTGCCCATCGGCGGCCCCACCACGTCGTACGAGGATGAGTGCCTGCCCCTGCACCGTGCGGGGCAGGCCCAGCCAGCGCACCGGCTGCTGCGCGGTCCGCACGGCCGCGATCTGCGCCCACGGCACGGTCCGCGTCGACAGGAAGCCGACCCGGCGCACTCCGTGCGCGCTCACCCAGGTGCCCATGCGCAGCAGCCGCAGCGAGATCACGACGGTGACCGCGGCGAGCGCCGCACAGACAGCCGCGCCCGCGAGCGAGTCGGTGAGCGCGATGATGACAGCGGCGAAGAGCACGAACGAGGCGAGCAGCAGCAGAAGTGCGGCGGCGCCCACACGCCACGGACCGGGACGGTAGGGCCGGCGCCACTGGTCGCGGTCGTCGAAGGGCAGCGCGGCGTCGAGCGCCGCGTCGTCGAACGCGCGGTCCGCGGTCAGGAAAGGCAGGGGCACGGGCTGGTCCTCACTCGATCCACGCATGAGCTGTGCCCGGTGAGGCTACCGAGCCGTGTCCCCTGCCACCACCCTTGGGGGCCCGGACGAGTCAACGTCCGGATTGGGCGTATTTTGCCCGGTCAGCGCCCGTCCGAGGCCTCGGACTGCTGGGTGTGCGCGGGTGACTGGTCGGCCGACATCGCGGGCATCCCGAAGAGCAGGGATCCCACGAGACCGGCGACGACGGTCAGGCCGATGAGCGTGCGGCCCACGATCTGACTCGCGGTGGCACGCTCACGGGGCGGGGGAGTGACGTTGCTGCGGAACTTGTCGGCTTCGGCGATGAAGGCGAACGGGACGGGCTCTCGCCGACGGAACATGGGACGCGCTTCTCCTCACGGGTCTCGAGTGTTCTCTCTTACATGGACAGACGCTCGAACCGCCCCAAAGGTGCCCTGTTTCAGCAAATTAGGCGAAGAATGTCGCGGCGGGTCACCGAACGGCCGATTGTCGGTGCCGGGCCATAGAGTGGGCGCCGCCCGAGTGATGCACATGGAAGGACCCCGCCAGTGAGCGAGACCCCCACCGAAGACCTCAAGCCCAGCTTCCGCAGCGAGGTCACCGTCGAGCTGGTGAAGCACGCCGCCACCGACTCCGACGTCCTGTGGGCCGCCCGCGTCTCGACGGCGGGCGAGCAGTCCCTCGACGAGCTCCAGAAGGACCCGGAGCGCTCGAAGGGCCTGATCAACTACCTGATGCGGGACCGCCACGGCAGCCCCTTCGAGCACAACTCGATGACGTTCTTCATCAGCGCCCCCATCTTCGTCTTCCGCGAGTTCATGCGCCACCGCGTCGGCTGGTCGTACAACGAGGAATCGGGCCGCTACAGGGAGCTGGAGCCCGTCTTCTACGTCCCGGACGCCTCCCGCAAGCTGGTCCAGGAAGGCCGCCCCGGCAAGTACGTCTTCGTCGAGGGCACCCAGGCCCAGCAGGAGCTCACGGGCCGCGTCATGGAGGACTCCTACCGCCGGGCGTACGAGGCGTACCAGGAGATGCTCGCCGCGGGCGTGGCCCGCGAGGTCGCCCGCGCGGTGCTCCCCGTCGGCCTGTTCTCCTCGATGTACGCGACGTGCAACGCCCGTTCGCTGATGCACTTCCTCGGTCTGCGCACGCAGCACGAGCTGGCCAAGGTCCCGTCGTTCCCGCAGCGGGAGATCGAGATGGTCGGCGAGAAGATGGAGCAGCACTGGGCCGAACTGATGCCGCTCACCCACGCCGCCTTCAACAAGAACGGGCGCGTGGCCCCGTGAGGCACTGATGTGCGGACGGTGCGAGCGAAGTGTCCGGATTGCGGCACTTCGTGAAGTTCGCCTAGCCTGATCGAACGGACCCGGTACTGCCTGAACCCCCGAGCAGGCAGTGCCGGGCTCCGCACCCGTCAGGCCCGCTCACGTCCCCCGAGGGGGGACCCCACGCTGAGCAGCGAGTAGCGTGTTACCCATGGCTCCGACCTCCACTCCGCAGACCCCCTTCGGGAGGGTCCTCACCGCCATGGTCACGCCCTTCACGGCGGACGGCGCACTTGACCTCGACGGCGCGCAGCAGCTCGCCGCCCACCTGGTGGACGCAGGCAATGACGGCCTCGTCATCAACGGCACCACCGGTGAGTCCCCGACCGTCAGTGACGCGGAGAAAGACGATCTCGTACGAGCCGTGCTGGAGGCGGTCGGAGACCGCGCCCACATCGTCGCGGGCGTCGGCACCAACGACACCCGCCACAGCATCGAGCTCGCCCGCGCCGCCGAGCGGGCCGGCGCACACGGCCTCCTGACCGTCACGCCGTACTACAACAAGCCCCCGCAAGAGGGACTGCTCCGGCACTTCACCGCGATCGCCGACAGCACCGAGCTGCCGGTCATGCTGTACGACATCCCGGGCCGCAGCGGCGTACCGATCAACACCGAGACGATCGTCCGCCTCGCCGAGCACCCCAGGATCGTGGCCAACAAGGACGCCAAGGGCGACCTCGGCCGCGCGAGCTGGGCCATCGCCCGCTCGGACCTGGCCTGGTACTCCGGCGACGACATGCTGAACCTGCCGCTGCTCTCCGTCGGCGCATGCGGTTTCGTCTCGGTCGTCGGCCACGTCGTCACCCCCGAGCTGCGCGCGATGCTGGAGGCTCACCTCTCGGGCGACGTGCAGAAGGCCACCGAGATCCACCAGAAGCTGCTCCCGGTCTTCACCGGCATGTTCCGCACGCAGGGCGTGATCACCACCAAGGCGGCGCTCGCCCTCCAGGGGCGGCCCGCGGGCCCGCTGCGCCTGCCGATGGTCGAGCTGACGCCCGACGAGACGGCACAGCTCAAGATCGACCTCGCCGCCGGCGGGGTACAGCTCTGACCACAGACTTCACAACTGAATACGCGACACCCGCGGGCCCCGCGCCCGCGGTCACCCAACAACTGCTCACGCACGAACGTCACGCGCGCCACGTGCCCCGGAGGCACGTGGCGTGTGTGGTGAGGAGAGTCTTTTGAGTCATCCGCATCCTGAACTCGGTGCCCCGCCGAAGCTCCCGAAGGGCGGCCTGCGCGTCACCCCGCTCGGCGGCCTCGGTGAGATCGGCCGCAACATGACCGTCTTCGAGTACAACGGTCGCCTGCTGATCGTCGACTGCGGAGTGCTCTTCCCCGAGGAGGAGCAGCCGGGAATCGACCTGATCCTGCCGGACTTCTCGTCCATCAGGGACCGCCTCGACGACATCGAGGGCATCGTGCTCACGCACGGCCACGAGGACCACATCGGCGGTGTCCCCTACCTCCTGCGCGAGAAGCCGGACATCCCGCTGATCGGCTCCAAGCTGACCCTCGCCCTGATCGAGGCGAAGCTCCAGGAGCACCGCATCCGTCCGTACACGCTGGAGGTCGTCGAGGGCGACCGCGAGCACCTCGGCCCGTTCGACTGCGAGTTCATCGCGGTCAACCACTCCATCCCGGACGCCCTGGCCGTCGCCATCCGCACCCCCGCGGGCATGGTCGTCGCCACCGGCGACTTCAAGATGGACCAGCTTCCGATGGACGGCCGCCTCACGGACCTGCACGCGTTCGCGCGCCTGAGCGAGGAGGGCATCGACCTCCTCCTCTCGGACTCCACGAACGCCGAGGTCCCGGGCTTCGTACCGCCCGAGCGCGACATCTCGGGCGTCATCCGCGGTGTCTTCGCCGGCGCCCAGAAGCGCATCATCGTCGCGAGCTTCGCCAGCCATGTGCACCGCATCCAGCAGATCCTCGACGCCGCCCACGAGTACGGCCGCCGGGTCGCCTTCGTCGGCCGCTCGATGGTCAGGAACATGGGCATCGCCCGCGACCTCGGCTACCTCCGCGTGCCGCCGGGCCTCGTCGTCGACGTCAAGACGCTCGACGACCTGCCCGACAGCGAGGTCGTCCTGGTCTGTACGGGTTCCCAGGGCGAGCCCATGGCCGCGCTCTCCCGCATGGCCAACCGCGACCACCAGATCCGCATCGTCCAGGGCGACACGGTGATCCTGGCGTCGTCGCTCATCCCCGGCAACGAGAACGCGGTCTACCGCGTGATCAACGGCCTGACCCGCTGGGGCGCCAACGTCGTCCACAAGGGCAACGCCAAGGTGCACGTCTCCGGCCACGCCTCGGCCGGCGAGCTGCTGTACTTCTACAACATCTGCAAGCCCAAGAACCTGATGCCGGTCCACGGCGAATGGCGCCACCTGCGCGCCAACGCCGAGCTGGGCGCCCTCACCGGCGTCCCGCACGACCGCATCGTGATCGCCGAGGACGGCGTGGTCGTCGACCTGGTCGAGGGCAAGGCCAAGATCGTCGGCAAGGTCCAGGCCGGTTACGTGTACGTCGACGGCCTCTCGGTCGGCGACGTGGGCGAGCCCGCGCTGAAGGACCGGAAGATCCTCGGGGACGAGGGCATCATCTCGGTCTTCCTGGTGGTGGACTCCAGCACCGGCAAGATCACCGGTGGTCCCCACATCCAGGCCCGCGGCTCCGGCATCGACGACGGGGTGTTCGGCACCGTCATCCCGAAGATCCAGGAGGTCCTGGAGAAGTCGGCCCAGGACGGCGTGGTCGAACCCCACCAGCTGCAGCAGCTCATCCGCCGCACGCTGGGCAAGTGGGTGTCGGACAACTACCGCCGACGCCCGATGATCCTGCCCGTGGTCGTCGAGGTCTGACCCTCCCGACCGCACGAACGACGGAGCGGGGCGCCTCGATTTGCATCGAGGCGCCCCGCTCCGTTAAGTTTACGGCTCCGCCCAACCGGGAAGCGCCCGCGCACAGTCGTGCCGGGACCGATCCGAACGGGGCGGGAATTCGGACTCAGAATCTCTGATAAAGTCTGAATCGCCGGAAAGGGAAACGCGAGAGCCGAAAGGCCGAGCGGGAACCGGAAAGGCGCCGAGGAAATCGGACACGAAAGAGTCTGATAGAGTCGGAAAC
>NZ_JBFAHX010000054.1:0-44350 GCF_040654435.1 Streptomyces sp. NPDC050703
CGTGTGGTGCAGTCCTAGACAGCTCCACCACACCGGAGGTCTTCGCCTTTGATCAAGACCCCCGTGTCAACAACGCTCGTGATCAATACACCTAGGGGAAGGTGACCGCCGGGTCGGCGGGCGTCAGGACGATCCAGCGGTGCGCCGTGTCGTCGCAGCGCCCGTAGGCCATGACGCGGACGTCCACCGGGTCGGGGGCGACCAGCGGGAAGTACACCGGCCGTGGCTCGGCGCCGAGCGGCGTGAGGTCGGTGGCGGTGTCCCACAGCGCGGCGACGCCGGGCTCCGCGCGCACGGCCTCCACCACGTCGGTCAGGCGTTCGTCCTCCGGCCGGCGCTGCCAGGCGAGGCGCAGCCGGCCGAGCAGCGGACCCGCCCACCTCGTCTCCCACTCCCGGAGCTGATAGCGGGCCTCGGGCGAGAACGCCCAGGTCATGACGTTGGCGCCGGGGTGCATCAGCCAGGGGCAGTGGCGCGCGGCCACGGTGTTGGCGGCGACCACGTCCCACGCCCGGTCGCAGATCCAGCTCACCCGCCGCTGCTGGTGCAGCAGGTCGAGCATGGCCTCGTCGGGCGGCGCCGAACCGGCGGGACGCGCGGGCGGCCGGAGCCCGGCGCCGCGGTACAGGGCGTCGGCCTCGGCCGGGCCGAGGGCCAGGACGCGGACGACACCGGCGATCAGCTCGGGCGCGTACGCGCGGTCCTCGCCGCGCTCCAGTGCGCGGTACCAGCGCTCGGAGACGCCGAGCAGCAGCGCCATGTCGAGCTGGGTGAGGTAGCTGCGGTGACCCCGGGACGGCACGGGTCCGGGCAGGTCGCGGGGGTCGCGCGCCATCCGCCAGGCGCGCAGCATCCGGCCGAGGTCCTCGCGTCGCGGGTCGGGCACGGGTAAAGACCTCGCAAAGATGGGATGGCCTGCCGGTGGCTGCCGCGTGCCCTGCGCGTTCCGGCGCCCGGGCGGGTGCAGGTTGACAGCGTCGCACACGTCCGTGCGGACCGGAACCGCGGAGTGCCGGTACGCTCGCGTGCCGTTCTTCGGGGCCGCTCGGGAGCCAGGGTGAGCCACGGTCGGCACGCCCCCCGGCCCGCGCCCCGGCGACACCCGCACCCCGCGACACCCGCAGCCCCGCACACCACGGAGAACGCGCATGAGCTACTTCCTCCCGGAGAACGCCCCCGTGCTGACCGCAGCCCGCGGCCTGGCGCTCGCCCACCCCGGCATGATCGAGGTGCACGGCGCGCCGCTGTACCTGCGCGCCCGCGACCCGCACCCCGACCGCACGGTCGCGCTCGTCTCGGGCGGCGGCTCGGGGCACGAGCCCCTGCACACCGGGCTGCTCGGGCGCGGCGGCCTGGACGCCGTCTGCCCCGGCGAGATCTTCGCCTCGCCGCACAACCGGCAGATCTACGAGGCCAGCGCCGCCGCGGCCGGGAGCGGCGGTGTCCTGCACATCGTCAAGAACTACACCGGCGACGTCATCAACTTCCAGATCGCCGCCGAGCGCCTGCGGCACGACGGCGTCCCCGTGGCCACCGTCCTGGTCGAGGACGACCTGGCCACCGACAGCGCCGACAGCGCGACCGGCCGCAGGGGGACCGCCGCCACGGTGGTCGTCGAGAAGCTGCTCGGCGCGGCGGCCGACCGGGGCGCGTCCCTGGAGGAGCTGGCCGAGCTGGGACGGCGCGTCGTGGCCCGGTCCCGCAGCATCGCGGTGGCCGCCCGCGCCCAGACCTCGCCCACGACGGTGAGCCCGGCGTTCACGCTGGACGAGGACACCCTGGACTACGGCGTCGGCATCCACGGCGAGCGGGGCATCCGCACCATCGCCCGCCCCGCCGTCGGCGACCTCGTGCGGCGGATGACCGACGACCTCCTCGACGCCCTGCCCGAGGGCCCCGGCGAGGTGCTCGCCCTGGCCAACGGCCTCGGCGCCACCACGGAACTCGAACTCAACGCCATCGGCGCCCTGCTGCGCGACGAGCTGACCGGCCGCGGACTCACCCCGGTCTTCGTCGTCCCCGGCACCTTCACCGCGGCCCTCGACATGGCGGGCTTCTCCCTCACCCTGACGCGCCTGGAGGACGGCTGGGCCGACCTCTGGACGGCGCCCACCCGCACCCCCCTCGTCCTGCCCCGCCCGCTGAACGGCGGCGAGACCGCCGACGAGGCCACCGCGGGCACCCCCGCCGAGACCGAGCGGACCGCCCCCGCCGAGGGCACCGCGGGCGACCGCGCCCTCCTCGACCGCTACGCGGCCACCGTCACCCAGGTGCGCGACAACCTCACCAAGCTCGACCAGCTCGTCGGCGACGGGGACTTCGGCGACAACCTCACCGGCGGGGTGCGGCGCGCGGTGAAGCTCGCCGACGAGCGCGGCCTCGACGGCACGACGGCCCTCGCCGAAGCCTTCCTCGACGATGTCGGCGGCACCAGCGGCCCCCTCTTCGGGCTGCTCTTCCAGCACCTGGCCTCCGCCGTACCCGCGGACGGCGGGGCGCCGGGCGTCGGTGCGCTCGCCGGGGCCGCGGAGGCGGGCTTCGCCGCCATCCACCGGGTCGGCGGCGCGAACCCCGGCGACTGCACGCTGGTCGACGCCCTCGCGCCCGCCGCCGAGTCGCTGACCGCGTCCGCCGGGGACGCCGACGCCGAGGCCCCGCTCACGGAGGCGGCCCAGGCGGCCATCCGCGGCGCCCTGGCCACCGCGTCCCTGCGGCCCCGGCGCGGCCGGGCCAGCTACGTGGGGGACCACGCCCTCGGCGTCCCCGACCCCGGCGCGCTCGCCGTCGCCCTGCTGTTCATGGCCCTGGCCGACATCCACGAGCCCGCCACGGCCCCCCGGCTGCCCGCGCCGGGCCACATCACCCTGCCCTGAGCGGAAGGCTGTCCGCCCCGTCCATTCTCTGACTACAGTCAGAGAATGGACGAGGCGCAGATCGAGCGGGTACGACGGTTCAACCGCACCGTCACCGAACGCGTGGGCGTGCTCCACGACCGCTACCTCGGCGGCGAGAGGCCCGTCGGCGAGGCCAGGCTGCTCTGGCAGATCGGCGAGGCCGGCCAGGACGTCCGCGCGCTGCGCGAGCGCCTCGGCCTCGACTCCGGCTACGTCAGCCGCCTGCTCCGCGCCCTGGAGGCCGACGGCCTGGTGACGGTGGAACCGCTGCCGGAGGACCGCCGGGTGCGCACCGTCAGGCTCACCGGGGCGGGCCGCGCCGAGCGTGCGCTGCTCGACGCCCGCAGCGACGAACTCGCCGCGTCGCTGCTCGCCCCGCTCGACGAAGCCCGGCGCGCCCGGCTCGTCGCCGCCATGGCCGAGGTCGACCGGCTGCTGACCGCCGCGACCGTCACCCTGGACGCCGTCGACCCCGGCCACCCCGACGCCCGGAGCTGCCTGCGCGCCTACGCCGCCGAACTGCACGGCACCTTCGACACCGGCTTCGACCCCGCGCGCAGCCTGCTGCCGGACGCGGGAGGACTCCGGCCGCCGCACGGCCTGTTCCTGGTGGCCAGGGAGCGGGGCGAACCCGTCGGCTGCGCGGGCCTGAAGCTGCCGGCCGACGCCCCCGCCGAGATCAAGCGCATGTGGATCGCGCCCCGGGCCCGCGGCCTCGGCCTCGCCCACCGCTTCCTGGCCGAACTGGAGGAGCGGACGGCCCTGCACGGCCGCGACGTCCTGCGCCTGGACACCAACAAGGCGCTCACCGCGGCGATCGCCCTGTACCGCTCCCACGGCTACCGCGAGGTCCCCGCCTTCAACGACGAGCCCTACGCCCACCACTGGTTCGAGAAGCGCATCGCACCGCGGAGCTGAGCGCGCCGCAGGCCCGGACCCTCAGTCCGGGCAGCCGTCCCTGCCCGCGCCGCGGAAGGTCCGGTACACCGGCGAGCGGCGGTCGGTCCCGGCGGCCGGGTGCTCGACGACGGGCACCGGCTTGCACACCGCCCACTGGTCGTTCACGTCCGGCCCCTCGAAGCCGTACGCACCCGCCGCCCCGCGCAGGCAGTTGCTGCAGCCGGTCGCCGTGATGCTGGGCATGATGAGGGTGTTGTAGACGTCGTTCTTCGTCAGCTCCAGCGGGGCTCCGCCGCCCTCGCCGCCCTTGCCGCCCTTGCCGTCCTTGCCCCCGGGGGCCCCGTGGTCCTCGTTCAGCTCGCTGTACGTACGGTCGACGGCGTCGGCGAGGAGCGTGAACGCGTCGTGGTACATCACCGCGTAGCCGTCGTCCAGGAACTCCTTGCCGAAGCCGTGCTCCGCCTTCAGGGCCTCGTAGCGGTCCATGAAGCGGCCGAGCGCGCGCGGCGGGTCGTGCTCGTTCCTCCACCAGGCGGGGTCGACCGACGACGCGGCGACGATCGTCGCCCGCGCCTCCTTGAGCCAGCGGTCGGTCTCGGGCGTGGTGAGGGTCGGTTCGAGCCCGATGCCCACCTTGAGCAGCCGCAGCCGCCCGCTCCGCCCGCAGTCGCCCTCCTGGGCGAGGCGTTTGACGAAGGCCGGGAGATCCTGGTCGCGCCCGGCGAAGAAGACGGTGTCCGACCGGGCCGCGCAGATCTTCTGCGCGGCGTCGGTGAACCGCCGGGGGATGCCCTTGTCCGTGCCGGAGGAGCCGGTGAAGTTGGAGTTGCGGCCCTTGAAGTCGTACTCCTCGTCGAAGTGCTTCTCGAAGACCTTGCGCAGATTGCGCGAGTAGACGTCCTCACTGCGGTTGTCCCAGACCAGGAACCCCTTCCTGGCCTGCGGCTTCTCGCGCAGGTACTGCTTCAGGGCACCGGCGAACTGCTCGTTGTTCGGTGAGGTCTTGAAGAACTGCTCGGCGTTCATGTCCGCCGCCGTGATGACCGGCCCGACGGTCGGGATGCCGGCCCTGCTGAGCGCTTCTATCGCCTCCCGCGTCTCGGGCGTGCTGCTGGGAATGCCGGTGACCCCGACCAGCGGGGCCTTCTTGTCCGCGGCCAGTTCCCCGAGCCGCTCCACGACCGGCTCCCACTGGTCGAGGTTGCGCCCGTCGGGGGCGAGCAGCAGCTGGTAGTGCGGCCCGCTGGCGCTGTTGGCCTCCTGCTGCGCCGCGAGCGCCCCGGCGAGCGCCCGGCGGATCATGTCGGTCGTCATCGCGCTGGACCCGTCCGCGGAGAAGGGCATCATCAGCGCGATGCGTACGTACGGAATCCTGGCGCCGTTGTCGGCGGGGGACTCGGCGTCCCCGCGCACCCGGGTGTTCTCGTCCTCGATCGCCTCGACCAGGCTCCGCAGCCGCGGATCGACGTCGAAGGCGCGCTCGGTGACCCCGACGCAGTCCCCGCCGACCTCGGCCAGGTCGTCACCGCACCTGCCGGGCCCCCGCGCCCCGAGGGCGAGAAGGACGGTCACCACTCCGGCCACCACGGCAAGGCCGAGAACGGCGGCCCACTCGATCGGTCCCCACTCGCGGGGATGGCGACGGAACAGCATGCTGCCTCACTGTCCTGGTATCGGAAGGGGGCGCTTGTCGCGCGCCGCGGCGGGCCATCTGCGGGCCGCCTGGCCGAGCGCGACGCGCCAGGAAGGGTGGCGCAGCGAGAGGTAGGCCAACTCGTGCTCGATGGCCGCGCACGTGTCGGGGTCCGGTTCGGTGTGCGGTTCCGAGAGATACCACAGGGCGTGCAGCAGGCGGTTGACGCAGCGCTCCACGTCGTCGAGGTGGGCGAAGCGGCCGTCGTGCGCGCCGAGCGCCGTCCGCAGGCGGTCGTCCTCCCAGTCGCGGGCGGGCGGCGTCGGCGCCGTGGCGGCGTACTTCAGGCACAGCAGCCAGTGCCCCGCGCCCCGCTCGTCCTGCTCGGACTGGAACTCCTCCGCGAGCGAGGCCACCACCGTCTCCACGCCTCCGGCGGCGAGCATGTGCCGCAGGGCGTCGGCCTCCCCGCCCTCGCCGCGCTGGGCGTGGTGGTTCTGCAGGAAGCGGTGGATCTCCTGCCAGCCGCGGCTGTCGTCCGGCCCCGGCGAGAGCCTGCGGGCCTCGTGGACGAGGAGGGTCCGCAGCAGCGGATCGGTCACCAGCGGGCTCTCCGGAGGGGTCAGGCGCTGCCAGTGCTGCTGTTCCAGGTAGTCGGTGACGGCGTTCGCGGGCAGTTGCTCGGGCCCCTCCAGACGCAGCCGGCTCGCCAGCGCCTCGGCGGCCGTGCTGTCCCTGGCGAGGGAGAGCAGGGTGAGCCGGTCGCGCTGCCTGCGGTCGGGCAGCAGCCGTTCGAGCAGCGCCTCGCCGACCGGGCGGCCGTCGTCGGTGAGCAGTTCCAGGAGGTCGCGCGGGGCGACGGCGCGCCCCGACTGGGTCGCGGCGCGGACCGCCGAGCACAGCGTGGTCGTGGCGGCGGGGTGGCCGCCCGTCAGGGTGTGCAGGGCCGAGGCGAGATAGGGGTGGAGCGGGACACCCGCCGATCCGGCGGCGAGCAGCGGCAGCACGTCGTCGCGGGACAGGGGCGTCAGGGGGACGGTGAGCAGCCCCGCGGAGGGCGCGGTGCCCCTGCGCTTCCAGCCGGAGGAGGCGGCCAGGTCCGCCAGTTCGCGCCGGACGGGGCCGGGGTCGCTCCGGGGCGCCTCGCCGAGCCGGGTGGCCACCACGACCAGTTCCTCGCGCTCCGGGGCCTCGGGGTGCGCGCGGTGTTCGAGGAGCAGGTCGAGGAAGCGCCGCCCCGCGGGCAGGTGCGCGTCGTCCAGGAGCACCAGCGGCCAGGGCTCGCGGTTCCAGCGCTGGAGCCGGCCGTACGAGCCCGCGACGTCGTGCCGCAGCGCCGCCATCAACGTCTGCTCGACCGCGCGGCGGTAGTCCCCGCCCTGGTGGTACCAGCCGCCGAGCAGTTCGAGCGGGTCGGTGTCGTCGTCGAAGCGGGGGAAGCGCCCGCGGTACCAGTCGCGCTCCGGACCTGCCCGGTGCTGGTCGGCGTAGGCACCGTGCAGGGCGCGCGAGACGGCCGCCGCCCCCGCGGCCGGGTGGCCGATCCGTGCCTCGGCCGCGCCGGCCCACGTCTGGCGCAGCTCCTGCTCGGGCCCCTCGGCCAGCCGGCAGGCGATGAGCAGCCGGGCGAGGCGCAGGCACACGGCGTCCCGCGTGGAGTCGTCACCCGGCTCCCAGCTCGACACGGCGAACAGACCGGGCAGGAGTACGGGGAAGGGGCGGCGGTAGGAGGGCGCGAGCTGCCGTGCCAGCTCGGTCAGGACGCCGACCAGATCGGCGGCGACGGCGGCGTCCGCGGCCGGCGCGGCCGGCGGGAACGCGGGAAGCCCCGGCGGCTCCACACGGACGTGGGCGAGCGGCAGCCGGTTGCGGTAGTGCGCCGCCAGCTCCCGCAGCACCGCGGTGCGCCCCATGCCGTGCCGGCCCGTTACGAGGACGACGGGCAGGTCGTGCTGGAACTCCCTGGTGGTGCGGGCACGCTCGTCGTACTTCAGGCCGGTGAGCCGGGGGACGAGCGCGCGCAGGAGCGGGTCCCTGCCGTACAGCGGGGTCACTTCCGCTCTGCTCATCCGACTGGTTCCCGCCTCGTGGTGCCGCTCCTGTTGTCAACCTCGCCCGGGAGCACCGAACTTACCGTGAGCGACATACCGTTTCCAGTCGGTTGATCAGGCCTGTGGATAGCGGGAGAGTTCGACGTGGCCGGGCAGCGCCTCGGCGCCCCGCACCTCGTTCGGGTACGTCAGGCGGACCTTCCGCAGCTGGGGGAGCGGGGCGAGCGAGGCGAGGTCGACGTCGGCGGCCTCCGCGATGTGGACCTCTTCGAGGCCGGGCAGACGCAGGGCGATCCTGCGCAGCGGCACGGCCGTTCCCGGCCCGGCGTGCACGTTCAGGCGGGTCACCCGCGGCAGCCGCGTGCGCGGCGCGAACAGCAGGGCGCTGAGCTGGGCCGCGGTCAGCGCGAGCGTGCGCAGCTCGGCGAGCTCGCCGAGCAGGGCGCCCCAGGAGTCCGGCGCGAGACGCTCGCTCGCCTCCTGGAGGCGCAGCTCCCGCAGGTCGCGGCAGGCCACGATGTCCGCGAGGCGCGTCGCGGTCGGCGGCAGCGAGAGCACCCGCAGCCGGTCCGGGCAGGGCAGGTCGGCGAGGCCGCGCCACGGCACGTCGGCGCCGACGACCAGCGTGTCGAGCCGTGGGCACCCGGCCAGCGCGTGCAGCGGCTCGAAGCGCGGCAGGTCCCGCAGTTCCAGGCGGCGCAGCCGGGGGAGCCGGGTGAGCGGCAGGGGATCCTGGACGTTGCGGCACCCGCGCAGCCCCAGCGACTCCAGCTCGGCGAAGCCGTCGAGGACGTCGAGGGAGTCCAGGGAGAGGGCGTCGCGCAGCAGCAGCTCCCGCAGCCGCCCCGGGTCGAGCGCGGACCGGATGTCGGCCGCGGAGAAGTCACCCTGGAGGCTGACGCGGCGACAGCTCCGCATGGAGCGCAGCGCCTCCAGCTGGTCGCGGGAGCGTACGGTGACCCGGTCGTCCGGCGCGATCTCCAGGAGCGGGCCGACGACCTCCTCCGCGTACGTCGCGGTGTCGAACCTGTCCCAGTGGTGGAGGAGTTGCGCGCGTACGGCGGGCTGGTCCGTGCGCAGGAACTGCCGCAGGCGGGGGATGGCGGCGTCCCCGCCGATCTGGCAGATCGCGTGCACGGTGGCGAGCTCCTCGTCGCCCGAGACCGCGTCCGCGTCCGGCAGCAGACCGAAGAGCAGCGGCCCCGTCCTCGCCAGGGCCCTGGCCTCGCGCAGGCTGCGGGGCGGCACCAGCCGCGCGGCCTGGCTCTCGATGGCCTCGCGCACGGTGGGCGCGACGCTGGTGGCCTGCTCCAGCGAGGCGAGGGCGAGCAGCCGCAGCCGCGCCTGGACGGCCGGGTCCCTCTCCCGCTCGCCCCGCTCGCGGAGCCGGGTGAGCAGTTCGCCGCGCTCGTGGTGGCGGGCCTGGGCGACGACCATCTGCACGACGTCCTCCCACTGCTCCAGGTGCGCGTTGTTCACCAGCATCCCCATGTCGCGCTCTTCGAGCACGGCCTGCGCGCCGAGGAAGTCCTGGAAGGTGCGGTGGATGAAGTCGACGGCCCCCGGGCCCGGTTCGCGGAGGAGCCCCGAGCGTTCGAGGAGCAGCTGGAGGACGTCCTCGGCCTCGCCCAGCTCCGTCAGGCGTTCGACCGAGGGCATGAGGCGGCGTACGACGTCGACGGCGTCCGCCCGGTCGAGCTGGGTCCGCTCGTTGCGGATCAGCCAGTAGGCCAGCCGCCGCAGCGGTTCCGTGGCGGACTTCTGGTCGAGCTGCGGGGTGTCGCCGCTGGTGCCGTAGACCTCGCGCTCGACATCCCGCCGCTCCAGGAGCATGGCGAGGGCGGCCTCGTAGAGCGAGGCGCGGCCCCGGGGCAGGAAGCCGCGGCGCTCCCTGTGCAGGGCGCAGATCAGGCCGCACATCAGCGGGTTGGTCGCCAGGCGGCTCAGCTCGGGCCTGCTGCGCAGGGCGAGCGTCAGCGATTCGCCGAGCAGGGCGGGCGCCCCGGCCGCCGCGTGCCAGCGGTCGATGAAGCGCCGCATGTCGGCGGGGCGCATCTCGCTCAGCGTGAACTCCCGGAAGCCCTCGCGCTCCAGCCAGCCCTGTTCGAGGGCGGAGGGGCGCGAGGTCAGCAGCCACAGGTTGCCGGGGAAGACCGCGAGGAGCTTCTTCAGCCAGGCCTTGACCCGGTTGCGCTCGCCCTTGGGGATCTCGTCCGCCCCGTCGATGAGCATCACCGCGCGGCCGTGCCGCAGGACGCGCGCGGCCCAGCCGTCCGGCTCGGTGCCGACCAGGGGGCAGTCGATCCAGCGCAGGAAGTCCTGCGGCAGCGGCAGCCCGGCCCCCTTGCGGGTCAGGGCGCGCAGCGGCATCACGAACGGCACGCGCCCCACGAGCTGGGACAGGCCGCCGGGCACCCGGTCCTGCCGGGCGGTGGTGAGGGCGAGCCACTGGACGAGCGTCGTCTTGCCGGTGCCCGCCACGCCGCGCAGCAGGACCCGGTCGTGCGTGGCGAGGGCGGCCTCCACCGGAGCGGCCGTGCGTTCGGGGGACTCGCGGTCGGCGCCCGGTTCGCCGTCGGCCGTCGCGGTTCCCTCGCCGGGGCCGCGGTACGGGACGGCCTCCAGGCTGAGGTAGGCGCTTTCGAGGGGCCACTCCTGGCCCTCGGGTTCACGCAGGTCGACGCCGTGGATGGTCAGCCTGCCGTGGCTCTGGACCACGTAGCGCGCGTACTCCTCCTCGAAGCGGCTGTCCTGCAGCGAGATCTCGGGCAGGCGTTCCTGGAGCCGCTGGAGCCGTTCGCTCTGCTCGCGGATCTCCCTGCTCTGCTCGACCTGGGTGCGCGCCGCGAAGCCGGGCTGTTCGCTGAAGAACCGCACCACGTGCGCGCAGGCCGTCTCCAGGAGCCGGTCGTGGAAGAGGGCGGCGTCGTCGCTGAGGAGCCTGCGGGTCTCCGGCCCCGCCCGCCGCGACAGCTCCTCGGCCAGCCTCTCCGGTCCCAGCGCGAACGCCTGTACGTCACTCATGTCGAGGTCGCCGAGGGCGTGCAGCGTACGGGTCAGGGCGAGGCCGACGGCGTCCTTCTCGTCGGCGCCGACCGGCGGGTCGTGCGGACCGGCGGACCGCACCGCCCTGCGCACCAGTTCGCGCGCGATGCGGTGCAGGTCGTCCTCGGTGAGGGTGCGGTGCTCGCGGGAGAAGGCCATGAGGCGCCGGACCGGGATGGGCCGTTCACCGAACTCTGCGCCCGGCGCCTTCGCGGGCGGCAGCAGCAACCGTTTGAGCAGGGGGGCGATCACCGCCGAGGCGATGCGCAGCCCTACCGTGCCGCCGTCCACGCGCTCCCCTTTCGCCGCCTCGGCCACGAACTCCGCACCGTCCGGGGGCCGTCGACGGCACAAGCGTAGCCGCGGGAGCCGCCGGATCATTCGAACGATGTGATCGCTCAGTGCGGTGGGAAGGGCGGGCGCGAGAAAGCGCAATCGCTCCGCTGTCCGGCGAGATGCGGGGCACAATCCCCCGTAGGAGTCATAGGAGTGCCCGTCACCGGACTCCGCGAGCGGTGCGGCGCCCGCGGGGAGCAGGGAGACGCCGATGTCCACGCAGGCGCACCGCCTGAGCATCACGCACCTCGCGAGCTGTGACGACTGCGCAGTCCTGCGGGTCACCGGCGAACTCGACCGGGGCGGTGAGGAACTGTTCATGGGCACGCTCGGCGCCTGCGTCGACGCGGGCCACCGGCATCTGATCCTGGACACCACCGCCCTGTCGTTCTGCGACTCGCGGGGCCTCAACTGCCTGCTCGCCATGCGGTGGCTGCTGCAGCGCCGCGGCGGCAAGCTGCTGCTCGCGGGCGCGGGGCGGCGGCTGACGGAACTCCTCTCCCAGACCGGCAGCACCGAGCTGATCCCCAGTCACAGGACCGTCGGCCTCGCCCTGGGCGAACTGCCGGAGTCGCACCGCCCGGTCTGGCCGCCGGCCACTCCGGCACGCGAAGCGTGACCGTCGTGTCACCGAGCGTGAAATCGCGTGAATGTGACGGAGGATCGGGGGTACCTGGCAGTCCACGACGTGCTTCCCCGCCAGGGAAGTGTCCTTGAGCGCCTCAGGAGCGAGGATGACGACAACGACCGGCGCGGCGCGGCCGCCGGGACTCCCCGCGTTGGCGTCGGTGG
The DNA here is from genome assembly GCF_040654435.1 of Streptomyces sp. NPDC050703. Lineage (NCBI taxonomy): Bacteria > Bacillati > Actinomycetota > Actinomycetes > Kitasatosporales > Streptomycetaceae > Streptomyces > Streptomyces sp. NPDC050703. The sequence continues at coordinate 11,652 of NZ_JBFAHX010000054.1, forward strand.
ACACCGCCGACGCCAAAGAGCTGTCCAGGGCCCTCTTCGCGCGGCTCGGCGCCTTGCGGGAGGGCTCACCCGAGTACTCCTACGTGCGCAACTCGCTGGTGGAGCTGAACCTCGCCCTGGTGCGCTACGCCGTGCGCCGCGTGGGCGTGCGCGGGGAGTCGTACGAGGACGTCGTGCAGGTCGGCACGATCGGACTGATCAAGGCGATCAACCGGTTCGACCCGGAGCGCGGCATCGAGTTCCCCACCTTCGCCATGCCGACGGTGATGGGTGAGATCAAGAGGTACTTCCGCGACACGACCTGGGCCGTCCACGTCCCGCGCCGCCTCCAGGAGCTGCGCTCCGACCTGGCGAGGGCCACCGCTCAGCTGGAACAGGAGCACGGCAGGGCGCCGACAGCCGCCGAGATCGCCCGGCACCTGGGCCTCGACGGGCACACGGTGGCCGAGGGGCTGCTCGCCGCCAACGGCTACGCGAGCACCTCCCTGGACCAGCCGGCCGACTTCGAGAGCGCCTTCTCCGACCACCTCGGCCGCCCGGACACCGGCCTGGAGAGGGTCGAGGACCTGCACGCGCTCAAGCCGCTCATCGCCGAACTCCCCGCCCGCGACCGGCACATCCTCGCGATGCGGTACTCGGCGGAGATGACCCAGAGCGCCATCGGCGAGGAACTGGGCATCTCCCAGATGCACGTCTCGCGCATCCTGACCCGTACGCTCGCGAGGCTACGGGCGAAGCTCACCACGCTCCGCTAGGCCTTCCGGTCCTCCGGCGAAGCACTTCCAAGATCCTCACCGGGCGCCGCCCGGGACAACCGTGAGGAGAGATCTTGCAGGACTCGACGCGGAAGTCCAACGGACCCACGCTCATCGGCTCGGTCCAGCGCGCCCTGCGGCTGCTCTCGGCTCTGGAGCACCACGGGGGCCGGGCCACCGCCAAACAACTGGCCCGCGACACCCGGCTGCCGCTGGCCACCGCGTACCACCTGCTGCGCACGCTGCAACACGAAGGAGCCGTGTTCAACGAGTACGGGCACTACCTCCTGCCTCCTCCGGTGGTCACGTCCGCCCCGCGCAGGGAGTTCACGCAGACCTGGCTGGACAGCATCGGAAGGGACCTGCACACCGTCACCTACCTCGCCGTGTACCGGGCCGGTGACGTCGAGATCACCGCCGTCTCCTGGCACCCGCTCTGCGGCTTGCCCGCCGACCCGGAACGGCTCTCCGCCACCGCCTACGCGCACGCCGCGGGGCAGAGCCTCCTGGCCCGGCTGGGGGAGGAGCAGCAGCGGGCGCACCTGGCGCGCCACCCGGTGGAGCCGCTCACCCCCCATACGGTGCCCGACACCGAGGCGGCCCTGCGCAAGCTGGCTCAGATCCCGCCGTTCTCTCCGGTCGTGGAGCTCCAGGAACTGGCCGTCGGCTACGCGTCCGCCGCGGTGCCCGTCTCCTTCGGCGCGCTCCACGCGGCGGTGGCCTTCTCGGTCCGCATGGAACGCTCCGGCGAGCTGGGCAGCATGACGGCGTGGCTGAAGGCGCGCACGGAGGACGTGCTGCGCTCACTGGCCTGAGCGCCACGGGCCCGAACGCCACCGGCCCGGGGCACCCACCGGCCCGGGGCCCCACGGTCACCGGGCGGGCTCAGGACTTCACGACACTGCGGACGTTCTCGACGCGTCCGCAGTTCTGTTCGAGCTGCTTGGCGCGCTCCCTGATGAAGGCGGCGCCCAGCTCCTCGCGGCGCTCCATCGCGACGTTCTCCCGCGCGCCGTTGAGGATCGTCCGCTCCTCCTCGTCGGCGTGGTGGGTCACCGCCTCGACGAGCTTCTCCAGCTTCTCGTCCCACTCGTCGGAACCCACCTCGTCGACCTCAAGGAGGGCGAGCAGCGCCTCGTTGCCCTCCTCGTGCTCCTCCACACCGTGCTCGACCTCGTCGTTCTCGATGTCCCGGTACCGCTTGAGCGCGGGGTAGACCTCGGCCTCCTCGGCGAGCGCGTGCGCGATGAGCAGGTCGGCGAACTCGCGCAGCGCCGCGGCCCGGTCCGCCTCCACGCTGCGCATGAGGCGGAAGAGGTCCTCCATCCGCCGGTGGTCACGCAGGATGAGTTCGACGACGTCGCCCGACTCGGCCTTGTTCGCCATGGCTGTGCTCCTTCGGTCTGCGCCGTGATGCGGCGGGGCGGTGAGGTGCCTGGTGCGGTGGAGGGGGTGCTCCGGACGATGGGTACCCCGGACGCGGCCCTAGGCTTCCTGTCCTGCCCCCGACTACCCCGAATTCAGGAGCGCACCGTGTTCGACCCCGCATCCGGGCACCCCTACCCCGACGGCCACCACGCGGACGGGACGCCTGCCCCGCACGCCCTGCTCGCACCCGTACGGGGCCTCCTCGGCACCTGGCGCGGCACGGGCCGCGGCGAGTACCCGACGCTCGACGAGGAGTTCACCTACGAGCAGGAGGTCACCTTCAGCCACGACGGGCGGCCCTTCCTGCGCTATGAGTCCCGGGCCTGGCTGACCGACGCCGAAGGGCACCCGCTGCGGCCGTCGGCCAGGGAGAGCGGCTGGTGGCGGCTGCAGCCGGACGGCCGGGTGGAGGCGCTGATCACCCAGCCCACCGGGATCGCGGAGATCGCCGTCGGCCACGCGGCCGACGGCACGGTCGACCTCGCCACCCACGAGGTGGCCCTCACCCCCACGGCCAAGCAGGTGGACGCCACGCGCCGCCGCTACACCCTGGCCGGGCCCGCCACGCTCACCTTCGCTCACGACCTCGCGGCCGTCGGAGTGCCGCTGCGCCACCATCTGGCGGCGCGGCTGGTCCGCGGGGAGACCGCTCTCTGACCGGTTCTCCGGCGCGGGCCCCGGCCGTTCAGTACCGCAGCGCGGCGGCGATCCGGCCGTGGCCGGTGAGGGCGTCCGCCGGGACGAAGCGGACCTGCGCGCCCGTCTCCAGGGCGTGCTCCACCACTTCGTCGACGATGTCCTCGTGCGCGTCGAGATCGTCCGCCGCCGCCGGTACGAGATGTCCGCCCGCCTCCCGCACGGTCGCCCGGAAGGTGTCCTCCACGGCCAGCAGCCGTACCCGCCCCTCCATGGCGTGGTGCCAGACCTCGTCGAGCCCCGCGGCGAACCGCTGGTGGCCGCGGGCATCGTCCAGGTCGCGGAGCGTGGTGCCGAGCTCCGCCTCCTCGCGCGCGGCGAGCAGGGGGGCCATCGCCTGCCGCACCCGCGCCGCCGTGCCCCGGGCGAGCCCGCCGTGCGGGACCGGCGTGGCCCCGGCCGTGAACATGCCGAGTTCATCGAGGAGGGAGAGGGCGGCGGCCTCCCCGGCGACGTACACGGGCCGGGGGTGGACGGCGAGGACGCCGTTCACCGCGCGTACCGCCTCGCGCAGGAAGCCGCGGGTGCGCTCGGAGCGGAACGTGCTCGGCACATCGCCGATCCGCTCCTTGCGCTCGATGCCGGGTGCTGCTGGGCCTTCGGCGCCTTCGCGTCCCTCGGGCCCGCGGGTCAGGGGGAAGCCGTCCGCCGTGTGCTCCGTGGCGTCCGCCGTCCCGCCGTCCCACAGCGTGACGCGATCGGCGGCGACCGCCAGCAGCCAGTAGGGGCGCTCGGCGGCGTGGGCCGCCACGAGGTTGCGGGTCACGAAGGTGTCCGAGAGCACCACGCGCGCCGGCACCGTACGGGCCAGCGACCACACCTGGTGCTCGCCCGGGGCGGCGAAGAGCGCGAGGCCGTCCCCGGCGCGCGCCGGATCGACCTCCGCCACCGCGCGGTCCAGGGCCGCCGCGACCTCGGCCCCGCGCTCCGCGGTGACGGCGGGGTCCTCCCTGAGCCGCTTCCCGGCCTCGGCCACCAGATCGCGCAGCCGCACGGCGTCCTGCCCGGCCTCCGGCCCCGCACGGTGGGTGGGCAGCAGCACCGTGACCGCGGGGTAGGCGCGCGGCCTGCGCAGACCGGCGAGCGTGTCCGGGGTGAGCGAGGGGTGCATGGCGGCCTTCCATGACGGGGGCGGCGATGAAAGCACCATATGCCGGACAAGGAACCCTCGCTCCCCGGCCGCGGGCGGCCCGGGGCGGCCTACTCGGGGGCCTGGACAGGGGCCCGGAAACGTATGGCCAGGGCGAGCGTGTCGTCCTTGTGGAGCGCCCCCGCGAGCATGTCCCGGGCGATCGCGCCCGGCAGCTCCACCGTGGGCCGCGACCGGTGGGCGCACGCGACCGACACCAGGCGCTGCTCACCCTCCCGGGGGTCCCTGCGGCTCTCGGTGAGACCGTCGGTGTAGAGGAGCAGCAGGTCATCGTGGCCGAGCGTGGTGGTGAGGACGCGCTCGCTGCCGGGCAGCGGGAAGCCGATGCCCCGCCCCCGTACCTCCAGGTACGCGGCCGTCCCGTCGGCCCGCAGGTGCAGGGCGGGCGGGTGGCTGCCGTTGGCCAGGGAGAGGCGGCCGGTCGCGGGGTCCAGGTGCACCAGTTGCAGCGTGGCCATCACGCTCTGGTCGAAGGGGGCGAGGATCTCGTCCGTGCGGGCCACGATGGTCTCCAGGGGGTGGCCCTCCAGCGCCAGCGTACGGACGGCGTGCGTGACGGTCAGGGCGGTCCGCGTACTGGTGATGCCGTGGCCGAGCGCGTCGACGATGGTGATGTGGACGGTGCCGTCCGGCAGGACGAACCAGTCGTACAGGTCCCCGCCCGTGGGCGTCTCGTCACTGGCCGGGGCGTAGTGCACGGCCAGGTCGAGGCCGTCCACGTGCAGCGGGAGCGGGCGCAGCGCGTCCTCCAGGGCGCGCAGGGTGCGGCCGTGCGCCGTGCGCAGCTCCTCGTCCCGCTCCTCCAGCTGCACGTACAGCGCGAGGACCCCGCTGTTGGTCTCGGCCAGCTCGTGCTTGAGCTTGCGGTGCTCGTCGGCGAGGTGGTCGGCCCTGGCGAGCGCGGCCCGCAACTCCTCCTCAAGGAGGGCGATGTCGGCCTCACCGGTGCGGGGCGCGGCCGGCGCCGCCCTCGTGGCCTGCGGGAACACGGTGGCGCGCGGGGTGCGGGGCGGAGGCAGCGGCACCCGCCACACCACCGTGCCGTCGGCGCCGGCCTCGCCGGGCAGCGGCAGGCCGTCCGTCGTCACGGGGCGGTCCTGGTGGGGCAGGCAGAGGGCGAGGGTCAGCCGGGCGGCGCCGTCCTCGCCCGCCTCGTCGGTGGCCGTCAGGGTGACGGGGCGTCCGGCGTTCAGCGCGGTGGCGGCCGTCTCGCTCAGGGACAGCACGACGCGGGCCCTGTCCTCGGCGGACAGCCGGTAGGTCAGCGCGATGCCGCGGACGGTGCGCCGCAGTGCGGCGGGCGTGCGGAAGGTGGTGCTGGTCATCCGATCCCCTGAGGGCTGCCGATGGCGAGGACGGTGGCGTCGTCGCGGCGCCGGCGGTGGGTGTGGGCCAGGGAGGCCGCCAGCAGGGTCGGCGGCAGGCTCAGCTCGGCCGGGTCCGGGTCGCGTGTCCACCGGTGGTCGATGCCGTCGGTGTGGAGGACCAGGGTGGTGCAGTCGGACACGTCGAGGTAGCGGCTCCTGGGCGCGGGCAGGTGGTAGCCGACGATGCCGGCCTGCCCGGTGAGCTGCTGGGTGATGCCGTGCGGGGACAGGGCCGCCACGCGGATGTTGCCGACCCCGCAGTACTCGGCGCGGCCCGCGCCGACCCGGACCGCGGCGGCCGCGGCGCCGCGGGTGTGCCGCAGCGCGCTGTGCAGGGCGTCGAGCACCTCGGGGAGCGGGGCGCCGGCGCGGGCCAGGAAGGTGCGCACCGCCCGCCGGCTGGCCGCCGCGGCGTCCGGGCCGTGGCCGAGCCCGTCGAGCACGAGGCCGGTCATGCTCCCTTCGCCCTCGACGACCGCGTACGCGTCGCCGCACGTCTGCTCGCCTTCGGCCGGCAGGCAGAGCCCGCCGATGTCCGCGAGCGGCTTCGCGCCGCCGGGGGCCGCGAGCCTGGCGTGCGCGAACGTGCCGCGTCCGGCGGCGGAGCGCAGGGTGAGGTCGGAGGCGATGCGCCGCACCGCGCCGAGTCCCGCGCCCATGGTCCTGGTGGTGCTGAAGCCGTCGGTGAGGGAGAGGCCGATGTCCGGGATGCCCGGGCCGTTGTCCACCGCCACGATGTCGAGCGCGGTGTCCGGGGAGGCGTGCCTGCCCATTGGCGACTGCTGGAGGAAGAGCGCGCCGTTACGGGCGTGCTTGCTGATGTTGCTGGCGAGTTCACTGGCGAGCACGGCGGCCCGGTCCGGCAGCGCGCCGGGCATCCGGCAGACCTGCGCCAGTTCACGGGCGCGGTCGGCCGCGGTCTGGACGGCGCTGTGGTGGTCGATGGGCACGTGCAGCGTCTCGGGGGCCGCCCAGGCGCTCACCGCGGCCCGCTCCAGCGGATGGCGGTGACCGTCGTCCCCCGGCCGGGGGCGCTGCTCACCTCGAACTCGTCCATGAGGCGGCGCGCACCGCCGAGCCCGTGCCCGAGGCCGGCGCCGGTGGTGTAGCCGTCGGTGAACGCCGCGTCGAGGTCGGCGATGCCGGGGCCGTCGTCGCTGACCCGCAGCCGCAGCCCGTGGCGGCCGTCCCGCTGGGCCGGTTCGATGACGAGGGTGCCGCCACCGCCGTGCACATAGGCGTTGCGGGCCAGTTCGCTGGCCGCGGTGACGATGCGGGTCTGGTCCACCAGGCCGAACCCGGCGCGCAGGGTGGCCTCGCGGACCGCGTGGCGCGCGGAGAGCAGATCCTCCTCGGCGCGGATCTCGTGGATGAGCCGGGTGCCCTCGCCCGTCGCGCGGGACGGGACTTCGTCGATGTCGCCGTAGAGGCTCAACTCGCGCCCCTCTCGGCGGACGGGGGGAGCGCGGACGGGCCGAGCCTCTGCTCCCAGCCCAGGGCACGTAGCCCCTGCTCGGCGTTGAGCGTGGTCTCCACGCCGGAGAGCCGAAGGCCCAGCTCCACGAGGGTGATGGCCACGGCGGGCCGCATGCCCGCCACGATGACCCGGGAGCCCAGGAGCCGCGAGGTCGTGGTCAGCTCCATCAGGGTGCGCGCGACGAACGAGTCGATGATCTCCAGGCGCGAGATGTCGATGACGATGCCGCGGGCACCGTCGGCGACGATGCGCTCGGTGAGCTCCTCGGTGAACGCGAGGGCGCCCTTGTCGTCGAGTTCGTTGAGCAGGCCGGTGACGAGTACGTCGCCCAGGCGCAGGATCGGCACACCGCCGCGCGTGCCGCCGCTCACCGGACGCTCATGGGGTCGGACGGACGCGCCGCCCGGTCGGTGAGCCGGATCGCGGCGGCGAGGGCGTCGGCCAGGGTGGCGCGGGTCAGGATGGCCGAGAGGTCGATGCCGAGCTGGGCGATGATCTGCGCGATCGGCGGCCGGATGCCGCTGATGACGCAGTCGGCGCCCATGAGCCGTACGGCGTTGACCGTCTGCATCAGGTGGTGCGCCACGGCCGTGTCCACCGTGGGCACACCCGTGATGTCGATGATCGCCACCTCCGCCTCGTGGCGTTCGATGGACTGGAGCAGGTTCTCCATGACCACCTGCGTGCGGGTGGTGTCGAGCGTGCCGATCAGCGGGACGGCGAGGACCTTGTCCCAGAGCCGGACCACCGGCGTGGAGACTTCGAGGAGCTGCCTGCTCTGGCGGCGGATGATCTCCTCGCGCCCCTCCACGTAGGTGGCGAAGGACAGGGCGCCCGCGGTGTCCAGCAGCCTGTTGACGCAGACGGCCGAGTGGTAGAGCGCGCGGGTGTCGCTCGCCTGTTCCCGCACCGCGTCGAGCAGTGCCTCCTTCAGGGCGAGGACGGCGAGCGAGGTGGCCGTGGGGGAGGCGCCGCCGCGCGCCCTGCGCAGGGACAGCTCGGTGACCGCCTGGCGCAGCTCCGGACAGGAGGAGGCGAGACTCTCCACCGGCCGGTCGGTTTCAAGTGCCGCGCGCAAGGCACTCACAAAGGCGTCGGCCTCCTCGCGCAGCTCCGCCTCGCTGATGCCGCTGCCGAGGACGGCGCGCTCCAGCTGGAGTTGCACCCAGCGGTCGGCGACCTTCTCTGTCTGCTCGCGGAGAGCGGTCGTCACGCTGAGCCGGGCCTCTGGTTCACTGGAGTTCATTAGATCCACCTTAGCAACTGTTGCCGTGCGGCAAACGTTAGACGAGGGTGACCCGCGGCAAAACCCCGCTGGTGGGTGACCTCGCCCAACGGGCGGCAAGGCGGGTGAAGTCGGAGGTCAGGCGCTCTCGGCCGTGTCGTCCCGACGCCCGCTCTCGCGCACCGTCTCATCGGCCGAGCCGATGGCGGGCCCGACGGGAGACCCGGCGGAAAGCTCGGCGGAGGACGCGTCGGAGGACTCGACGGCGGCGCGGAACCCGCTCAGGCCGCGCACGAGAGCTGCCCGATCTGTCCCCGTCATACCGGAGATGACATCCAACAGGGCACTTTCACGACGTGTCCGCAAATCTTTGAGGTAGCTTTCTCCCTGGCTCGACAGGCGCAGCTCGAGTTCGCGGCGGCTGGCGGAACTCAGGGAGCGCTCGATGAACCCCAAAGCGTGAAGACGGTCACACATGCGGCTGACCGACGAAGGGGCCGACCCGAGCACCTCGCCCAGGGTGCGGAGGTTGATCCCCCGGGCGCCGTCCAGGACGTACAGCACCCGCAGTTGTGAGGAGGAGACGGGGGCGGGCGACGTGATGTCGCGGCCTCTGTTCCACAGCACCTCAAGCAGTTCGATGACATCCCTGACCGCGGGGGCGGCGGCGTCCCGGCCGTCTTGGCCGGAGAGATCGGGATTCATGCCCTCAACTGTGACACTTCGCAATGGCCTTGTCAGTCGCTGGGACATCAGGGCCGCTCGCTCCTTCTCGTCAGGTCATTCCAGATAGGCGGTAAACGACAGGTGGACAGATTCAGGGTCGTCGAACGCGCCCTGCGCAAGGCCGCACCGCACGCTCTCGTCGAGGCGGTGCAGGGGGCGCTGGTCGCCCACTACGCCGCCGTCTCGGTCGATCTGCTGATGGCCGACTACGCGATGACCATACTGCAGCCGGTCCACGCGCTGCCCTGTACCACCGACCCGGTGTCCGTCCACGCCAGCGCCCCCGGCCGCGCCTTCGGCGCCCAGCAGCCCCACGTGGAGCGGGGCCGGGGAGCGGGCCCCGTCGTCGTGCACCTGCCGGTCAGCGTCCGCGGCGACCGGATCGGCGTCCTGACCGTCCGCCTCCCCGCCGAGGCGTACGACGAGGACACCGCCGCCGAACTCCAGGAGATCGCGGAGGTCCTCGCGCACGAGATAGTCGTCGCCGAGCGCGACACCGACCTCTACCTCCAGGCCCGCCGCGCCGACCGGCTGACCCTGGCCGCCGAGATGCAGTGGCAACTGCTGCCGGGCCGCTCCTGCTCCCGCCCCGAGTACGACCTCGGGGCCCAGCTCGAACCCGCGTACGCGATCTACGGCGACAACTTCGACTGGACGACGTCGGCGAGCCACCTCACCCTCACCGTGACCAACGGCATGGGGGAGGGCATCGAGGCGGCGCTCCTGACCAACCTCGCGATCAACGCCCTGCGCAACGCGCGCCGTGCCGGCCTCTCGCTCACGGACCAGGCGTGCCTCGCCGACCAGGCCGTCTACGGCCACTACCGGGGCGCCGCCCACCTCTCCATGCTGCTGCTCCGCTTCGACCTGGCGACCGGGGACGCGGAGGTCATCGACGCCGGTTCGCCGAGGATGTGGCGGGTGCGGCGCGGGAGACCCGAGGCCGTGGAGCTCGACGCGCAGCTCCCGCTCGGCATGTTCGAGGACACGCTCTACACCGTGCAGAACTTCCGCGTGGAGCCGGGGGACCGGCTGCTCTTCATCAGCGACGGCGTCTACAACGTGGCATCGCCCGCGGGTGAGCGCTACAGCGAACGGGCGCTCACCCGGGCGATCACCAGTACGCGGCTGCTGCCGCCCTCGCAGGTGCCGCGAGCCGTGCTGCACGAACTCGCGGGGCACCGCGGCTCCATCGACGCCGATGACGACGCCATGATCGTCTGCCTGGACTGGCACGGAAGGCCGTGACCGGCCCCTGACGGACCGCTCTCAGCCGGCGGCGGGGAGCATGCCCTTGCGCAGGTTCCCCAGGGTCCTGGAGAGCAGCCGGGACACCTGCATCTGGGAGACGCCGAGGCGCTCACCGATCTGGGACTGCGTCAGCTCCTCCACGAAGCGCAGGTGCAGGATCTCCCGGTCGCGCTCGGGCAGCTCCGCGATGAGCGGCGCGAGCGCGTGGAAGTCCTCCACCAGCTCCAGAGAGGGGTCGATCTCGCCTATGAAGTCGGCCAGCGGCGTCTCGTCGGTGGAGTCGCCGCTCAGGGCCGCGTCGAGGGAGGCGGAGTTGTAGCCGTTGGAGGCCAGGCGCGCCTCGATGACCTCCTCGGGGGTCAGGTTCATCAGGGCGGCGAGCTCGTCGACCGTGGGGGAGCGGCCGAGGCGGCTGCTCAGCTCCTCGGTGGCCTTGGCGAGTTCGACCCGGGCCTCCTGGAGGCGGCGGGGCACATGCACGGCCCAGGACGTGTCGCGGAAGAAACGCTTGATCTCACCGACGATGTAGGGGACCGCGAACGTCGCGAACTGGACCTCGCGGGAGAGCTCGAAACGGTCGATGGCCTTGATGAGGCCGATCATGCCGACCTGGACCACGTCCTCCATCTCGTCGCTGCGGTTGCGGAACCGCCCGGCGGCGTAACGGACCAGGGACATGTTCAGCTCGATGAGCGTGTTGCGCACGTACTGGTACTCGTGCGTCCCCTCCTCCAGCACGGCGAGCTGGTCGAAGAACAACTGGGACAGGGCGCGGGCGTCCTTCGGCGACACCGCCTGCGGGTCCGCGATCTCGGGCAGCTCCGCGACCTCCGGTACGCCCGTGACCTGCGACGTCTCCTCGACGCCCCGGTCCGTCTGTGTTCCGATGGCCATCGTCATGTCAACCTCCCAGTTCGCCAGCCGACGTCCTCTCCTACGGGCTGGTGGCGCCCGGTTACCCCGCCTTCCGCGCTTCATGTCCCCGCCAGGCCCACTGATTCACGTGACGAGCGCCACATGTGACAGGGGGCGAGGTCCGTCGCAGTGCTCCGGGCGGCACGCGCGGCGAGCCCCGGGAGCCTGCCGCGCGCGTTAAAGACCCGGTATCGGGGGCAAAAGAGCAATTCGTACAGTCCACCAGTCCACCCCTGAACCGAGGAGGGGCGTATGCGGACGGACCATACACGGAACAACCTCAGGCCATTGGACCGCATGGTCTTCGACAGCCGGCCGGAAGCGGTGGCCGAGGCGCGGGACTTCACCCGGCACTTCCTCGACGGGCTCAGTCCGGCCATGGAGGAGCAGGCCGCGGCGAGCGTCGAGCTCACGGTGTCCGAACTGGTCACCAACTCGGTGCGGCACGCCCGCGGCACCTCGTGCTCCCTGCGGCTCACGGCCCGCCGGGAGACGGTGACGGTGGCGGTCACCGACGCGGACCCGCGCCCCCCGCGGGAGCGCACCCCCGACCTGGCGGGCGGCACGGGCGGCTTCGGCTGGCCCATGGTCCGCGGCCTGGCCAGGGCGGTGACGGTCAGCGCGGGACCCCAGGGGAAGACGGTGCGGGCCCATATGCCGCGCTAGCGGCCCGACGCCCGCCGGCCACCCCTGGCCCGCCACGCACCGCCACCGACCCGCCCCGGCAGAAGCACTCGCCCCGGCCCGCCACCACAGGAAAAACAGCGGCTGACCAGGGGGTCGCACAGGATACTTTCCCGGTCCCCCCTTGTCCCGGAGAACCGTGCACACATACGGTGTCCATACGCGAGGTTCTCCCGTGGAAGGTGGGTCATGACGGAAATTCTTGTGCAGGCGGGTACGGAGGGTGCGGTTCCTTCCGCTGAGGGGCGGGTGGTGGACCACCCGGCGTGGCCGGTGCTCAAGGACGCCGTGGAAGAGATCAGGCCCTGGCAGTCGCAGGACGGGTCCATCGACTTCGGCGCGGAGGGCGCCCCGGCGAAGGACGCCGCCGAGCTGGCCGTGGACCGCGTCGTCTCCGCGGTCGAGCGGCTCGCCCCGCTGCTGCCGCACGACGCCGCGTACCACGAGGCCCTCGTGGCCGATCTGCGCCGCTGGGCGGACGGCGGTTTCCAGGTGCCGGACTTCCTCGACTCGCTGCTGGCCTTCCAGCCCGCGGCGCACCGCGAGGACGGTCTGCAGCACCTCGTGGTCTTCCCGATGTACACGCAGAACGGCAACCCCGACCGCAATCTCGAAGCGGTCGTGCTGCGCATGGTCTGGCCGGAGTGGCTGGCCGAGCTGGAGCGGACCCGCTATGACAACCCGCTGTTCTGCGGCATCACCTTCGAGGACTTCACCGCCGGGTACGACACCAACTCGGCCGTCCTCTTCCCCGAGACCATCGCGGTCCGCGAGGCGCCCGAGCGCTTCTCCTGGGGCGGCATCTTCTGCGACCGCGAGGCGGCCCGCTTCCGCCGCGTCACCGAGGCCGCCGTGGACCTGCTCGGCCTGGAGCTGCCCGAGGACATCCGCGCGATGGTCGGCGACCAGGACCGCTGCCAGCAGGCGTTCGTCCTGTGGGACATGGTCCACGACCGCACCCACAGCCACGGCGACCTGCCGTTCGACCCCTTCATGATCAAGCAGCGCCAGCCGTTCTGGATGTACGGCCTGGAGGAGCTGCGCTGCGACCTCACCGCCTTCAAGGAGGCCGTGAAGCTGGAGGCCGACGGCGTCCGGCAGGGCCGCGACGTGCAGTACGCCGTGCTCTTCGACCGGATGTTCCGCTTCCCGGTCACCGGCGAGCGCGTCCGCAACTACGACGGGCTCGGCGGCCAGCTCCTCTTCGCGTACCTCCACAAGCACGACGTGGTGCGCTGGACCGACAACAAGCTCACGATCGACTGGGAGCGCGCGCCGCGGGTCACCAACCAGCTGTGCAAGGAGATCGAGGACCTCTACCGCGCGGGCATCGACCGCCCGAAGCTGGTCCACTGGTTCGCCGCGTACGACCTGGTGTCGACCTACCTCGCCCCGCACCCCGGATCGCGCTGGGCCAAGGGCCCGGACGCCCTGGACACCTCGCTGCCGCCGCGCAAACTGGTCGACGAGGTGCTTCCCGACGAGTTTCCGCTCAGCATGTTCTATGAGGCGCTCTCCAAGAAGCTGAAGCACGTGATCGCCTCCACCAAGGGGATCACCGCTTCCTCGGACGCCGAGAAGGTCGCCGCGTGAGCGGCCGCCAGAGGGAGGCGAGGGACATGTCCGCACTCGATGGAGCCGTGGTAGCGGTCGCCGGCGCCGGGGGACCCGCGGGGCGGGCCACCCTGCTGAGGCTCGCGGAGGCGGGGGCCACGGTCGTGGCCTCCGACGCCGATCCCGTCCGCCTCGCCGAGGCCGTGGACGCCGCCCGGTACGCGCACGGCGGCGCCACCGTCATAGGCGACACGGTCGACCTCCTCGACCTGGCAGCGACCCGGGAGTGGGCCACGCGCACGGAGAAGGAGTTCGGGCGGATCGACGGCCTGGTCCACCTCGTCGGCGGCTGGCGCGGCAGCAAGAGCTTCGCGGAGACCGACCTCGCCGACTGGGACTTCCTGGAGAAGCTCCTGATCCGCACCGTCCAGCACACCACCCTCGCCTTCGAGGACGGGCTGCGGCGCAGCGACCGCGGGCGCTACCTGCTCATCAGCGCGGCCGGCGCGTCCAAGCCGACCGCGGGCAACGCGGCGTACGCGGCCTCCAAGGCGGCGGCCGAGGCCTGGACGCTCGCCCTCGGCGACGCCTTCCGCAAGGCGGGGGGCGAGCAGGGCCCGCGCGCGGCGGCTGCCATCCTGGTGGTCAAGGCGCTGGTGCACGACGCGATGCGCGCGGAGCGGCCCAACGCGAAGTTCGCGGGCTTCACCGACGTCACGGAGCTGGCCGATGCCATCGCCGGCGTCTGGGAGCGGCCCGCCGGTGAAGTGAACGGAAACCGCCTGTGGCTGACAGAGAAGCCGTGACCGGACGCGACGGAGCCGCCGCGAGGGAAGCCGTGAACCCTCCGAAGACCGACGCCCGGCGTCACCACGACACCGGCGTGCGGGGCTTCGCGAGCGACAACTACGCGGGCGCGCACCCCGAGGTCATGGCCGCCCTGGCCCTGGCCAACGGCGGCCACCAGATCGCGTACGGCGAGGACGACTACACGGCCCACCTCCAGCAGGTGATCCGCGGCCACTTCGGCCCCACCGCCGAGGCGTTCCCGGTGTTCAACGGCACGGGCGCCAACGTCGTGGCGCTCCAGGCGCTCGCCGACCGCTGGGGCGCGGTGATCTGCGCCGAGTCCGCGCACATCAACGTGGACGAGGGCGGCGCCCCCGAGCGCATGGCGGGGCTCAAGCTGCTCACCGTGCCGACGCCCGACGGCAAGCTCACGCCCGAGCTGATCGACAGGCAGGCGTTCGGCTGGGACGACGAGCACCGGGCCATGCCGCAGGTCGTCTCGATCGCGCAGAACACCGAGCTGGGCACGCTCTACACCCCGGACGAGATCCGCGCGATCTGCGACCACGCGCACCAGCTCGGCATGAAGGTGCACCTCGACGGCTCCCGGATAGCCAACGCCGCGGCGGCCCTCGACGTGCCCATGCGGACGTTCACGAACGCGGTCGGCGTCGACATCCTCTCGCTCGGCGGCACGAAGAACGGCGCCCTGTTCGGCGAGGCCGTCGTCGTCATCAACCAGGACGCGGTGCGCCACATGAAGCACCTGCGCAAGATGTCGATGCAGCTCGCCTCGAAGATGCGCTTCGTCTCCGTGCAGCTGGAGGCGCTGCTCGCCAAGGACCTGTGGCTGCGCAACGCCCGGCACGCCAACGAGATGGCGCAGCGCCTCGCCGAGGGCGTCCGCTCGGTGCCGGGCGTGGAGATCCTCTACCCGGTCCAGGCGAACGCCGTCTTCGCCCGGCTGCCGCACGACGTGAGCGAGCGGCTGCAGAAGCGCTACCGCTTCTACTTCTGGGACGAGGCGGCCGGGGACGTGCGCTGGATGTGCGCGTTCGACACCCGCGAGGAGGACGTCGACGGGTTCCTGGCGGCGCTCAAGGAGGAGATGGCGCGCTGACCGCCGCCGTGCGTCCCACGGAAAGTGCTGCATAGATATACGGCCCACCGTAAAAACATTGACCAGCGGTGGGTCGTATTCCTATGCTCGCGTGCCATGCAGCTCATCCAGCAGGACCCGGACCTGTCCGCGTACATGGCCGCCGACGAGGTCATCGACCACCACCACCCCGTCGTACGCGAGACCGCCGCGCGCCTCGCGCACGAGGCCGCGGACTCCTACGCGTACGCCCGCGCCGCCTACCTCCACATACGCGACACCGTCGCTCACTCCGCGGACAGCGGTGACCCGCGGGTGACCTGGCGGGCCTCGGACGTGCTCGAACAGCGCACCGGCATCTGCCACGCCAAGGCGCACGCCCTGGCCGCGCTGCTGCGGGCCGAGGACATCCCGACCGCGCTCTGCTACCAGCGGCTGACCCACGACACCGGCACCGGGCACTGCCTGCACGGGCTGGTCGCCGTGCGCTTCCGGGGCGCCTGGCACCGGCAGGACTGCCGGGGAAACAAGCCGGGCGTCGAGGCGCACTTCTCCCTGGAGGGGGAGCGGCTGGCCTGGGTGCCCGACGCCGGCGCCGGCGAGGCGGACCTCCCGGGCCTGTACGCCGCGCCGGACCCCGGCATCGTCGAGGTCATGCGGAACGCCCCCGACAGGTCACGGCTGTGGGAGGACCTGCCCGACACGCTCCGGGCGGACCGGTGACTCAGCCGGCTTCGAGGGCCTTCACCTCGGCGGGGGTCGGCGCCGTGCCGCCGAGGTGCGCCGGCATCCACCACGTGTCGTCGGGCCCCTTGGGCCGCACGGGGTAGGCGCGCTGGGCGGCTTCGAGCAGCTCCTGGCAGCGCTCGCGCAGCCGCCGCGTGATCGCGCCCGCGTACTGGTCCTTGGGCGCTTCGAGGGGCTCGCCCACCCGGATCGTGATCGGCGTGTGGCTGCGCTTGAAGTTGCGCGGATGGCCCTTGGTCCACAGCCGCTGCGTGCCCCACAGGGCCATGGGGACGAGCGGGACGCCCGCCTCCTGGGCCATGCGCGCGGCGCCCGACTTGAAGGACTTCAGCGTGAAGGACTGCGAGATCGTCGCCTCGGGGAAGACGCCGATGATCTCCCCGGAGCGCAGCGATTCGAGCGCGTGCGCGTACGCCGTCTCGCCCTGCTCGCGGTCGACGGGGATGTGCTTCATCCCGCGCATCAGCGGGCCGGAGATCTTGTGCCGGAACACCGACTCCTTGGCCATGAAGCGCACGAGCCGCTTCTGCGGCAGAGCGGCGAGGCCGTCGAAGATGAAGTCGAGATAGCTGATGTGGTTGCTGACGAGGACCGCGCCACCGGAGCGTGGGATGTTCTCCGACCCCTTGCAGTCGATCTTCAGGTCCCACACCTTGAACAGCGTTTTGGCGGCACCGATGACCGGACGGTAGACAAGCTCTGCCATGGGTGGGGAGGGCCCTTCGTGTCTGCCTGGGGAGGGGGCTCCCGGCGGGAGGTTACGCAGCCGTAGGTTTTTCGGCGTTGCGCAGATCGTGCCCCAAGAACGGACGAGTGACCAGTCTTGGTGCCCTCGATCCGGGAGATTCTCGTCACGTCGGAATTCTCACGGCCGCACAAGTGCTGAACTGGGAAGGGACCGGATCAAGGATTTCGCGCGGGCGGGAGGCAGTACGTGTCAGGACGCGACACCGGGCGGCGGCTCGGCGCGGCGGACCTCGGGGAGGGACTGGGGGAGCGGGCCACGCTCGTGCAGTTCTCCAGCGCGTTCTGCCGGCCCTGCCGGGCGACCCGCCGCATCCTCGCGGACGTGGCCGGGATGGTTCCCGGCGTGGCCCACGTCGAGATCGACGCCGAGGAGCACCTCGCGCTCGTCCGGGAGCTGCGGGTCGAGAAGACGCCGACCGTGCTCGTCCTCGACGCGTCGGGCCACGTGGTGCGCCGCGCCGCGGGACAGCCGCGCAGGGCCGATGTCATCGCCGCGCTCGGGGAGGCCGTGTGAGCCTCCTCCGCCCTCACACCGGGTGGCCGGGCAGTGACGCATCTTTCATCCGCCGGGTTCGGCTTGACTGTATGGGCCAACTGTCGCGAGCCTGCTCACATGCCCCGGGGACCCCCTTCCCCGCCTGCCCCGGAACCCCTTCCATGAGGACGACTCAGTGACGGCCACGCCCGCCATCGGCGCCCGTACCGCCGGCCCCGACCTGCTGCGCTCGGTCTTCCGGCGCCACGCGGCGGGGGTCGCCGTGATCACCGCGGCCCATGGCGGCCGACCCGTCGGCTTCACGGCCACCTCGCTCACCTCGGTCTCCGCCGATCCTCCGATGGTCTCCTTCGGCGTCGGCACCGGTGCGTCGAGCTGGCCCGCCATCCGGGAGACCGGCCATGTCGGCGTCCACATACTCGGCGAGCACCAGCAGGAGCTGGCCGCCACGTTCGCGCGCAGCGGAGCCGACCGCTTCGGCGCGCCCACCGCCTGGCGCGAGGGGCCCGAGGGGGTGCCCGTGCTCGACGGCACGCCGGCCTGGCTGGTGTGCCGGATCGTGGCGCGGGTGCCCGCGGGCGACCACCGGCTCGTCCTCGCGGAGGCCGTCGCGGGGGACCCCGACGGTGAGGGGCGGCCGCTGCTCTACCAGGGCGGACGCTTCAACGCGCTGCGCGACTGAGAGTTCCCGGCGCGGGGCTTCGGCGGCCGATCGCGGGGCGTTGGGAAGGTCACAGTTCAAAGCGCTTGCTCAGCGGGAATGAACTGGGTGTACTCATGAGTAATATTTCGATCGGAGCGGGGGCATCCCCGACCGGGGTCCGCCGCTTCAGGCGCCTATGCTGCCTGCAAGAAGGCAGTGGCCGAAGCCAAGGCAGCAGCCCAGTAAAGACGATGCAGTAGGAGAGCCGGCGTGAGCTTGAGGATCGTTGTCTGTGTGAAGTACGTGCCCGACGCCACCGGCGACCGGCACTTCGCCGATGACCTGACCGTCGACCGCGACGACGTCGACGGCCTGCTGTCGGAGCTGGACGAGTACGCCGTCGAGCAGGCGCTGCAGATCGCCGACGAGGCGGACGACGCGGAGATCACCGTGCTGACCGTCGGCCCGGAGGACGCCAAGGACGCGCTGCGCAAGGCGCTCTCCATGGGCGCCGACAAGGCCGTCCACGTCGAGGACGACGACCTGCACGGCACCGACGTCATGGGCACCTCGCTGGTGCTCGCCAAGGCGATCGAGAAGACCGGTTACGACCTGGTCATCACCGGCATGGCCTCGACCGACGGCACCATGGGCGTGCTGCCGGCGATCCTCGCCGAGCGCCTGGGCGTCCCGCAGGTCACCCTGCTCTCCGAGGTCTCCGTCGAGGACGGCGTCGTCAAGGGCCGCCGGGACGGCGACGCCGCCTCCGAGCAGCTGGAGGCGTCCCTGCCGGCCGTCGTGTCCGTGACGGACCAGTCGGGCGAGGCCCGCTACCCGTCCTTCAAGGGCATCATGGCCGCCAAGAAGAAGCCGGTGGAGTCGCTCGACCTCGGTGACCTGGACATCGAGGCCGAAGAGGTCGGCCTCGAAGGTGCCTGGACCAAGGTCGAGTCCGCCACCGAGCGTCCGGCCCGCACGGCCGGCACGATCGTCAAGGACGAGGGCGAGGGCGGCAAGCAGCTCGCCGAGTACCTCGCGGGCCAGAAGTTCATCTAGCCCCACCGGCGGGCCCGGGGAGTGTCCCGGGGCCGCCCAGAGGCTCGAAGAGCCCCGCAACCGCCTCCCAGATTCTTCGCACTCGCAGGAGATTGAAGTCCCATGGCTGAAGTTCTCGTCTACGTCGACCACGTGGACGGCGCCGTCCGCAAGCCCACCCTCGAACTGCTGACCCTGGCCCGCCGCGTCGGCGAGCCCGTCGCCGTCGCCCTGGGCGCGGGCGCCGAGGCCACCGCCGCCACGCTCGCCGAGCACGGCGCGGTCAAGGTCCTCACCGCCGACGCCCCCGAGTTCGCCGACTACCTCGTCGTACCGAAGGTGGACGCGCTCCAGGCCGCGTACGAGGCCGTCTCCCCGGTCGCCGTGCTGGTGCCCTCGTCGGCCGAGGCCAAGGAGATCGCGGCCCGCCTCGCGGTCCGCATCAAGTCCGGCATCATCACCGATGCCGTCGACATCGAGGCCGGCGACGAGGGCCCGGTGGCCACGCAGTCCGTGTTCGCCGCCTCGTACACCACCAAGTCCCGCATCTCGCAGGGCACCCCGGTCATCACGGTCAAGCCGAACTCGGCCGCCGTGGAGGCCGCCCCCGCCGCGGGCGCCGTCGAGGCGCTCAGCGTCTCGTTCTCCGAGAAGGCCACCGGCACCAAGGTCGTCTCGCGCACGCCGCGCGAGTCGACGGGGCGCCCCGAGCTGACCGAGGCCGCGATCGTGGTCTCCGGCGGCCGCGGCGTCAACGGCGCCGAGAACTTCTCGCTCATCGAGAACCTCGCCGACTCGCTCGGCGCCGCTGTCGGCGCCTCCCGCGCCGCCGTCGACGCCGGCTGGTACCCGCACTCCAACCAGGTGGGCCAGACCGGCAAGTCGGTCTCCCCGCAGCTCTACATCGCCTCCGGCATCTCCGGCGCGATCCAGCACCGCGCGGGCATGCAGACCTCGAAGACCATCGTGGCCATCAACAAGGACGCCGAGGCCCCGATCTTCGACCTGGTCGACTACGGCGTGGTCGGCGACCTCTTCGAGGTCGTCCCCGCGCTCACCGAAGAGGTCAAGGCCCGCAAGGGCTGACCCCGTCGTGCGTACGAGGCCCCCGTCCCGCCCGTGTGGCGGCGCGGGGGCCTTCGCGCGTCACAGCGTCAGCGTCGCCTGCACCGGCAGGTGGTCGCTCGGGTACTGCCCGCCGAGCGAGAACGTGTTCATCGAGGCCGCGTGGACCCGCGCCGTGGGCCGCGTCAGAATCCAGTCGATGCGGTTGCCGTCCGGGGTGGGCGGCTTGTAGCCGTGGTACGTGGCGTACGCCTTGCCGCGCTGCTCCGCCGCGTCCCAGGTGTCGACGAGGCCGGCGCGCAGGAGCGTGTCGTAGACGACGTTCTTGTGGGCGGTGGCGTTGAAGTCGCCCGTCACGACGAGCGGCTTGGCCTGGTCGAGACGGCCGACGCGCTCGGCGATCAGCGTCGCGGAGCGGGCGCGCGCGTTCTGGCTGATGTGGTCCAGGTGCGTGTCGAGGACGTACAGCTCGCCACCGGTGTTCAGGTCCTTGAAGCGGACCCAGGTGGCCATGCGGACCGAACGGGCGCCCCAGGTGTTGGACGCGATGACGTTCGGGGTGTCCGAGAGCCAGAAGTGCTCGTACTCCAGCGGGGTGAGCCTCCTGGTGTCGTAGAAGACGGCCATGAACTCGTCGCGGCTGCCCCCTCCGCTGCCCGTGCCGATCCAGTCGTAGTCCGCGCCGAGGTCGGACTCGATGTCGCGGAGCTGCGAGTACAGGCCCTCCTGGGTGCCGATGACGTGCGGCTCGGCGCGGCGCAGCAGCTCCTTGGTGACCGGGCGGCGCTGGGCCCAGGTGTGCGGGGGCTTGTCGCTCGCGAAGCGGAGGTTGAACGTCATGACCTCCAGGCGGGTCTCCGGCGCCCGCGCGCCGGGCCGTGCCCCCGCCGCGTACGCGGGGCCGCCGGAGAGTGCCCCGCCGAACACGGGGAGCGCCGCCGTCGCGGCGAGCGCGGCTCGCAGACCGGTTCGGCGCGAGAAGCGGGAGTCGATCGGCACACGGTCTCCTTCGGTCGGGGCCGCGCGGTCCTGCCGTGGGCGCGCGGGGATGGGCTCACACTGGCCAACAAGGCCGCCCGTACGGCCCGGGACACGCGTGAACCGCCGTGGTCCGCTACGGATGCAGGACACGGGAGGGTGTTGACCAGCACGAAGGTCACGGATAACTTCGCTATACGGATTAATGATTCCGTGAAGCGGAAACGCCGGGCGCGGCGCCAACTGTGTGGAGGATGCAGCAATGGGTCAGCAAGAGCAGGTGGCGACGAGCCTCGCCGACGCGGTCAGCGAGAGCATCAGCGCCTCCCTCGCCCCCGTGGACGCGGAGCTCGACCGCCGCTATCCCGGAGACCCCGGCACCCGCCAGCCCGTCCACACCGTCTACGTCCCCGGTGAGCAGTTCACCGCCGGGACCATCCGCACCTGGGGCGACCAGGCTCTCGCCATGCTCGACGAACACGCCCCCGACTCCGCCGCCTTCGCCTCCGTGCTCGGCCTCGGCGACGACCTGGCCGACGCCGTCTACACGCGCGTGCGCGCCAAGCTGGAGCGCGAGCCCGTCGAAGACCTGCGCATCGACTTCGAGGACGGCTACAAGGGCGCCGACGAGGACCAGGACGCCGCCCGCGCGGCCCGCCTGGTGGCCGACGCCTACCGGAACGGCACGGCGGCCCCGTACATGGGCATCCGCATGAAGTGCATGGAGGCGGCCGTGCGCGACCGCGCCATCCGCACGCTCGACGTCTTCCTCTCCGGCCTCATGGAGGCGGGCGGCCTCCCCGACGGCCTCGTCCTCACCCTGCCCAAGGTGACCTACCCCGAGCAGGTCACCGCGATGGTGCGCCTGCTGGAGGAGTTCGAGAAGGCGCGCGGCCTTGAGCAGGGCCGGATCGGCTTCGAGATACAGATCGAGACCAGCCAGTCCATCCTCGCCACCGACGGCACCGCCGCCGTCGCCCGCATGATCCAGGCCGCCGAGGGCCGCGCCACGGGACTCCACTACGGCACCTTCGACTACAGCGCCTGCCTCGGCGTCAGCGCCGCCCACCAGGCGAGCGACCACCCGGCCGCCGACCACGCCAAGGCCGTCATGCAGGTCGCCGCCGCGGGCACCGGCGTACGCGTGTCCGACGGCTCCACCAACGTCCTGCCCGTCGGCACCACCGAGCAGGTCCACGACGCCTGGCGGCTCCACTTCGGCCTCACCCGGCGCGCCCTGGCCCGCGCCTACTACCAGGGCTGGGACATGCACCCCGGCCACATCCCCACGCGCTACGCGGCCGTGTTCGCCTTCTACCGCGAGGGCTTCGAGGCCGCCGCCGCGCGCCTCGCCGCCTACGCGGGCCACCACGCGGGCGGCGCCGTCGCCGACGAGCCCGCCACCGCCAAGGCCCTCGCCGGATACCTGCTGCGCGGCCTGGACTGCGGCGCCCTCGACGCGGGCGAGGTCACCCGGCTCACCGGCCTGACCCTGGCCCGGCTCCAGGGCTTCGCGGGCCCCCGCCGCGGAGACCTCACGGGCAAGTAGCCGACTGCCCCGAACGGGTGACGCCGAGCCCGCTACCACTGCCGCTCCGTAGTCCGTCCGCCACAGAGTGATGGCGCGCGGAGACGGGGCGGCGGTGGTGGCGGGCACGCCTGACCCGCAGCGGGGGAACGGGTCGCTCCCTGGGGCTACAGGGCGCCCGAGCGCGCCCAGGGACACAGGGACACAGGGACACGACCCGGGGGCCCCGCCTCCGGCGTCCGGGCACTCGGCGCCACGCCGCACGCCGCGGTCGAGGGCTCCTCGCCCTTCCGCCGTACGTCGACGGGGCCGACGCTCGCCGCGATCGTCGCCGACCCGCCGACCCGCTGCCCGGCCTGCCCGCCTGCTGAGCCGGCCGGGACCGTGACACGGGCTCTCAGCCCGCCGGCGGCAGCTCGCCCGAGCCGCGCTGGATGAGCCGCGTCGGCAGCTCGACCCGCTCCGGGGCCCCGGACGCGCCGTCGAGCTGCCGGAACAGCCGCTCCGCCGCCGTCCTGCCGAGCTGCGCCGCGTCCTGCGCGACCACGGTCACGCCCGGGTCGAGCAGATCCGCCAGCTCGATGTCGTCGAAGCCGACCAGGGCCACGGGCCGGTCGAGAGCGGCGAGGACCCGCACGACCGTCACGGTCACGCGGTTGTTGCCGGCGAAGATCGCCGTCACGGGCTCGGGGCCGCCCAGCATCTCCTCGGCCGCCCTCCGCACCCGCTCCGGATCGGTCGGGCCCAGCGAGACCCACGCCTCGTCGACGGGGATCTCCGCGTCCTCCATCGCGGCACGGTAGCCGCGCAGCCGCTCTATCGCCGTGTGGATGCGCGGCTGGTCGCCGATGAAGCCGATGCGGCGGTGCCCGTGCGCGATGAGGTGCGCCACGCCGTCCCGGGCCCCGCCGAAGCTGTCGGAGAGCACCGCGTCGGCGTCGATCCTCCCCGCGGGCCGGTCGACGAAGACGGTCGCGACACCGGCGGCGATCTCCGGCTCCAGGTAACGGTGGTCGTCGGCGGCCGGGATGATCACGAGACCGTCGACCCGGCGCGCGCAGAGCGCGAGCACCAGCTCCTGCTCGCGGTCCGGGTCCTCGGCGCTCGACCCGTTGATGAGCAGCGCCCCGTGCGCCCGCGCGACCTCCTCCACGGCGCGGCTCAGCGGGCCGTAGAACGGGTCGGCGAGGTCTTCGAGGACGAGCCCGATGCTGGCGGTGCGGCCCTTGCGCAGCACGCGCGCGCTGTCGTTGCGCCGGAAGCCGAGGGCCTCGATGGCCTCCTGCACGCGGCGCTCGGTGTCGGGGGTGACGCCCGGTTCGCCGTTCACGACGCGGGAGACCGTCTTCAGGCCGACTCCCGCACGTGCGGCGACGTCCTTCATGGTCGGACGGTTGCCGTAGCGGCTGGCGGGTCGTCGGGCGGCGGTCTCTGCCACGGTGCGCTGTCCTGTCCTGTCGTCCATCGGGGCGTATGGGGTGTCCGGGTCGTGCGGGTCGTGCGGGTCGTGCGGGTCGTGCGGGTCGTGCAGGTCGTCTCGTGTCGTGCGGGTCGTGCAGGTCGTCTCGTGTCGTGCGGGTCGGCCGGATCGTCCGGGGCGGCCTTGGGGCCTGCCGCGAGGCCGCCCGTACGGTCGTCCCGAGGTTGCCCTGAGGCCGTCCCGGGCCGGTTCCGGGCTCGTTCCGGGTTCGTCCCGGACTGGTTCCGGGCTGGGTCCGGGCTCGTTCCGGGTTCGTCCCGAGCTGGTTCCGGGCTCGTCCTGGGGTCGTTCTGGGGCCGCCCGTATTCGTTCATGAGCGTGTGGCGTCGAGCATAGGGCCTGGACAACGTTGTCAGATGCAAGGAAGACTGACCTTCGCACTCTCCCGCCTGCTCTTACACTTCGACATCGCGACGGATCACAGGAGACCCGACACAGATGCACATGGACCTCGTCGCCGCACTCGACATCGGCGGCACCAAGATCGCCGGCGCCCTGGTGGACCGTGAGGGGCGCATCCTGCTGCGCGCCCAGCGGCCGACGCCCGCGCGCGAGGACGGCGACACGGTGATGCGGGCGGTCGAGGAGGTCCTCGGCGAGCTGACCTCCAGCGGGCTGTGGGGCAGGGCCGCCGCCGTCGGCATCGGCAGCGCGGGCCCGGTGGACGCGTCGGCCGGCACGGTCAGCCCCGTGAACGTCCCCGGCTGGCGCGGCTACCCCCTCGTCGAACGCGTCCGCTCGGTGACCGGCGGCCTCCCCGTCGAACTGGTCGGCGACGGCGTGGCCATGACCGCGGCCGAACACTGGCAGGGCGCCGCCAGGGGCCACGACAACGCGCTCTGCCTCGTCGTCTCGACCGGCGTCGGCGGCGGCCTCGTCCTCGGCGGCAAACTCCACCCGGGGCCCACGGGCAACGCAGGTCACATCGGTCACATCAGCGTCGACCTCGACGGCGACCCCTGCCCGTGCGGTGCCCGCGGCTGCGTCGAACGCATCGCCAGCGGCCCGAACATCGCACGCCGCGCCGTGGCGGACGGCTGGCTCCCCGGCCCCGACGGCGACACCTCGGCGGCTGCGGTGGCCGACGCCGCCCGCGCGGGCGACCCGGTGGCCATCGCCTCCTTCGAACGCGCGGCCAAGGCACTCGCCGCCGGCATCGCCGCCACGGCGACGCTGGTCGAGATCGACATCGCGGTGATCGGCGGGGGAGTGGGCAAGGCGGGCGACGTCCTGTTCACGCCGCTGCGCCGCTCGCTGCGCGAGTACGCCACGCTGTCCTTCGTACGTGACCTGACGGTGGCGCCCGCCCTGATGGGCACGGACGCGGGGCTCGTGGGGGCGGCCGCGGCGGCGCTGAGCGGTGGGGCGCGGGACGGGATGAGCGGTGGAGCGCGCGGCGGCGCGCGCGGTGCGTTGACCGCTGGTGCGGTGGCAGGCGCTGATGGGGCGCGCTTCTGAGACCGGGGCGCCTTCGTTACCGCGCCCCCAAGTCACACGCGCGCCCCGGTCACCTCAGCAGCTCATCGTCGCCTCCGCCCAGTCCGCATGGTCCGAGTCGATGCCGTCGCCGCCGTCCGTGACGGTGAGGCGTACGACCTGTGCGCCCGTTACGTCGGCCGACAGTTCCTGTGCCGGCATGGCGTTGGTGAGGACGCCGGTGGAGGCGACCTTCTTGGAGTCCGCCCAGATCTCGAAGGCGACCGTGCCGCGCGTCAGCTTCTCGTCGTCGACGCCGACGGACGCGGTGACCTTCTCGCAGGCCGCGCCCGCGTAGTACTCGACGCTGCTCGGCGCGTGGACGCCGAGCCCCTTGGCGTACGTCCTGCCGCCGATGGTGATCGGGTTGCCGTCGCCCGCGGCGTTCTCACCGTTGCTGGTGTTGCGTTCCACCGGGCCCCAGCCGTTGATCGCGGAGATCCACGGCAGGTCGCCGAGGGCCGAGCTGCCCGCGGGAGGCGCGACGACCACGTTCGCCGTCAGCGGCAGAACGCTGTCGGCCCGGACGCCCCGCGGGGAGCGGTAGGTGGTCTTCAGGGTCAGGTCGTACAGCCCCGGGGCCGTTCCCGCGGGTGCGGTGACCGACCATGCCGTCGTGAGCTTCTGCCCCGTACGGAGGGACTTCGCGGTGGTGGGCGACGTGGGCTTCAGCCGCCAGCCGGAGGGGCCGCTGAGCGTGACGGCGACGCGGTGCGCGGCGGTGCGGCCGAGGTTGGTGACCTCGGAGGTGAGTTCCGTCCGCTTGCCGGCCTCGACCAGCGCCGCGCCCTCGGCGCCGAGTTCGACGGCCGGGGGCTGCTTCGCCCAGTCGCCGTCGGCCGTGACGCGGAGCAGGACGGTGCCGTGCGCGGGCACGGTCGCCGAGATGCGGCCAGCGGTGTTGTAGCTCTTGTGCCGCCACAGGTCGCGCAGCGTGTACCCGCCGGTGTCCGGGAGGCCGACCGCCTTCGCGGTCGTGGAGATGGACCGGGCGGTGCCGGTCTCGTTGAAGAGGGCGACGGCACGGCTGCCGTCCTTCATCTCCTTGGCGACGACCCATCGCCCGTCCTCCGAGGAGAGCACCTCGCCCTGCTTGCCGAGCGGGTCCTGGTCGACGGCGATGACCTCTTCGTTGCCGAGGATCTCGAAGGTCTCGGGGGATGCCTTGCGCAGGTCGGAGCCGATGAGCAGCGGTGCGGCCATGATCGACCACATCGAGAAGTGGGTGCGGTACTCGGTGTCGGTCATGCCGCCGTTGCCGACCTCCAGCATGTCCGGGTCGTTCCAGTGCCCGGGGCCCGCGTACTTCGCGAGCGGCAGGTTCTGCTTCATGATCGACAGCATGGAGCCCCAGTTGTCGCTGATGTCGCCGGTGGTGCGCCACAGGTGCCCGACGTCGGCCGCCCACTCCCAGGGCTTGTTCTCGCCCCACTCGCAGATGCTGTAGACGATGGGCCGTCCGGTGGTCTCGGACGCGGCCTTCAGCGCGTCGCGCATCGCGGTGTACCGCTGCTTGGCGTCGACGCCCTGGTTGTTGCAGTTGTCGTACTTGAGGTAGTCGATGCCCCACTCCGCGAACTGCTGGGCGTCGCTGCGTTCATGGCCGAGGGCGCCGGGGAAGCCCGCGGAGTTGCAGGTCTTGGTGCCCGCGCTGGTGTAGATGCCGATCTTGAGGCCCTTGCTGTGGACGTAGTCGGTGACGGCCTTGATGCCCTGCGGGAAGCGCTTGGGATCGGGGACGAGCTTGCCGTTCGCGTCGCGTTCGGGCAGGGCCCAGCAGTCGTCGAGGTTGACGTACTCGTAGCCCGCGTCCTTCAGGCCCCTCTCGACGAAGATGTCCGCGATGCCCTTGACCATGGACTCGTCGAACTCGGCGCGGCAATGTGTGGAGTTCCAGTTGTTGAAGCCCATGGGCGGGGTCGCCGCCAGGCCGTCGGGGAGCTTCACGGCGGGGCCGGCGGCGGGCTGTCCGGTGGGAGTGCCGACGGTCGCCGCCCGCTCGCCACCGTCGCGGGCGGCGGCGGGAGCGGCGAGTCCGCCCGCGCACAACAACACCGTGACCAGCGATCCGACCACTCTTCGGCCGGTGGTACGGCAGGGGAATCGACGCATCGTTACGTTCCTCCGTATGCACGTGAAGTCGGATGTGCGCGTACGTGTCACGGGGTGCGCGCTTACGGTAGGCCGTGTTGGACTCTGTTGGAAGAGGGGCCGTAACGGTCCGGGCGCAGCCGAAAGGCGCGAGGGGACATCGGATGTCCCGGCGCAATCAAGAAGAACGTAGTCACCATGGGGTCCAACTCTTCGGACGCCGTGCCGAAGAAGGCGTTCCAGGGCACCTTCGACGCGTACGAGAAGAAGACGGGCGAGACGGTCGAGGTCCATACGACGGAGCTCAACGCATTCCAGCAGAACAGCACGCGATAACTCCGCGCCACTCCGGACGACGTCTTCATGTGGTTCGCCGGTTACCGCATGCAGTGAGCTCTTCCCACGTCACGCTGACGCCTGGTGAAGGGCGAGGACTGCCTTCACCACGTCGGTGATGCGGTTGATGCCGCAGCGGAGCTTCCGCAGGAGGCGCCGGCCCTTGAGGGCGGCCACGGCTCGCTCGCCGACACAGCGGATCTTGGCGTGGGTGGTGTTGTGCCGTCGCTTCCACCGCTGGAGCCGACAGCCCCGAAACGGAACCCGGACGGGCCTGCCGGAACCTTGATACGCCTTGTCCGCCCAGCATTTCGTCCGCTCAGCATTTTGTCCGCTCAGCATTCGGGCCCTGCATCGGCGAGGGCGTCGATGATCCCGTGCTGCCGGGCGGCGGTCAGGTCGTGGGTCGAACCGGGCAGAGCCGGTGAGGCCCAGAGCAGCCGTCCGAACGGATGGAGGACCTGGACGTTCACGCCGTGGCGCTTGTGCTTACCGGAGTAGTACGGGGTGTCGGCGGCGATCCGGTCAATGGGCAGCAGGGTGCCGTCGAGGATGACGAACACCTTCGTCCGCATGGTTTCATCGCCTCGGCCAGAGGCTGACGGGCCACGGGAAGCCGCCGCCACCGCGTCCCGATGTCCTGACGCCTGACCGTCAGTTGTCTGGCCGGCAACCGCAGTGTGCGGATGGACAACTCGATCGAGGACGGGGACACAAGCACACGAAGCTCCTGGCGGACCCAGGTGATCTTGGCCGAGAACTCGTCTACCAGGAGCTTCGTCGTTGCGTAGGACTGCCCAACTCGCGGTCGACACCGTCAGGTTGGAAGAGGCTCAGTGCCTGGATGGAACCGGCCGGAGGATGAAGTAACACTTGGGCACGCGGGTTTCACGCTCGCTGGCATCCATTATGGAAGCAGCACTTTCCTTCGCCAAGGAGTGGCTGCGGTCGCGGCAACTCCGAGCAGCAGAGCAATCGCTGCAACAGTCCAGCTGAAAAGGTCGGTGGCTGGGGCGGACGTCCAATCCCACCAGGTGAGGGGATACCAGACCAGAAAGAGGACCGAGGTCAAAGGGATGGCCCAGCCGAGTTGTTGCCCCAATATGCGGGCAGACAGCAGGGCGAGACCGAGCCAGATCAAGACGGATCGGACGAAGACGATCCCTGAGCCCGGGCCGTTGGCAAGGGTCTCTGTACCGAAAGAAAAGGCGCAAACCGTCAATGTCAGCGTAGCGCAGTACGCGACGCGCAATCGGTGCATCGTGGTTGCACCTATTGCATCGTGTGCGGACATGGCTCCGTCAAGAGTGGCGGAGAGGAAGACAGCCGTTAGCAGCGGCAGATGTTGACGGTAGGGCACACCTGTGGTGACTCCTCCGCTGCCGATGGAGGGAAGCGCAATGTTGGTACCACCGAAGAGCGCTGACACAAGTGCAACGACAGCGGTCCCCGCGAGGACTGCCCCGCCTCGATGCGCTCTTGCGTAGCGCAGCAGATCAGGGCCGTTCATCAGGCGTGCACCATGAGCTCTCACGTAGTACATGGCTGCGTTCCTGCGCGACCCAGGTCTGCTGTTCGGGCGACGGCATTCGCGCAGCCTTGGTTGCTTCGCGTTGGGCGGTGGAGACTCCTTCGAGGTGGAGCCCCTTGTCGGCGACGGCCGGGTCCTGGCCGACGGCCTGGTATTCAAGCCACAGATGGATGTTGTCCATGGACTGCCACGCTTGGCGCTCGTCCCGCGGCGGGCGACACCGGCCGAATGACGCCGTGAACACCTGATCCGCCATGGCAATTGCTGCGGTGCGTACGTGCCCTTCGGCAATGTGAAAGCCTGCGTCTCCCAGGTCAGTCCGCTGGAGTCCGAATTCGTGGAACTCAGCGGGTACCTTGATCCAGCGCTGGGGGGCCTGGTCAAGGTGCTGGGCCATCCGCGTCAGCTCTGGCAGGTACTTCCGGTGTTCCGGCCAGACGCACACCCGTGGGGCGCTGTCGTTGGCACGGTCGCACAGCGGCGTGGTCGCTGAGGCCGGACGCTCCACGCGCAGTTCGCCGACGGCTGGGGCTGCGGCCAGCGCGAAGAAGGAGCAGACCACCGACCCGGCGGCTATACCGCGCACATGCCGTGGCAGTTTCCGGTGGGGCGTCTGGCGTTCGGCTTTCCTCCTCATCGGCGGTGCCGTCACCGCAAGCACTGCGAGAGCGAGAGCGCACAGGAGGCGAAGGGCGACCGGCAGCGGACTGAGGTGGGTATCGGGCGGACCCGCAAGCACGTTGAATTTGAAGGGCAGGGCCAGCATGCTGATGAAGCAGCCCAGTGCGCACACGATGGGTGTGAAGGCCGCAGAGGGCCACCAGCGGCCGGCCAGATGCCCCACGGACGCGAAAATGATCAAAGTCGAGGCGCCGAGCAGCAGGTAGGAGGGCCACAAGAAGCCCGGACCGGCATCGCTGAGCGAGACGGCTGCGGCAGTGAGGCATCCGATTCCGTACGCGAGGAATCCGAGTGTGAGGGTGGCGGCCAATCTCACGGCCTCTATCCGCCAACCCGGCCGGGCAGCCCCTAGAAGAAACTCAGGCATTCCCGCTCGGGAGGAACGTCCGGCCTGCCAGGCGGAAATACCGGCGAGGACTGGCCCCAAAAAGAGCGTGACGATCTGTGCCGCCACGCTTGCCTCGGGCCACACGCCGATCCAGTATCTGGACCGTCCGAAGAGCACCAGCAGGTCCACCGCGATCATCGCGGGGAAGGCGGTGAGCAGGGGCGACCGTCGCAACTCGATGAAGTAAGCGTTCAGCATGCAGCTTCCTCGCTCGACCTGCGGTTACCCAGAACCGTCATATAGCCACGTTCCAGCGGACTGTCTCCTGGTGCTGTCGGTGTGGACAGCGCTGCCAATTGCTGAGGTGTACCGCTGTGGACTACTTGGCCATCGCTGAGCACGAGGACCGCGTCGCAAGCGGCGCCCACGTCCTCCACCAGGTGCGTACTGAGCACCACGGCAGCCCCGGCGCGGGCGAGGGAACGAATGAGGTCACGAAAGTCGAGGCGCTGGGCAGGGTCGAGACCAACGGTGGGTTCGTCGAGGAGGAGCAGGGAAGGGGAGCCGACGATGGCGGCAGCGATACCAGCTCGACGAAGCATGCCGCCGGAAAGGGACTTCATACGGTCGCGGGCTCTGTCAGTCAGCCCAACGGCAGCCAGCGCCTCCCTGGTCGCCGACTCAGCCTTCTTGGACGGCACCTCGCGCAACCAGGCGCAATAGCGAACGAAGTCGGTGATCGAGAACGCTGGGTAGTAGCCGAAGTCCTGCGGGAGGTAGCCGATGCGAGGACGGACTTGGCGGACATCCCGTTCACTGGTAACGGGCTTGCTGAAGAGCTCCAAATTCCCGCTCTGCGGTGGCGTGATCGTGGCGAGGGTGCGGAACAGGGTGGTCTTGCCTGCTCCATTGGGGCCCAGCAATCCGGTGACGCCTGGCTGGATAGCTAGGTCGAGCCCTTCAATGATGCGTCGGTCGCCGTACCCCTGCGTGAGGGCAGTCAAGCGGGCGACGGGGTAAGTCGTCATAGATAGCATTCCCAAAAATGCGAGGTGGGCCCGCCGCAACGGTGGGCCCACCCCGGCGCCGGTGACCTACTTGTGTACCCTTGTTTTTGTTTATCTTGAACGTGCACTCGTAGGTGTCGTATTGCAGTCGTGCTTTGTGTACCACCCATTGGAATACCATCGAGTTACGGCTGTATGCATACTCAATTCCCCCTAGGAATCATTCGAGGAGGCGCAGCAGCCACGCCTTAACTGAGCGGCACGACGGTATCACGCTCCGCGCATGCAGAGTCTGGAACGCGATCTTCGCGAAAGTGCAGAGATTAGGCGCTTTCGCGAAGTTCAGTGGATTTGGTCTGGTTGTGTCATCGAATTCGAGTATCGGTCTGGTGGTTCGCGGACCGAGCCCGCTGCAAACTGCTGTGGGCTGCGTATCGCCGGTGCTAACGGTCGAGCCCGACCGGCGTCGACGAGATGGTCATCTCGCTGGCCGCGAAGGGCCAAGTTCTCACCGATCCGTTCGGACGGCTGCTCTGGGCCTCACCGGCTCTGTCCGGTTCGACCCACGGCCTGACCGCCGCCCGGCAGCACGGGATCATCGACGCCCTCGCCGATGCAGGGCTCGAATGCTGGGCGGAGCTCCGATGCGGTTGGAAGAGGCTCCGTGATGATCAAAGCGCTCCAGGACTTCATCGACGCCCCGAACTACTACCGCGAGGCCTACACCGAATCCGGTATGGGCACGTACTTCACCTATACGCTTCTGATCGCCGTGCCCGCGGTGTTCGTGACGCTGTTCACGGCGGGGAACTGCTGCCGAAGCAGGTCCTCGTGGTCCCGCTCCACGGCCTCTTCCTGAAGATTCCGCTGCCCTGGTGGATGTCCGACTCCCGGACGCTCTACGACTCGTTCTGGGCGCTCATCCTGGTCAACGCCGGGTTCCAGGTCGACTTCAGGTGTTCGTGCTCGCCCATGACACGCGGACGCCGCCGAATCGCTGCCGTTGCGCCGACCCGTCCTCGCGGCGCTCGCCA
Source organism: Streptomyces sp. NPDC050703 (assembly GCF_040654435.1). Lineage (NCBI taxonomy): Bacteria > Bacillati > Actinomycetota > Actinomycetes > Kitasatosporales > Streptomycetaceae > Streptomyces > Streptomyces sp. NPDC050703. The sequence continues at coordinate 43,971 of NZ_JBFAHX010000054.1, forward strand.
CGCTCGCATTCACCTGGATTACACAACGACTTCCTCTGGGCGCTGATCTTCATCTCCGATGCGGAGGAGCCGCCGGTCACGTCGTCGCTGAACAATCTCCGCGGCCAGTTATTCACGGACTGCAACGTGCTGGACGGACTACAACGTGCTGGCCGCGGGCTCCCGCGTCCGTCGCACGCGTGCCAGGCCGGCCGGCGTACGGCTGGGAGCGGGGGCCGGGGCCTGGCCGGGTCGTCGGCCCGCATGGGGCCCGCCAGCCGTGGGCCGCACACAGCCGTGCCCCCCGGCACACGACAGAAGCTTAAAGCCGACGCCAGCTCCAGGTCGTCGCCGTCTCCAGGGGCTCGATGGGGGTGACCAGGCGCGGGTCGGTGTTGAGC